>NZ_BAAGTX010000001.1:0-351686 GCF_054781695.1 Thalassiella azotivora
CTTCTCGGGCCGGGACGCCGCCCTGGTCGACACCCGGGCGCTGCCGCAGACCGGGACGTACACGTTCGTCCTCGACCCGCAGGGGACGACGACGGGGCAGCTCTCGGTCGCGGTGTGGACCGTCCCGGACGACGCGCACGCCGGGTCCGTCGGCGTCGACGGTGTGCCGCTGACCGTCGCCGTCGACGCACCCGGCCAGGACGCCACCGCCACCGTGACGGCCACGGCCGGCCAGCGCGTCCAGATCGTCGTCAGCGGCAACACGTTCGGCACCAGCTACTCGACCGAGCCCCGGTGGTGGCTGCTGGCCCCCGACGGCTCCACGCTCGTCAGCGGCCGCGACAACGGCACGTCCACGGCCGTCACGCTTCCCGCGACCGGCGCCTACACGTTCCGGCTGGACCCGCAGGGGACGACGACCGGGGAGGTGCTCCTCACCGTCCGCGGCGCCGCCTGACCGCCGGCCACCGGGGCCAGGCCGGCCAGCAGCGCCGGCACCCGCTCGCGGACCCGCCGGTACACCAGCGCGTCACCCGGGTCGGGCAGCGTCACCCGCCCGTCCCCACCGTCGGGGCACAGGGCCTCGGCCCCGGCGGCCAGGGAGGTGACGTGCCCGAGGGCGAGCAGCCCGAGCGCGGCGGCCCCGAGGGCGGATCCCTCCGCGTCGCCGGTGTGCACGAGCGGTCGGTCGAACGTCGAGGCCAGTACCGACGACCACAGCGGGGAGCGCAGCGCACCGCCGGTGGCGCGGACCTCGCGCACCGGCTGCAACCGGTCGAGCGCGTCGACGACCGTGGACAGCTGCCCGGCGACACCCTCGACCGCGGCGCGGACGAGGTGCGCGCGGGTGTGCCCGCGCCGCAGCCCCAGGTAGGCGCCGGGCAGGTCCGGCTCCCACAGCGGCGCCCGTTCCGGCAGCAGGTACGGCAGCATCACCAGGCCCTCGCTGCCGGCGGGGACGGTCGCGGCCAGCTGCAGCACCCGCTCGTCGGGCTCGACACCGTCGTCCGAGGCGCCTACGAGGTCCGGTGCGAGCGCCTGCTGCGCCCACCGGACGACGATCCCGCCGTTGCTGACCGCCCCGCCGACGGTCCACGCGTCGTCCGTGACCGCGTAGCAGAACAGCGCCGGGTCCAGGTCCGCCGGCGGCGCCGGGACGACCATGCGCACGGCGCCGCTCGTCCCCAGCGACAGCCCGGCGGTCCCGGGGGCCAGGGCGCGGGTCCCGACGTTGCCGAGCGGCCCGTCACCGGCGCCGAGCACCACCGGCGTCCCGCGCCGCAGCCCCACCCGGGCCGCGACCGGGCCGTCCAGCCCGAGCGTCGCGGTCGTCGGCAGGACCGGGGGGAGCTGCTCGGCGTCCACCCCGGCCAGGTCGAGGGCGGCCGCGTGCCACGTGCGTGACCGCAGGTCCAGCAGCCCCGTCCCGGACGCCGACGACAGCTCGGTGACGAGTGTCCCGGTCAGCCGGTGCAGGACGACGTCCTTCAGGCCCGCCCACCACCGCACCCGCGCGCAGGTGGCCGGCTCCTGCTGGGCGAACCACAGCAGCTTCGCCAGCGGCGACATGGGGTGCAGGGGGGTGCCCGTGGACCGGTGCAGGGACGCGGCCTCGTCGGTGGTCCGCAACCACGCGGCCTCCTCCCGGGCCCGGCCGTCCGCCCACGTCACCAGCGGCGTGACGGGACGCAGGTCGGCGTCCAGGCCCACGAGGCCGTGCATCGCGGTGCTCACCGACACGGCCACCACGTCCGCTGACCCCGCCGCGGCCGCGCACCGGGCGAGGGCGTCCGTCGCGGCGGCGAGCACCGCCGCCGGGTCCTGCACCTGCCACCCCGGCTCCGGTTCCAGCAGCGGGTACTCGCGGACGGCGACGTGCCGCCACGGCGACCCTAGCCCGAACGCGACGCACTTGACCGCGGTCGTGCCGACGTCCAGGCCGATGACCACCCGCGCCGGTGGACGGCCCCCCGCGCCGTCCTCCCCGGACGCCCGGCCCTGACGCCCGCTCGCGTGCCCGGTCACGTCGCGGTGCCGTCGGCGAGGTCGCGCACGGTGTCCGCCACGGCGGTGACGAGCGCGTCGTCACCCGCCAGCTGCGGGTCGAGGGCGGCGAGCACCCGCCGGGCGGCGTCGCCGACGTCCCCGTCCGCGGCCTGCCGCAGCTCCTCGGCGCGCGGGTCGGTCACCGCGGACGCGTCGCCGCGCAGGTGCAGCACCCACGCGGCCAGCACCCGGACGGCGCCCGCGGGCAGGCGTCCGGACGCCCGCTCGGCGCGCAGCACGGGCAGGATCCGCACGGGGAGCTTCTGCGACCCGTCGGCGGCGACCTGGCCGAGCAGGTGCCGGATCCGGGGGTTGGCGAACCGGTCCAGCAGCGCCGCCCGGTAGGCGGCGAGCTCGGCGTCGGGGTGCGGCAGGTGCGGGCACGCCTCGTCCCACCACTGCTCGACCCACCTCCGGCAGACCGGGTCCTGCACGGCGTCGGCGACGGTGGTGTGCCCGCGGCCGGGGCCGGCGTAGGCGAGCAGGGAGTGCGCGCCGTTGAGCAGCCACAGCTTGCGCTGCTCGTAGGCGGTGACGTCGTCGGTGAACGTGGCGCCGGCGTCCTCCCAGCGGGGCCGGCCGGCGGGGAAGGACCCGGCGAGCACCCACTCGCTGAACGGCTCGGTGACGACGGGGACGGCGTCGTGGCGGCCGGTGCCCGCGGTGACCGTGTCCACGTCGTCGTCCGTGGTGCGGGGGGTGATCCGGTCGACGACCGTCGTGACGAACGAGACGTTCGCCTCGACCCACGCCGCGAGCGTCGGGTCGACCAGCGCGGCGAGGTCGCCCACGACCCGGGCGGCGACGGGGCCGTTGTGCATGAGGTTGTCGCACGGGACGACGGCCAGCGGGCCGGCGCCGGCGGCGCGGCGGGCGAGGAACCCGGCGACGAGACGCCCGGGCGCGGTGGTGACGGGGGAGCGGGGGTCGGCGCGCAGCGCGTCGACGTCCGCGGTGACGTCGGGGTCGGTCGCGTCCAGGCCCGCCGGCGACCCGTCGTCAGCGCCGCCTTGCCGGTAGCCGCCCTGCCGGTACCCGGCCTCGGTGACGGTCACCGTGACGACGGCGACGGCCGGGTCGGCGAGGTAGCCGAGCCACGCGTCGTGGTCGTCGGCGGCGTGCGCCCGCACCACCGACCCGACGACGTCGAACCGGTCGCCGTCGGCGGCACGGGTGAGCAGGGTGTACGCGCCGCCCTGGGCGTCCAGGGCGTCGGCGAGCGCGCGGCTGCGGCCGGCGAACGCGGCGACGCCCCACTGGTCGGCGTCCGGGGCGTTCGCGGTGTACCAGACCTGGTGGGCGCGGAAGAAGCTGCCGAGGCCGAGGTGCACGATGCGGACCGGCGGTGCGGCGCCCTCGCGGCGCAGGGGCGCGCTCACAGCTTGAACGCCTCGGTCGGGCGACCCGTGACCAGGTCGACGGCGGTCTCGAGCGCCTCGTCCTCGTCGAGCCGGTGCTCGGTGACGAGCTGGGCGAGGAAGCCGGCGTCCAGGCGCCGGGACATGTCGTGGCGGGCCGGGATGGAGCAGAAGGCGCGGGTGTCGTCGACGAACCCGGACGTGCGGGTGAGCCCGGCGGACTCGGTGACCGCGGACCGCCACCGGCGCACCGCCTCCGGGGCGTCGAGGAACCACCACGGGGCGCCGACGTACACGGACGGGTAGAAGCCGGCGAGCGGCCCGAGCTCGCGGGAGAACACCGTCTCGTCGAGGGTGAACAGCACCAGGTGCAGGTTCGGGTGGGTGCCGTACCGCTCTAGCAGGGGGCGCAGCGCGTCGGTGAACTCCACCCGCAGCGGGATGTCGTGCCCGGTGTCCGGGCCGAACTGCGACCCGGTGGGGGAGTGGTGGCCGCGCCGGACCGCCGGGTGCAGGGTCATCACCAGGCCGTCGTCGCACGACATCCGCGCCATCTCCAGCAGCATGTGCCGGCGCAGCGCCACCGCCTCGGCCGCCGTCGCGCGACCGGCGAGCGCGGACGCGTAGACGCGCTCGGCCTCGGCCGGGTCGAGCGGGTCGGTCCGGACGTCCTCGTGGCTGTGGTCGGCGGACGTCGCGCCGTGGGCGACGAAGTGCGCGCGGCGGCGCTCCATCGCCTCGACCCACCCCGCGTAGGTGCCGGTGTCGGCGCCGGCGACGTCCCCGAGGCGGGCGACCAGCGCGGGCCAGTCGGCGCCGGCCGGCTCGAGGTAGCGGTCCGGCCGGAACGTCGGGACGACGCGCCCGGACCAGGTCGGGTCGGCGGCCAGGGCGGCGTGCGCGGACAGGTCGTCGCACGGGTCGTCGGTGGTGGCGAGGACGGCGATGCCGAACCGCTCGAACAGGGCTCGCGGCCGGTACTCGGGCTTGCCGAGCCGGTCGGCGACCTGGTCGTACACGGCGTCGGCGGTGTCGGCGGACGGCCGCACGGTCACCCCGAAGATGTCGGCGAGCTCGGACTCCAGCCAGTACCGCACCGGCGTCCCGCGGAAGACGTGCCAGTGGCTGCACAGCCGCCGCCACACCTCCCGCGCCTCGGCCTCGGGTAGCGGGCCGCGACCCACCCCGAGGTCCTGCAGCGGCACGCCGCTGGCGTGCAGCAGGCGGGTGACGTAGTGGTCGGGGGTGACGAGCAGGCTCGCCGGGTCGGCGAACGGGACGTCGTCCAGCAGGGTGCGGGGGTCGACGTGCCCGTGGGGGGAGATGATCGGCAGCGCCCGCACGGCCTCGTACAGCCGGCGGGCGACGTCGCGCGCCGCCGGGTCGGCCGGCAGCAGGCGGTCGGGGTGCAAGGCGAGGGGCGGGGCGCTGGTCATGCAGCCATGCTCCGAGCCGCACCCCGTGGCCGACAACCGGTTGCCACGGGTTGCCGCCGCTCCTTGCCGCGGCCCCCGGGCGGGGGCAGGGTGAACCGCATGAGCGACACCGTGGTGCCAACGCCCGAGACCACCGCGCCAGCCCCTCCGGCGGCCGTCGTCGGCGGCCCGGGGGTCGTCCTCGACGACGACGAGGTGCGCCGGTTCGTCACCGAGCAGCTCGCCGCCGCCGACCTCGACGGCCGGAGCCTGTGCGTGCTCGTCCCCGACGCGACCCGCAGCTGCCCGCTGCCGTTGCTGCTGGACGCCGTCCACGCCGCCGTCCACGGCCGGGTCACCCGGCTGACGGTGCTGGTCGCGCTCGGCACGCACGCCGCGATGCACCCGCCGGAGCTCGCGCGTCACCTCGGCTACCCCGAGGGGGAGCTGGAGTCGCGCTACCCGGGCACCACCGTCCTGAACCACGAGTGGTGGGACCAGGCCGCGTTCGCCGACCTCGGGCACATCGGCGCCGACCGGGTCGCCGAGCTGTCCGGCGGTCTGCTGCGCGAGGGGGTCGACGTCCGGCTCAACCGGGCCGTCGTCGAGCACGACGTCGCCCTCGTCGTCGGGCCGGTGTTCCCGCACGAGGTCGTCGGGTTCTCCGGCGGCAACAAGTACTTCTTCCCCGGGGTGGCGGGCCAGGAGGTCATCGACCTGTCCCACTGGCTCGGTGCGCTCATCACCAGCGCCGACATCATCGGCACGAAGGGCACGACCCCGGTGCGCGCGCTCATCGACGAGGCCGCGTCGCTCATCCCGTCGCAGACCCTCGCGCTGTGCGTCGTCGTCGAGTCCGGGGCCAGCACCCTGCACGCCGCGGCGTTCGGCGACCCGCGCGCCGCGTGGGCGGCCGCCGCCGACGTCTCCGCCGAGACGCACGTGCGCTACCTCGACGCCCCCGTCCGCCGGGTCGTGTCGCTCATCCCCGAGAAGTACGACGACATCTGGACGGCGGCCAAGGGGTTCTACAAGCTCGAACCGGTCGTCGCCGACGGCGGGCAGGTGATCCTGTACGCCCCGCACGTGCGGCAGATCGCCGCCATGCACCCCGAGATCGACGAGATCGGCTACCACTGCCGCGACTTCTTCACCAAGCAGTGGGACCGGTACAAGCACCTGCACTGGGGCGTCCTGGCGCACTCCACCCACCTGCGCGGCGCGGGCACGTGGGACCCCGAGGAGGGGGAGCGGCTGCGGGTCACGGTCACGCTCGCGACGTCCGTGCCGGAGAGCACGGTGCGCGGCGCGAACCTGGACTACGTGCACCCGGACGACGTCGACCTCGCCGCGTACGAGGCCGACCCGGACACCCTCGTCGTCCCGCAGGCCGGTGAGGTGCTCTACCGGCTGCGCTGAGCCCGGCCGCTGGTCACCGCGGACGCCGACGCGCCCTGGGCCGGGCTGGACGCGGTGCGGGTCCGGTCGACTCGCGGATCACCAGCCGGGCGGGCAGCACCGTCGGTGCGCCCGTGCGCGGCGGGACGCCGTCCAGCTGCGCCGCCAGGTGCGTCAGGGCCTCCGAGCCCAGCGCCAGCAACGGCGCGGCGACGGTGGTCAGCGCCGGGGTGCAGAAGTCCGAGCCGAAGATGTTGTCGAAGCCGACGACGCTGACCTCGTCCGGGACGCCGACCCCCGCCTGGGCCAGGCCACGCAGCACGCCGATCGCGAGCAGGTCGTTGTACGCCAGGACGGCGGTGGGCCGCTGGCGCGCCAGCGCGTCGACGGCCGCCACCCCGCCGGACACCGTCGGCGTGGTCGGGCCGACCCGGACGGCGCGCAGGTCGAGCTCCAGCGTGGCCTCCTGCACGGCACGCCACCGGGCGCCGTCCGCCCACGACGCCTCCGGCCCCGCCAGGTACGTGACCGTGGTGTGGCCGAGCTCGCCGAGGTGCTCGACCGCCCGCCGCACCCCCCGGGCGTTGTCGGTGACGACGCTGGCGACCCCGGCGACGGGCCGGTTGCACACCACCACCGGCACCTGCTGGGCGGTGGCGCGGATCGCCGCGTCCGACATCCGCGACCCGGCCAGCAGCAGCCCGTCCACCAGCGGCAGCGCCCGGTCGATCCCCGAGCGCTCGGTGCGGGCGGACTCCTGCGCGTCGGTGAGCAGCACCGTCAGGTCCCGCTCCGCCGCGGCGGCCTCGACCCCGCGGACGACCGGGAAGTACACGGGGTTCGTCACGTCCGACACCACCACGCCGACCATCCGGGTGCGGCCCGTGGTCACCGCACGCGCCAACGGGTTCGTGCGATACCCGAGCCTCTGCGCCGCCTCGTGGATCCGCGCCGCCGTCCCCGGGTTCACGCGCCCGGGCCGGGAGAACGCCCGCGACACCGTGGACGCGGCGACCCCGCACTCGCGGGCCACGTCGTAGATGGTCACCGGGCGCGCCGACCGCCCACCGTCGCCACCCTGGCTCCCCGCCACCGGCACCACCTCGACCCGACCGTAGGCACCCCCGGCAACCGGTGGCAACCGCTTGCCGTGCGCGGGCGCCACGGCCGTCAATGGAGGAACGCCAGCGACCGACCCAGGAGGTCACCGTGCTCCGTCCGAAGGACACCGCAACCCGCGACCGCAAGAGCCTCGACGGCATCTGGTCGTTCCGGCTCGACGCCGACGGCGCCGGCCGCTGTGACGGCTGGGCCGCCGCCCCTCTCACCGGCACCCGCGACGTGCCCGTCCCCGCCAGCTACAACGACGTCCTCGTCGACGCCGGCGCCCGCGACCACATCGGCGACGCCTGGTACGAGACGACCGTCCGCGTCCCGCGCGGCTGGGCCGGGCAGCGCGTCGTGCTGCGGTTCGACGCCGCGACGCACCGCGCCGTCGTCTGGGTGGACGGCGAGCAGGTCGCCGAGCACGAGGGCGGCTACACCCCGTTCGAGGCCGACGTCACCCACCTCGCCGAGCCGGGCGCCGTCCTGCGCGTCACCGCCGTGGTCGACAACCGCCTGACGTGGCAGTCGATCCCGCCGGGCGTCGTCGAGGACACCCCGACCGGCCAGCAGCAGATCTACTGGCACGACTTCTTCAACTACGCGGGCCTGCACCGCTCCGTGTGGCTGTACGTCACCCCGCGCACCCACGTCAGCGACGTCACCGTCGTCACCGGCCGCGACGGGTCCACCGGCACCGTCGACTACCGCGTCGAGACCGCCGGGGACGCCGGCGCGTCCGTCCGCGTCGTCCTGCACGACGCCGAGGGCACCGAGGTCGCCCGCGCCGACGGCGCGACCGGCGTCCTGCGCGTCGAGGACGCCCACCTGTGGCAGCCCGGCGAGGGGTACCTGTACGAGCTGACCGCCGAGGTCGTCGACGGCGACGAGGTCGTCGACTCCTACCCGGTGCACGTCGGCATCCGCACCGTCGAGGTCGACGGCACCCGGTTCCTCATCAACGGCGAGCCGTTCTACTTCACCGGCTTCGGCAAGCACGAGGACCTGCCCGTCAAGGGCAAGGGGCACGACGACGCCTGGCTCGTGCACGACATCGAGCTGATGGACTGGATCGGCGCGAACTCGTTCCGCACCTCCCACTACCCGTACGCCGAGGAGGTCCTCGACTACGCCGACCGCCACGGCATCGTCGTCATCGACGAGACCGCAGCGGTCGGGCTGAACATGGGCCTCGGTGGCGGCATCTTCGGCGGCCAGGGGTACGTCACGTACTCCCCGGAGACCGCGAACGACGCGACCCGCGAGGTGCACGCCCAGGCGATCCGCGAGCTCGTCGCCCGCGACAAGAACCACCCGTCCGTCGTGCTGTGGTCTATCGCGAACGAGCCGGAGTCCGACACCGACGGCGCCCGCGAGTACTTCGAGCCGCTGTTCGACCTGACCCGCGAGCTCGACCCGACCCGGCCCGTCGGCTTCGTCAACGTCATGCTCGCCCCGCACGGCACGTGCCAGGTCAGCCAGTTCGCCGACGTCCTCATGCTCAACCGGTACTACGGCTGGTACGTCAACACCGGCGACCTCGCCGGCGCCGAGAAGGCCTGGCAGGACGAGCTCGAGGCGTGGGCCGGTGACGGCAAGCCGATCATCATCACCGAGTACGGCGCCGACACCCTGACCGGGCTGCACGCGATCGAGTCGCAGCCGTGGACCGAGGAGTACCAGGTCGACTACCTGGAGATGAACCACCGCGTGTTCGACCGCGTCGACGCCGTCGTCGGCGAGCACGTGTGGAACTTCGCCGACTTCGCCACGAAGTCCGGCGTCATGCGCGTGGACGGCAACAAGAAGGGCGCCTTCACCCGCGACCGCAAGCCCAAGTCCGCGGCGTTCGCGCTGCGCCGCCGCTGGAAGAAGGCCTCTCGATGAGCTTCGCCGTGACCTCACCGCCCACCCGCCCGCCCGCACCCCCGACCGCCCCCGGAGCCCCCGTGAACGCGACCGCCACCGCACCGGCAGCGCAGTCTCCGGTCACGCGGCCGCTGAGCCGCCGCAACTACCTGGCGTACGCGGCCGGGGACGCCGCGAACAACCTGTCGTTCTTCATGGCGTCGATGTTCCTGACGCTGTACTACACCAACGTCGTCGGCATCGAGGGCGCCGTCATCGGCACGATGTTCCTCGTCGTCCGGTTCGCCGACGCCGTCACCGACCTGTTCGTCGGCCGCGTCGTCGACGCCAAGCGACCCGGTCGGCTCGGCAAGTTCCGCCCGTTCATCCTCGTGTTCTCCCTGCCGCTGCTGCTGTCCAGCATGGCGATCTACTCGGCGAAGTCGTTCTTCCCCGACATCTCCGGGACCGCGGCCGTCGTCTACATGTACGTCACGTACCTGCTGATGGGCTCGGTCTTCTACACGCTGGTCAACATCCCGTTCGGCTCGATGGCCCCGGCGATGACCCAGCAGCCCGTCGAGCGCGGCAAGCTCGCCACCTACCGGATGTACGGCGCGGCGCTGGCCATCCTCGCGGTCGCGTTCGTCGTCGCCCCCCAGATCCGCGGCAACGCCGGGGACCCCGAGGCGCTGCAGCGCTCGCTGTTCGTCACCACCGGCGCGTTCGTCGTCGTCGGCATGGCCCTGTACCTGTTCACCGTCTCCGGCACCAAGGAGCAGGTCGCCCGCCCGGTCGCGAAGGTCTCCCTGCGCGACAGCATGCGCACCCTGCGCAGCAACACCCCGCTGCTGTGGCTGTCCGCCGGATCCGTGCTCTTCCTCACCGGCTTCACCGGCCTGAGCACGCTGGGGACGTACGTGGCGATCTACGTCCAGCAGGACGCGCAGTTCATCGCCTGGAACACCCTCGCGCAGACCGTCTCCCTGTTCGCGGTGGGCCCCGTCATCCCGACGGTGGTGCGCACCATCGGCAAGCGCGCCGGCTACCTGCTGTTCGGGGGCGTCACCCTCGTCGGAGCGGCCCTGCTGGCGTTCGCGCCGTTGTCGAGCACCCCGGCGCTCGGGCTGGTCGCGTTCTTCCTCAGCGGGCTGGGCATCTACGGCGTCAACACCCTGATGTGGGCGCTCGAGGCCGACACCGTCGAGTACGGCCAGTGGCGCACCGGGCACCGCACGGAGGGCACCACCTACGCGGTGTTCTCGTTCACCCGCAAGATGGGTCAGGCGCTCGGTGGGTTCGTCGGGGGGCTGGCCCTGACCTGGGCCGGTTTCAGCGCCGACCGCGCCTCCAGCGGCCAGGACCAGGCCGCCGGGGTCGCCGAGAGCATCCAGCTGTGGGCCGGTGGCATCCTCGGGGTGTTCGGCATCCTGTCGCTGGCCGTGATGGCCTTCTACCCGCTGACGGAGAGCCGGTTCCGGCAGATCACCGCCGACATCGCGGCGAAGGGAGCGGACCGGTGAGTGCGCAGACGATCGAGCCGCAGGAGGCGCGCGCGGACGTCGGCGTCGTCGGCCTCGCGGTGATGGGAGCCAACCTCGCCCGCAACCTCGCCCGGCACGGCCACCGCGTCGCCGTCCACAATCGCACCACCGCCCGGCTGGACGAGCTGGTGCGCGTGCACGGCGCCGAGGGGACCTTCGTCGCCGCCCCGGACCTGGCGGCGCTCGTGGCCAGCCTCGACCGGCCGCGGCGGATCATCATCATGGTCAAGGCCGGTGCGGCCACCGACGCGACCATCGACGCGCTCGTCCCGCTCCTCGAGCCCGGCGACGTGGTCGTGGACGGCGGCAACGCCCACTTCGAGGACACCCGCCGGCGCGAGGCGGCCCTGCGCGAGGTCGGCCTGCACTTCGTCGGTGCCGGGATCTCCGGCGGCGAGGAGGGCGCCCTGCTCGGGCCGAGCATCATGCCCGGCGGATCGCCGGAGTCCTACGCCGCGCTCGGCCCGTTGCTGGAGAGCATCGCCGCGACCGTCGACGGCGACCCGTGCTGCGCGTACATCGGCCCCGACGGCGCCGGGCACTTCGTGAAGATGGTGCACAACGGCATCGAGTACGCCGACATGCAGCTCATCGCCGAGGCGTACGACCTGCTGCGCGCCGCCGGGCTCGAGCCGGCCCGGATCGCCGAGGTGTTCCGCGAGTGGAACACCGGCGACCTGGACTCCTTCCTCGTCGAGATCACCGCCGAGGTCCTCGACCAGGTCGACGCCGCCACGGGCCGCCCGCTCGTCGACGTCGTCCTGGACGCCGCGGAGCAGAAGGGCACCGGCCGCTGGACGGTGCAGACCGCCCTGGAGGTGGGGTCGCCCGTCGACACCATCGCCGCGGCCGTGTTCGCGCGCTCCGCGTCCGGGCACCAGCGGCTGCGGGCCGTCTCCGGCGGGCTGCCCGGTCCCGAGCCGGTGCTGGACGTCGGCGCCCCGGACGACGTCGTCGCGCTCCTGGCCGACGTCCGGGACGCGCTGTGGGCGTCCAAGGTCGTCGCGTACGCGCAGGGCCTGGACATGATCGCGTCCGCCAGCGAGGCGTACGGCTGGGACGTCGACCTCGAGGCCGTCGCCCGGATCTGGCGCGCCGGGTGCATCATCCGCGCCCGGCTGCTGGAGCGGATCCGGCAGGTCTACTCCGCCGACGCGCCGACCACCCTGCTGACCGACCCCGAGGTCGCGGCCGACCTGGGTCGCGCCCAGGACGGGTGGCGGCGGGTCGTCGCCCTGGCCACGACGCACGGGGTCCCCGTCCCGGGCTTCTCCTCGGCCCTGGCCGCCTACGACACCGTGCGGCGCGAGCGGCTGCCCGCGGCGCTGGTGCAGGGGCTGCGCGACCTGTTCGGCGCGCACACCTACCGCCGCGTCGACCGGGACGGCGTGTTCCACACCCTGTGGTCCGGTGACCGCACCGAGGTGCAGGTCGGCTGACCGACGCCACACGCGCGAGGGCGCCGAGCGGGACCACCGCTCGGCGCCCTCGCGCGTCCGGGGAGCCGGTGCCGGCTCGCCGGTTCGTCAGCCGCTGCGTCGAGCCGCGTACGCCACCGCCACGTCGGCGCCCAGCAGCGCGTTGTCGCGCACCAGGGCGATGTTCGCGGCCAGGCTCGCCCCGCCGGTGATCTCCACGATCCGGCCGAGCAGGAAGGGCGTCGCGTCCTTGCCGTGCACGCCCTCGGCGTCCAGGTCGGCCAGCGCCCGGTCGATGATGGCGGCGATCTCGTCCGCCGGGATCTCGTCGTCCGTGGGGATGGGGTTGACGACCGACAGGCCGCTGCCGATCCCCAGGTCCCACGTCGCCTGCATGACGGCGGCGACCTCGTCGGCGGTGTCCACGCGCAGCGGCGCGGCGTGCCCGCTGCGGCGGGAGAAGAACGCGGGGAACTCGTCGGTGCGGTACGCGAGGACGGGGACGCGCAGCGTCTCCAGCACCTCCAGCGTCAGCCCGATGTCGAGGATGCTCTTCACGCCAGCGGACACCACGGCCACGGGGGTGGTCGACAGCTCGGTGAGGTCGGCGCTGACGTCGAACGTGCGCTGCGCGCCGCGGTGCACGCCGCCGAGGCCACCGGTGACGAACACCGGAACGCCGGCGAGCGCCGCCAGCCGCATGGTCGCGGCCACGGTCGTCGCCCCGTGGATGCCGCGCGCCATCGTGTACGGCAGCTCGCGGACGCTGACCTTCATCACGTCCGGGCTCGAGCCGAGCAGCTCGAGGTCGTCGTCGGCGAGGCCGACCCGGGGGACGCCGTCGAGGACGGCGACGGTCGCCGGGACGGCGCCGCGGGAGCGGACGACCTGCTCGACGGCGCGGGCGGTCTCGACGTTCTGCGGGTAGGGCATCCCGTGGCTGATGATCGTGCTCTCCAGCGCGACGACGGGTGCGCCGGTGCGCAGCGCGTCGGCCACCTCGTCGGTCAGGCGCAGCGCGGGGTGCGGGGTGGTGGGCGTGGGCGGGTTCATGGTGCTCCGACGGGTCGGGGTTGGGACTTCGGGCTCGTGCCGTCGCCGGTGGCGACGACGTGCGCAGCGGGCTGGTGCCGGGCGAGCTCGGCGCGCAGCAGCCGCGGGGTCAGGTCCGGCCGCACGGTCTGCGGGCTGGCGATGGTCAGCGCGGCGGCGGCGTGCCCGAGCCGCGCGGCGTCCACGGGGCTCTCGCCCTCCAGCAGTGCGTGGCAGAACGCGCTCAGCATCGCGTCCCCGGCGCCGGTGACGTCCTCGACCGCGGTCGGCAGCGCCGGCAGGTCCGTGCGCGTCGTCGTCCCGCCGGTCGCCTCGCTCAGCAGGGACCCGCGGTCGCCGAGGCGCACCCACACCAGCGCGACGCCGCGCGCGTGCAGGGCGTCCGCGGCGGCCAGGAGCTGCCGTCGGGTGCGCGTCGGCTGGCCGGTCAGGGCCTCGAGCTCGTCCCGGTTCGGGGTCACCGCGTGCAGGGGGCGCTCGGGGGTGACGTGCGGTGCCAGCGCGGCCGCCTTCGGGGCGCTCACCGGCTCCAGCACGACGCGGACGCCGGCGGCGTGGGCCAGGTCCAGCGCGCGGTCGAGGACGGCGGGGGAGACGTTGCCGTCGACCACGAGCAGGGACGCGCGGGCCAGGTCCGCCTGCGCCGCGGTCAGGTGCTCGGGCCGCAGGTCGGCGGTCGCGGCCATGTCCGACACCGCGGCGTGCAGCTCGCCGCGGTCGTCGAGGACGGCGACGTAGCTGCCGGTGGGCCGGTCGGTGCGGTGGACGTGCTCCACCCTGACGCCGGCCGCGATCGTCTGCGCCAGCACGGTCTCGCCCGCCGCGTCCCGGCCGACCGAGCTGACCAGGAGGGTCGTCGTGCCGAGCCGGGCGAGGTTCTCGGCGACGTTGCGTCCGACCCCGCCCGGGGCCATGGAGGCTCGACCGGGGTTGCTCGTGCCCTGCCGCAGCGGTGCCGTCGTCCGCGCCTTGACGTCGAGGTTCGACCCGCCGACGACGACGACCGTGGCTCCCTCGGCGAGCACGTACCCACGGCCGAGGACGGCTCCCTTGCGCGTCAGGTTCGACAGGTGCACGTTGACCGCCGCCCTCGTCGTGCCGAGCCGCTCGGCGATCGCCTCGGACCCGATCAGCGGGTCCTGGCGCAGCAGGGCGAGGACCTGCTGCTCGCGTTCGGTGAGGTGCACCTCACCAGGATAAGGCACGCTTCAGTGGAGTTAAGACACCTAGGCTGGCTCCACCATGCAGTGCGACTACTTCGACGCCGGCCGCTGCCGGTCCTGCACCCTGATGGGCGTCCCGTACGCGACGCAGGTGGCGGACAAGCAGCGCCACTGCGCCGACGTCCTGTCGGCCGTCGCGCCGGACGTGACGTGGCTCGAGCCGTTCACCGGCCCGGAGTCGGGCTTCCGCAACAAGGCCAAGTGCGTCGTCGGCGGGAGCCGCGACGAGCCGACCCTCGGCATCCTCGACACCGGCGGCCGGGGAGTGGACCTGCGCGGCTGCGGCGTCGTCGAACCCGGGCTGTCCGCCGTCTGGCAGGCGCTGCCGCCCCTCCTCGGCCGGATCGGGTTGGTGCCGTACGACGTGCCCCGGCGCTCGGGCGAGCTGAAGTACGTGCACCTGACCCACTCACCGGACGGCGACGTGATGGCCCGCTTCGTGCTGCGCTCGGAGGGACAGCTCGGGCGGCTGCGGCGCCACCTGCCCCAGCTGCTCGCCGAGCTGCCGCAGCTGCGTGTGGTCACGGCGAACCTGCACCCCGAGCACAAAGCCACCCTCGAGGGGGAGGTCGAGATCCCCCTCACCGACCAGCAGACCCTGCCCATGCGCGTCGACGACGTCACCCTGCACCTGCGACCGCGCAGCTTCTTCCAGACCAACACGGTCGTCGCCGCCGGTCTGTACCGGCAGGTGCGGCAGTGGGTCGGGGACGTCGGCCCGGCGTCCCTGTGGGACCTGTACAGCGGGGTCGGCGGGTTCGCGCTGCACGCGCTCGCCGGCAGCGCCCGCTCGGGCCGCGGTGTGGCGGTGACCGGCGTCGAGGTGTCGCCGGAGGCCGTCGCGAGCGCGGAGCAGTCCGCCGCCGAGCTGGTGGGGGGCCCAGGCGACGGTCGGCTCGACGCGCGGTTCGTCGCCGCGGACGCAACCCGGTGGGCGCTGGATCAGGACGACGTCCCCGACCTCGTCGTCGTCAACCCGCCCCGCCGGGGGATCGGCCCTGAGCTGGCCGACTGGCTGGAGCGGTCGGCCGTCGGGCACGTCGTGTACTCCAGCTGCAACCCCGCGACGCTGGCCACCGACCTGGCGCGGATGCCGTCGCTGCGGCCCGAGGCGGCCCGGCTGTTCGACATGTTTCCGCAGACCGGCCACCAGGAGGTGGCGGTGCTCCTGCGGCGACGGTGAGCCGGCGGCGGGTTCGTCGTCCACCCGCGTCGTCCCGCCCGGTGTCCTCCCCGAGGGGTAGAACGGACCCATGAGCGCAGTCACCGTCGTCCGCACCACGACCGCCCCCGTCGAGCGGGTCTGGGACCTCGCCACCGACATCGAGGGATCACCGCGCGTCCTCAGCGGCGTGGACGCCGTCGAGCTGGTGGGGGAGCGGTCGGCCTTCGGCGTCGGCACCCGGTGGCGCGAGACGCGCACGATGCTAGGCAGGCCCGCGACCGAGGAGATGTGGGTGACCGCCGTGACGCCGCACGAGTCCTACACCGTGGAGAGCGAGGCCCACGGGGCCCACTACGTCTCGACGTTCACCGTCACCCCCGTGGTCGAGGGCGGCACCGAGGTCGCCCTGACGTTCGACGGCCGCCCGACCACCACCGTCGCCAAGGTCCTCGGGGCGGTCACCGGCCCGCTGGCGCGCCGGTCGGTCGCCAAGGCCCTGCAGGGTGACCTGGAGGACCTCTGCCGCGCCGCCGAGCGTGGGCAGGGTGCCTGACCACTGCCTCGGTAGGCTCCTGGCATGGCCGTCGCCGAGCACCTCACCGTCCTGCGGGAGGCGGCAGCGTCCGGTGCACTGGCCCGTCTCTGCCACGACCACGACGTCACGTTGCTGGTCGTCTTCGGGAGCGCCGTCGACCCCGAGGCCGTCGACCCGCGTGACCTCGACGTCGCCGTGCGGTTCACGCCGTACCGGCCCGAGCACGTGCTGACGTTCCTGGACCGGCTCGCGGAGCTGGCGGGTACCGGGGCGGTCGACCTCATGGTCCTCAACACGGCGGGCCCCGTGGCTCGCGAGCAGGCGCTCGTCTTCGGTGAGCCGTTGTACGAGCGCGGTGACGGGGACGCCGCGCGCGAGCAGATCGCCGCGACGATGGAGCGGCTCGACACCGACCACCTGCGCCGTGCGCAGCTCGAGCTGCTCCGGAGCGGAGGGTGACACCGCGTGACCTGCGCGCCGGGGTCGTGCAGGAGCGGCTCGCCACGATCCGGTTGCTGCTGCGCGACCTCGAGAGCCTCGGCGAGGTCACCGCGGACCAGCTCGAGGCCGACCGCTTCCGCCGGCACGTGGTCGAGCACGTGCTCAGCCAGCTGGTGCAGCTCGCGGTCTCCGTCAACAGCCACGTCGCGGCGACCGTCCTCGGGGAGGCGGTCACCGACTACCGCTCGTCGTTCGACGCGGCCGCATCGGCTGGGTTGGTCGACGCCGACCTGGCGGCCGAGCTGAAGCCGTCCGTGGGCCTGCGCAACGTGGTCGTCCACGAGTACCTGGACGTCGACGTGCGGATCCTCGCGGCGGCGGTCCCCCTGGCTCGCTCCTCGTACGGCCGGTACCTGACGAGCGTCGCCGACTGGCTCGCACAACGGCAGGGCGGACTCGCCAGGTGACGGGCGGCGTAACGTCCCCACCATGAGCACCGAGCAGGACCACCTCCGCCGCTGCGTCGAGCTCGCCGCCGAGGCGGTCGCCGCCGGCGACGCCCCGTTCGGCTCGGTCCTCGTCGCCGCTGACGGGACGGTGCTGGCGGAGGACCGGAACCGGACGGTCACCGGCCGGGACCCGCTCGCCCACCCGGAGATCGAGCTGGTCCGCTGGGCCGTGAGCCACCTCGACGAGGTCGAGCGCGCGGCGGCCACGGTGTACACGTCGGGGGAGCACTGCGCGATGTGCTCGACCGCGCACGGGTGGGCCGGCCTCGGGCGGATCGTCTTCGCGACGTCCGGCGAGCAGCTGCGGGCCTGGGCCGCGGAGGCCGGCGTCCCCGCCGGGCCCGTCGCCCCGCTGTCGCTGCACGACGTGCTGCCCGAGCACCCCGTCGAGGGCCCCTTCCCCGAACACGCAGAAGCCGTGCGGGAGCTGCACCTGGCGCACTGGGGGCGCTCGAGTACCTGAGTCGATCCCGATTTGCGTGTCTCAGGCGGGCGGTCCGCCGCTCCTGCTTCCCGGCCGCTCCGCCGGGGCGGTGGCACCACGCAACGACGGAGACACCCAGCCATGCCCGACATCTCGACCATCCGCGTCACCCTGCAGACGATGCGCGCGAACGGCGCCGGCACCGACGGGGACGTGTACCTCGGCATCGGCGGCCGCGAGTTCTACCTCGACACCTCGGCCGACGACTTCGAGTCCGGCTCGTCGCGCACCTACGTCCTCGGCGCCGGTGGCAACACGCTGCACCCGCAGCTGAACGACCCCCGCTCCCCGCGGCTGCGCACCGAGGACCTGCAGCGCTTCCCCGTGTACGTCCGCTTCCACCCCAAGGGGCGCGACGACAACTGGTTCCTGCAGCGGGCCACCGTCAACCTCAACGACGACATCGTGCCCGCCTACGACAGCGCGGAGACCATGTCGATCCGCGGCGGCGTGTGGCTCGGCGCCCGCGCTGGCCAGGCCTACCACCTGGCCGCCCACGCGCACTGAGGGTCGGCCCGTCCGGGGCGGTGACGACCGCCCCGGACAGCCACCTCGGTCCGCGGTCACCCGCCACGAGGGCGGTGACTGACCCGAGGGGCGCTCGTGCGATCGTCGTCCCCGGCTCCGACCGACCGGCGGGTGCCGCACGCGGCCCGTCCAGGCCGCAGGGACCGACGCGCGGGGGATGACCGTGGGCAGGCGGAGAGCACGCAGCCGACTCCTCGCCGTCCTCGTCCTCGGCGTCTGCGCCGGCTGCGACGCACCCGGCACGCCGGCTCCCGGGCCTGCGACGGCGACCGCTCCGGCCACGTCGTCGGCCCCCGACTCCGCGACGGGCGAGGCGTCGCGGCCGGGGGAGGACGACGACCAGGCGGTCCCGCTGAGCGCCGTGGCGGTCCTGGCGACGCTCGAGGTCAAGGGCCGGGCACCGCGGACCGGCTACGACCGCGACCTCTTCGGGCCCGCGTGGGCCGACACCGACCGCAACGGCTGCGACACCCGCAACGACGTCCTGCGGCGCGACCTGGTGGACGTCACCACCCGCCCCGGCACCCGCGACTGCGTCGTCGCCAGCGGCACCCTGACCGACCCGTACTCCGGCCGCCGCATCGCGTTCGTCCGCGGCGAGGGCACCAGCGAGGCCGTGCAGGTCGACCACGTGGTCGCCCTGTCCGACGCCTGGCAGAAGGGCGCCCAGCAGTGGACGCCGCAGCAGCGCCTCGCCTTCGCGAACGACCCGCTCAACCTCCTCGCGGACGACGGACCGTTGAACCAGCAGAAGGGCGACGGGGACGCCGCGACGTGGCTGCCGCCGAACCGGGGCTACCGCTGCTCGTACGTCGCCCGTCAGATCGCGGTGAAGTCGCGGTACGGCGCCTGGGTCACGGCCGCCGAGCGGGACGCGATGAGCCGGGTGCTCGCCGACTGCCCGCACCAGCAGCTGCCCGACGGCGGCACGCCGCCCGCCGCTGCGGCACCCGCGCCGCCCGTCGACGCGGGACCGTCGACCGGCGCGTCGTGCGACCCCGCGTACCCCGACGTGTGCGTCCCGGCGTTCGCCGACGTCGGTGACCTGGACTGCGGCGACCTGCCCCAACGGCGCTTCGCCGTGGTGCCGCCCGACCCGCACCGCCTCGACGCCGACGGGAACGGCGTCGGCTGCGAGGGCTGACCTCTGCCCGCGATCGCCGCCTGACCGGCAGCCCTGTGGACGGCGCCACGCCGCCCGGCCACGGTCCCCGTAGGTTCTCCGCGTGCGTTACGCGGTCGACCCCACCGAGCTGCTCGCCGTCGCGGACGAGGTGACGACCGTCCGGTCCCTCGCCGGGCAGGCTGCCGAGCGGCTGACGGCGTGCTCCGGTGCCGGGTGGTGCCTCGACGAGGAGCTGCGCAGCGCCGTCGAGGTGGCCCTCGAGGACCTCGCGTACGCCGCCCGGCAGGCGCAGGTCGGTGCCGACGCCACCGTGGCCGCCCTGCGGCTGGCCGCGAGGCGCTACCAGCGCGTCGACCTCCTGGAGCCGCAGTGAGCACCACCACGGGGGCGGTCGACCTGCCGTTGCTGGTGGCGGGGGTGGACGGCGGGGCGGGTCATGGGGTGGGGGTGCGGTTGCGGTCGGCGGCGGGGTCGGCGGCCGAGGGGCGGGTGCGGTTGGACGCCGCGGTGGCGGGGTCATGGTCGGGTCGGGCGTCGGACGGGTACCTGGCGGGTCGGGGTGAGCTGTCGGGTCGGTTGGGGGAGCTGGAGGACCTGTGCTCTCGGTTCGCGGGCGCGGTGGAGGAGTACCTGCCGGTCGTTGAGGCGTGCTCGCGGCGGGCGCGGGCGGCGTCGCAGCGGGCGGAGGTCGCCGAGTCGAAGGTTGCCGCCGCTGGGTTCGGTGACGACGTGTCGGGGCAGCAGCGGGAGCTGGACGACGCCCGCGGTGAGCTGGGCCGGGCAGTGGCCGAGTACCGGGACGCCGTGTACCGCCTGTCGGCGGTGGCGCGGTCGGTGTCCGAGGCGGTGCGGTTCACGCCGCGGTCGGCGGCGGGGCACGTGCGGGTGGCGGGGGAGACGTGGTGGCGCCTGGGGGTGGTGGAGACGGCCGAGGCGGGGTGGGCGCTGACCGGTGGGGTGGTGCAGGACCCGGCGGGGTGGTGGTCGCTGGTGTCGTCGGTGCCCGGGGCGGCGTGGGAGTCGGTAGCCGACCCGGTCGCGACCGTGGACGAGGCGGTCGGGGGCCCGTCGTTCCGGCAGGAGCAGTGGGGTGAGGGTGCCGGGACGCTGGCGGCCACGGTCGGGCTGGGCAGGGTCGTCAAGGACCTTGCCGTTCCGGACGCGCGGGAGCGGTTCGCACGGAACATGGCGGACCGGTCGGCGCCGTTGCCGCGGGTGCAGTCGGTGGACGAGATGCTGGCCGGGGTGGACCTGTCCCGCCACGAGCACCACGACCTGGGGCACGTGATCCGCCGGCACGTGGAGGTCGACGACGACTACCTCAACGACCGCCTCGACCACGGCACCCTGCTCGACGACGGCACCCGCGGACACAGGCCCCCTCGCGCATCGGCCTTCACCCACCTCGAGTCCGCTCAGCGCGTGGTGACGGATGTGCTGCGGGCCAACGAGGACAAGCTGCGGGACTTCGTCACCAGTGGTGAGCCCAAGCTCGTCTTGAACGTGCGGTACGACGTCGGGGAGGCGGGACGGGTCATCCGCGCCAGCGACCCTGACCGCATCCCCGTGGCACCAGATCGGGTCATCGTGATCCTGCGTCGAGATGCCTCGGGACAACCGTTCATCGTGACCGCCTACCCCGAAAGGACTCCCTAGTGGAGCACTTCGCCCAAACGTATCCGAAGCTGTACCAGCTACTCGCCGACTTCGTGACCATCTACATCGAGCCCGCGCTCGATCCGCAGCTCCTCGTGGACGACGCGATCTCCCACAAGCTGGCGATCGGCAAGGACCTCGCGGCCGAGCTCGCCGACCTCGACCGGCTGCTGGAGGACGTTGCTGACGACGAGGCCAGGGCCAGAGCCGTCTGCCAGCACGTCTTCGAGGAGTGGACGCCACCGGACGGCCCCAGCATGGTCGGCTGGCTGCGCACCCAGCGGCAGCTCATCGTCGACGCCCGCGACGGACGGGTCACGCTGCCTGCCCCTACCGACGTCCGGGAGCGAGAGGGTCTGCGTCTGCCGAGGGCATCGCGGTTCACCGACGAGGCCACCGCGAACGCAGCGGTGACCGAGGTGCTGCGCGCGAACGAGGACGCGTTTCGCACCTGGGCCGCTGATCCCGGTGGGTGCTCCCGTCAGCACTACTACGCCGACCTGGGCAGGGAGGTCGGGCGGATTCAGTACGCCAAGGACACCCCGACCCAGCCCGCGACCGCGGTCACGGTGGTGATGGCCCGCCACCCCGAGACGGGCGCGCCGTTCGTACGGAACGCCTACCCCGAGACCACCCTCGACCAGACGGTGCGGGAGCGGTTCCCCGACCTGTGCCACTGGTTCGGCGCGTGGTTCGACCAGGACCTGCAGGACCCCTGGCGGACGATCGCCGACGTCAACCGCACGACCACCGACCCGGCCCGCTCCCGGGTCCGCGACCAGCTCACCGACCTGCTCACCACCGACGACGACGCCGAGCTGACCGCCGCGGTCAAGGCCCTCGGGTCCTACGCCCTGCCCACCCGCATGCGCTGGTGGGTCCAGCGCACCCTGTGGCGCCTGGACGCGTACGACTGGCTCGACGCCGACGACTGACGCCGCGGGCTCGCCTCCCGCGCCCGGCTCTCGCTTCCCAGGAACCTCCCAGGGAGCACCCAGCCCCGGCGGAGAACGGCTCGCTTCACTGGGTTCCACGCCGACGAGAGGAACCCAGGACGTGAGCACCAACACCCAGCCGCAGCCGAACCACACGTGGCCGGCGACGTCAGCGACCACCCCCACCGCAGCCCCGACGGCCGGTGCTGCACCTGCGCCCGGCCCGGACTCTACGCAGACTCGGAGGGTGACGCACGACGACCACGCTCAGCGGCCCCCCCAGGCGTACGGCCGCCCCGCCGCCGGGAACCAGCCGTCGTGGCCCGCCCACGCCCCCGCGGGACCGTGGGCACCGCCCCCGCACGGCCAGGCTCCCGGTTCGCAGGCCGGCGCGCCGCCCGCTCCTGCCCCGCAGAGCGGCGGTCCGTCGTCCCCGCCCCCGCCGCCCTCGACCACCCCGTCGGGCCGCCGTCGCGGTCCGGGCTGGGCGGGCACGTTCGCCGCGGCGGGCCTGGCCGCCGTCCTGGCTGCCGGCGGCACCGCCGGGACGATCCTCGCCCTCGACGACGACCCCGCCACCGGGAGCGGCCCCGTCGCGACGAGCGAGGACGGCGCAGCCGCCGGCGACGCCGACCTCGCGCCCGCCCCGCAGCTCGCTGACGGGGCGACGTGGCAGGAGGTCGCCGACGTCGTCTCCCGCAGCGTCGTCAGCATCGGCGTCCGTGGCGCCACCGGCGCCGGTGAGGGCTCCGGTGTCGTCATCGACAGCGAGGGGCACGTCGTGACCAACCACCACGTCGTCGCTCCCGCCGCCGGTGGCGGTCAGGTGCAGGTGACCCTCAGCGACGGACGCGTCTTCGCCGCGGAGGTCGTGGGGACCGACCCGTCCACCGACCTCGCCGTCCTCGTGCTGGACGAGGCGCCCGACGACCTGCGCCCGCTGGAGTGGGGCGACTCCGAGTCCCTCGCCGTCGGGCAGCCGGTGATGGCGGTCGGGAACCCGCTCGGGCTGTCCGACACGGTCACGACCGGCATCGTCTCCGCGCTGGACCGGCCGGTGACCACGCAGGCCCAGGGGTCCAGCCCGTTCCAGCAGGGCGGCGCCGTCGTCACCAACGCGATCCAGAGCGACGCCGCCGTCAACCCCGGCAACTCCGGCGGGGCGCTCGTCGACAGCGCCGGACGGCTCGTCGGCATCAACTCCTCCATCGCGACGCTGGGCGCAACCCCCACCTCCTCGTCCGGCAGCATCGGGCTGAGCTTCGCCATCCCGTCGGCCCAGGCGCGGTGGGTGACCCAGGAGCTGATCGACACCGGCAGCGTCGACCACGCCTTCCTCGGCGTGAGCCTGGACAACGGCGTCGTCGAGCTCGCCGACGGTGCCCGCCGTGAGGCGGCCGGGATCGCCGAGGTCGTCGACGGCACCCCGGCCCAGGCGGCGGGCATCACCGCCGGCGAGGCGATCGTCGCCGTCGACGGTGAGGCCGTCGGCAGCGCCGAGGCGCTCGTCGCCCAGGTTCGCCAGCGCCAGCCGGGAACCGAGGTGACCCTCACGCTCGTCGGAACGGGTGGCGAGCAGCGGGACGTCACCGTCGAGTTCGGGGAGCGACCGGCCGGCTGACCGTCGCTCACCACACGGGACCACGGGCCCGGCCGGAACTGCCTCCCCGGCCGGGCCCGTACACGTCCCCTCCGGTGCGGGCGCAGCACCGGCGCCGACGTCGTCGCAGGAGCCGACCAGGTCCCGTGCCCGTGCGGCTGCGGCTCAGAGCGACCGCTGCCAGGCGACGACTCGGTCGACCGCCCGCGACACGACGTCCCGGTCGGCCGCGAACGACAGGCGGACGAAGCGGTGACCGTTCACCGGGTCGAAGTCCCCGCCAGGCGTCAGGGCCACCCCCGCCTCGTCCAGCAGCCGCTCGCACCACGTCACCGAGTCCAGTCCGGACGCGGACACGTCCCCGTACAGGTAGAACGCCCCGTCCGCGGGCGCCACGTCCGACCACCCGAGCTCGGGCAGCCGCTCCAGCAGCATCGCCCGCGTCGCCGCGTACCCGTGGACGCGGTCGGCCGCCTCCGCCAGGGCGTCCGCGCCGAACGCCGCCACGGCCGCGTGCTGCGGCATCGCCGGAGGGCACAGCGCGATGTTGCCCGCCAGGGCGTCCACCGCCGGCACCAGGTCCTCCGGCAGCACCAGCCACCCCAGCCGCCAGCCCGTCATCGCCCAGTACTTCGAGAACGAGCTGACCACGACGGCGCCCTCGAAGCGCGCAGCCGTCGACGTCGGCGGCGCGGAGGCGTACGTCAGGCCGTGGTAGATCTCGTCGCTGACCAGCCGGACACCGCGGTCGGCGCACCACGCGGCGATCGCCTCGAGCTCGTGCGCCTCGACCATCGTCCCGGTCGGGTTCGCCGGGGACGCCAGGACCAGGCCGTCGAGCGGCCCCGCCTCCTCGAGCAGGGCCGCGGTCGGCTGGAAGCGCGTCGCCGGCCCGCACGCCAGCTCGACGACCTCGCAGCCCAGCGCCCGCAGCACGTTCGCGTACGCCGGGTACCCCGGGCGGGCGAGCGCCACCCGGTCGCCCGCGTCGAACGCCGCCAGGAACGTGAGCACGAAACCACCCGACGAACCGGTCGTCACCGCCACCCGGCGCGGGTCGACCTCCACGCCGTACCGGTCGCGGTAGTGACCGGCCAGTGCCCGGCGCAGCGCCGGCACCCCGGTCGCCTCCGTGTAGCCGAGGTCGCCGTCCGACAGCAGGTCGCGGGCGCGGGCACGCACCGCCGCCGGCGCGCCGCCGGACGGCTCGCCCACGCACAGGTTGAGCACGTCCTGCCCGGCGGCGCGGCGCGCGTTCGCCGCCGCGATGATGCCCATGACGGTGAACGGGGGGACGCCGGCCCGGCGGGAGACCTTCATGGCCCCATCCTCCGCGACGTCCTCGGCGACCGGGCGACGGACCCGGCGCCGGTACCCTGGTGGGCGGGCCCACCGGGCCCGGGCCGGTGCCGGGAGCGCGACGACCGCGCGTCCACCCGCCCACTGCCGCCGGCCACCTCGTGGCCGTGACCGACCGAGGACCTCCCATCACCACGCTCGACACCACCCCGCCCCACGCCGGCTCGCCCGGGGACCCCGGCATCGACCCGGCCGACCTCGCCGCGTGCCTGCGCGTTCTCGGCCAGGTCCCGGACCTGCACCCCGACCACCCGGACGCGCAGACGGTCCGTCGCGCCACGGCCGGCCTCTACAAGGAGTACAAGGTCAGGCGCCGGGCGGCGAAGCGCACCGCCCTGGCCGGCGCGGACCGCTCCGTCATCGAGTCCACCGCCACCGGCGCCCCCGGCCGGGTCGACGACGAGACCCAGGGCATCCCGCTGGTGTCCACCGCTCGAGGCGCCGTCGCCGGCGTCCTGCAGCGCTCCCAGGCCTGCTACGTGTGCAAGACCCACTACACGGTCGTCGACTCCTTCTACCACCAGCTGTGCCCGGACTGCGCCCGCACGCACCACGCCAAGCGGGACCAGCGCACCGACCTGACCGGGCGCCGTGCCCTGCTGACCGGCGGGCGGGCGAAGATCGGGATGTACATCGCCCTGCGGCTGCTGCGCGACGGCGCGCACACGACGATCACCACGCGCTTCCCGCGCGACGCCGTCCGCCGGTTCGCCGCGATGGAGGACAGCGCCGACTGGATGCACCGGCTCAAGGTCGTCGGGATCGACCTGCGCGACCCCGCCCAGGTCGTCGCCCTGGCCGACGACGTCGCCGCCGCCGGGCCCCTCGACGTCCTGATCAACAACGCCGCGCAGACGGTGCGCCGCTCGGCCGGCGCGTACAGCGCCCTCGCGGCCGCCGAGGACGCGCCGCTGCCCGCCGGGGAGCTCCCGGAGGTGGTGACGTTCGGCCGGACCAGCGACGCCCACCCGCACGCGCTGGCCCGCACCCTGGAGAGCGGCCTGCTCGAGGAGACCTCCCTGCCCGGGGCGGACGCCGTCACCGACCTGGCGCTGCGGGCCCGGTCGGCGCCCGTCCCGGCGTACGGCCAGGCGCCCGGCGCGACCGTCAGCACCCTCGAGCGGGGCATCGACGCGGGTGGCCTCATCCCCGACGTCGACACGATCAACAGCTGGACGCGCGTCGTCCACGAGGTCGACCCGGTGGAGATGCTCGAGGTCCAGCTGTGCAACTCCGTGGCGCCGTTCCTGCTCGTCAGCCGGCTGCGGCCGTCGATGGCGGCGTCACCTCACCGGCGCACGTACGTCGTCAACGTGTCGGCGATGGAGGGCCAGTTCAGCCGCCGGTACAAGGGACCCGGTCACCCGCACACCAACATGGCGAAGGCGGCGCTGAACATGCTGACCCGCACCAGCGCGGAGGAGATGCTGTCCGACGGCATCCTGATGACCGCGGTCGACACCGGCTGGATCACCGACGAGCGGCCGCACTGGACGAAGGTGCGGTTGGCCGCGGAGGGCTTCCACGCGCCGCTGGACCTCGTCGACGGTGCCGCGCGCGTGTACGACCCGATCGTGCGCGGCGAGCAGGGCGAGGACCTGTACGGCTGCTTCCTGAAGGACTACGAGCCTTCGCCCTGGTGACGGCCCTCGGGGGTCTCTGACCGCGCGGGGGCCGGGCTGCGCCGTCGAGCGGCCGCGTACGCCGGCTCCCGCAGCCGGCTCACCCAGGCGTAGGTGCCCAGGCCGGGGAGCGGGTGCACGACGGGATCGAAACGCAGGTCCACGTCCGGGCCGTCGCCCGCGTCGGCGTCCGGGGTGTCGTCCACGGCCAGCGAGGCGAACGTCCGCCACGGCCCGGTGAGGGTCGCCACGGCCAGGTCGTACCCCGCGTCGTCCCCGTGCGGGAACGCCGCGAGGACCACCGGGCCGGACGGCGTCCGGTACGGCATCAACGTCGTCATCGGCCGACGGTCCGACGTCGTGGGCACCAGCAGGTGCCGGGTCACGGGCCGGGTGCCCGTGGTGGCGAGCAGCAGGTCCCCGTGCCGGGTCCCGCCTGCCCGGACGCGCACCGTCAGGCCGTGGACGTCGGGCAGGTGGCCGGGCAGGCCCGCCGACTTCGAGCGGCGCACGAGGACGGCGTCCGTGCCCGGTTCGTCCAGCCACGGCACCCCGACCGGCGGGTGCAGGCCACGGCGCTCGAGGACGCCGGCGGCCACGTGACCGCGGGGGTGCAGCGGCTTCGTCGCCGGTCGCACGCGGGCCGCCGCGCCGAAGACGCCGCCGAGGACGGAGCCGGCCGCGCGGCTCAGGAGGTCGATCACCGCTCGACCGTCGCACCGGCACCGCGACCCGGCAACCGGCGCGCCCGCCCGTCCACCTCCCGACCGCAGTCTGGTGGAAAGGTGCGGTTCAGGCCGCCCCGATAGCCGCAGGTTGGTGGAAAGGTGCGGTCAGGACGCGCCGTGTGGGCGCAGGTTGGTGGAAAGGTGCGGTGGGGTGCCGGACCGGGTCAGGAGGGGCGGCCGGCCTCGGCGGCGGCGATGCCGCGGCGGCAGGCGCGCTCGAGCTGCTGCTGGCGACGCCAGCGCTGCAGCAGCCCCGGTGGTCCCGGGAGCTGCAGCCGGCCGGGGGGCCCGTCGTCCGGTACAACCACACCGTCGTGCAGCGTGCCCGACGTCAGCCGCTGGACCCACCGCTCCAGATCCGGCACCGAGCAGGTGTGGGTGAGCAGGCCGACGGGCCCGGCTCCCGTCGGTGGCGTGTCGTCCGCGACGCGGCGCACCGGCAGCGCGTCCGCGTCAGGGGCGAGGAGCCGGACGACGTCCACCTCGGGCGCGCGCTCGGTGCCGGTGACGAGCACCGCGTCGACGGCGGGGTCGTGACGCGCGGGCAGGGGACGCACGCCGTCCACGGCCACGACGAGGACGGCCCGCGGGAGGAACCACCAGTTCTCCCGCCGCAGCAGGGCCGAGTCGGCGAGCACCCGGGACGGCGGGTGCTTGCGCAGCTCCTGGTCGAGCAGCTGGTCGGTGAACACGCTCCCGTCAACGTCCTCGACGAGGCGCGCCGACCCGTGCAGCGCCGCGGGCGACCACCCGGACGACGTCATCCGCGGGTCGGTCAGCGACAGCACGACCCGGCCCGCCGCGGCCGCGGCCCGCACCCCGTCGGCCCACGCGTACGGCAGCGCGACGGCGACGTCGTCACCGAGTCGCAACGGCGTGACGGCGAGCGCGCGGGGCCCGTCCGGCCCGACCCAGGCCAGCTCGGCGAGGCACGAGGCGTCGACCAGCCGCGGCACGGTCCCAGCCTGCTCGACGCCACCGACGCCGAGGTCGTCGCCGGGGTCGTCGCCGGGGTCGCCGGCCGGGTGCTGCGACACGACAGGAGGTTACCTACTAGGCGAACGGCGTCACCGGGGACAGACTGGGCGCCGGTCAGCGTGGACCACCACCGGAGGTGCTCGTGCCCGCCATCGCCGTCGCCGTCGCCGTCCTGGCCCTCTTCGCCGTCGGCTACCTCAGCTACTCCCGCTACCTCGCCACCAAGGTGTACGGGCTGGACCCGGCCTTCGTCACCCCGGCGCACTCGATGCGTGACGGCGTCGACTACGTGCCGACGAACAAGCACGTCGTCTTCGGCCACCACTTCACGTCGGTCGCCGGTGCGGCCCCGATCGTCGGGCCGGCCATCGCCGTCTTCTGGGGCTGGGGCCCGGCGCTCGCCTGGATCGTGCTCGGCACGATCTTCGCCGCCGGCGTGCACGACTTCGGGTCGATCGCGGTGTCCGTGCGGCACAGGGCCCGCAGCATCGGCAGCATCGCCCACGACGTGATCAGCACCCGGGCCCGGGCGCTGTTCCTCGTCATCATCTTCTTCCTGCTGACGCTCGTGAACGCCGTGTTCGCGGTCGTCATCGGCAACCTGTTCGTCGCCAACCCGGGCGCCGTGATCCCGATCTTCGTGGAGATCCCGATGGCGATGTTCATCGGGCAGTACATCTACCGGCGGGGCTCGTCGGCGCTCGTGCCGTCGATCGTCGGCGTCGTCCTGCTGTACGCGCTGATCTGGGTGGGCCAGCAGTACCCGGTCGACATCACGCCCCTGGCCACGGAGCTGGGCTTCGACCAGCCCCGCAACCTGTGGGTGATCATCATGTTCGTCTACACGTGGATCGCGAGCCGGCTGCCGGTGTGGCTGCTGCTCCAGCCGCGGGACTACATCAACTCCCACCAGCTGTTCATCGCGCTCGGCGTGATCCTGCTCGGCCTGGTCGTCGGGTTGAACGAGATCGTCGCGCCCGTCGTCAACGAGGTCCCCGAGGGCTCCCCGAGCATGGTGCCGTTCCTGTTCATCACCATCGCCTGCGGCGCGATCTCCGGGTTCCACAGCCTGGTGTCGTCGGGCACCACGTCCAAGCAGATCGACAAGGAGCCCGACGCCCGGTACGTCGGCTACATGGGTGCCCTCGGGGAGGGCAGCCTGGCGCTGTGCTCGGTGCTGGCGGTGACCGCAGGCGTGGCGGCGACGCGGGCGGACTGGGACGCCCTGTACGCCGACTTCGCCACGGCGTCCGGCGGGGCGACGGGCAACTTCGTCGGCGGTGTCGCCGAGTTCGCCAACAACCTGGGCGTGCCGCTGGACCTCGCGGCGATCTTCGCTGCGGTCGTCGTCATCTCCTTCGCCGCCACCACGATGGACACCGGGGTGCGGCTGCAGCGGTACGTCGTCCAGGAGATCGGCGCGATCGCCCGCGTCCGGCCGCTGGAGCGCAACCTGACGCTGGCGACGACGGTGGCCGTGGTGATCCCACTCGTCCTGGCGCTGCTGCCCGGTGGCGGGGAGGCCGGGTACACGTTCGGGGTGCTGTGGCAGCTGTTCGGCACCACCAACCAGCTGACCGCCGGCCTCGCGCTGACCGTCATCGCCATCTGGGTGCTGCGGCGGGGCCGCAACCCGCTGCCGGTGCTCGTGCCGCTCGTGTTCGTGCTCTTCGTGACCACCTGGGCCCTCGTCGTGAACCTCGACAACTTCGTCGGCGAGTCCCAGTGGGTCCTCGCGGTCCTCGACGTGATCATCTTCGTGTGCGCCGTGTGGCTCATCGTGGAGGCGCTGATGGCGGTGCGCGGGGCCATGGCTCACCGCGGCGAGGACGTCGACAGCCCGGTGCCGGCCGAGCGGGGTGACGGCGCGGGGGACCGGCGGCCGTGAGGCAGGTCGTTCTCGTCCGAGGGTGGCGCTCACCCGGCGCCGGGGGAGGCTGCTGCGCCGCAAGCGGCGACCCCGCGGACCTGCTCGGGACGACGGGACGGACGTCCGGCGACCACGGGGGGCACCGCGGTGGACCCGAGGACTGGGCCGACGTCTACCTCGCGCTGACCGCGCACGGCGGCGTGGACGTCACCGTCGTCGACAGCAGCAACTGGGTGTGGCTGCTGCCTGCCGTGACGCGAGCCGCCCGCCGCAGCGGACTGCGTCTGCTGCCGGCGGTGCGTGAGGCCGTGCGGGCGACGACGCCGTCCTCGGTGGTGCTCGACGGCCGGGTCGTCGTCCGCGGACGGCGACCCGGCCCCGAGGAGGTGGTGGCGCTGGTGGCGCGCGGCGTCACGTCTTGCGCTGGTACCGCCACATCGTCAGCGGGCCGAACACCGCCACCAGGACAGCGGACATCAGCAGCACCGTCGTGACGTCACCGGCGACCTCGCCGCCGTGGACGAGGCCGCGCATCGCCGACACGAGGAACGTGATCGGGTTGACCTCGACGAACGCCTGCAGCCAGCCCGGCAGCGTCTCGATCGGCACGAAGACGTTGCTGACGAACGTGAGCGGGAACATCACCATGTTGCTGATCGCGAACACGGCGTTGTCCGTGCGCACGACGATCCCGACGAGCGTCCAGATCCACGACAGGCTGAACGCGAACACCAGCAGCAGCGCCAGCGCGGCGACCACGCCGGTCACCCCGGCGTCGGGACGGAACCCGAGCACCAGCCCCAGCCCGAGGATGATGAGGGACGCCAGCGTGTAGCGCACCGTGTCGGCGAGCAGCGGGCCGACGACGGTCGCGGGTCGCCAGATCGGCAGTGACTTGAACCGGTCGTGCACCCCGCGCTGGATGTCCCGGTTGAGGGTCAGGCCGGTGTACATCGTGATCCACGTGACCGTCATGACCAGGATGCCGGGCAGCACCTCCTGCAGGTAGGCGCCGGTCGACCCGGCGACCGCCCCGCCGAACAGGTACGTGAACATCAGCAGGAACATGATCGGGAACGCGGTCACGTCGAACAGCTGCTCGGGCACGTGCTTGATCTTCAGCATCGCGCGCCACCAGAACGTCAGGGACGTCGACAGCGGTCCCGGCCGCTGCGGCCGCACCCCGGTCAGGACGCTGCGCACGGCGTCCGGCGTGACGGTGTCGGTCGGTGAGACGGTGGTCATGACGCGCTCCTCCTGCTCGTGCCGACACCGTCGACGGGCACCGCGCCGTCCACGGGTCCTGCGCCGTCCACGGGTCCTGCGACGCCGACGGGCTCGTCGGCGCCGTCCGGTGGGGCCTCGTCCCTCGGCTCGGCGGGACGCCCGGTCAGGGCGAGGAACACCTCGTCCAGGCTCGGCTGCCCCAGGGAGAACGTGGCCACCGGGGTGCCCGCGCGTGCCAGCTCGGTCATCGCGTGACCCACGACCTCGGGGTCCTGGACGCGGGCGGTCAGCGCCGCCGGGTCGGCCTCAGCGCGGACGTCGGTGCCGAGCACGCGGGTGAGGACCTGCTGGGCGCGCGGCCGGTCCGTCGGCTCGAGCAGCCGCACGTGCAGCGCGCCGGACCCCACCGAGGCCTTGAGCTGGCTGCTGGTGCCCTCGGCGATGACCTTGCCGTGGTCGACCACGGCGATCCGGTCCGCCAGCTGGTCGGCCTCGTCGAGGTACTGCGTGGTCAGCAGCACCGTGGTGCCCGCCGCCACCATGGTCCGCACGATCTCCCACACCTGGTTGCGGCTGCGTGGGTCCAGACCGGTGGTGGGCTCGTCGAGGAAGATGAGGTCCGGCGTGACCACGATGCTCGCGGCGATGTCGATCCGCCGGCGCATCCCGCCGGAGTACTTCTTGACCTGCCGGCCCGCCGCGTCGGCGAGGCCGAACGCCTCGAGCAGCTCGGTGGCCCGCGTCCGCGCCTCGGGCCGGGAGAAACCCCACAGCCTGGACAGCAGCACGAGGTTCTCGAACCCGGTCAGGTCCTCGTCCACCGACGCGAACTGCCCCGTCATGCTGACCCGGCTACGGACCTCCGCAGCCTGGGACACCACGTCGTAGCCGAACACCCGGGCCGTGCCCGCCGTGGGTGGCAGCAGCGTGGCCAGCACCCGCAGCGCCGTCGTCTTGCCCGCCCCGTTCGGGCCGAGCACCCCGTACACGGCGCCCGCGGGCACCAGCAGGTCCATCCCGTCCACGGCACGGGTGTCGCCGAAGTGCCTGACCAGGCCCTCCGCGACGACCGCGGCCTGCGCGTCGTCCACCATCCCCTGCTCCCATCGCCGTCGTCACCCCGCCGGCCCGTGCGGCCTGTCTACCCACGGGGTCCGACAGTTCGACCGGACCGTGCCGCGGAAGTCATCGCCGTCCTCCACGATCGCCCCCGGCCCCTGGGAACGTCTCGTGGTTTTCCGGCGCGACCCCCGCGGCGCGGTCCGGCCCCCGGCGACCGGGGCGCGACGACCGCTCGAGGGGTCAGTCCGGCAGCGCCTGCCGCAGCACCCGCTGCTCGGTCTCGGCGGCCGCCGGGAGGGGGGCGAACGGCACCAGGTCGGTCGGGCAGGTGACGCCGTCGGTGGCCCGCAGCTCCAGCAGGTACCGCTCGATGACGCGGTCCGTGCAGCTGCTCTGCCCGAGCGCGGGGTGGCCCCAGCCCTGCATCGTCACCACGCGGGCGTCGGGGAACCGGGCCGCGAACGGCTCGGCCATCCAGTACGGGGTGGCGGGGTCGAAGCGGGTCCCGATGACCAGGACGGGCACGTCGAGGGCCTGGTCCCACGGGCCGGCCCACGCGTCCTCGTCGTCGACGCGCAGGAACTCGCACTGGATGCCGGCCCACGCCCGCAACCGCCCGAAGTGCGGCGCGCGGGCCGCCTCGTCGTCCACCATCGCGGGGAAGTCACGCGGTGCCAGCGGCTGCTCGACGTCCGCGCACAGGCTGGCGAGGCTGCCGCCGAGCGACGGGTACTCCTCGCCCCGGCGCGGTCGCGTCTGCAGCCCCTGCTGGTCGGCCGGCTCCCGCGCCGCCGCCAGCAGGGAGGCGACCTGCGGCGAGGACGCCGGGACGGCGCCGGCGGCCGGGCCCGGGGCCGTGGCCAGCATCGCGAACGTGGCGGCCAGGTCCGGCCACAGGACCGGCGAGTACATCGACTGGAACATGACCACGACCATCAGGGGGTAGTCCACGACGACCGGTGGGGCACCGGGGACCTCGACGACGACGGGTTCGCGACGGAGCCGGTCGAGGACCGCCTCGCTGACCTGCGACGGGTCCCCCAGCGCCGCCAGCGGGCAGGCGGCCGGACCGGCCTGCCCGCACGTCCGCAGGAACTCCCCGAACGTCTCGGACGCCGCCGGCCCCTGGCCGATCCGGGCCCCGACCGACCGCGGGTCGCCGTCCGCGCCGGTGTACGCGACCGGGTCGAGCGGGCCGTCCAGCACCAGCGCCCGGACCCGGTCCGGGAACAGCCGCGCGTAGGTGGCGCCCAGGAAGGTGCCGTAGGAGTACCCGGCGTACGTCAGCCGGTCGTCGCCGACCGCCTGCCGCAGCAGGTCCAGGTCGCGGGCGACGTTCGCTGTCGAGGCGTGGGAGAAGCGGTCCGGGGACGTCAGCGTGCAGGACGTGCCGAGCCGGGCGTTCTGGCCGATGAACCGGTGCTCCTGCGCCTCCCCGACGGGGAAGGCGGGCAGACCCGCGGTCTCGACGGCCTCCTGCTCCGCGGTCCGGTAGCAGGTGGCCGGGTCCGACGCCCCCACCCCGCGCGGGTCGAACCCGACGACGTCGAAACGGGCGAGCACCTCCGGGGTGTACACGAACGGGGCCGCCGTCTGGACGAAGTCGACGCCCGACCCGCCCGGGCCGCCTGGGTTGGTGAACAGCGACCCGACCCGGCGCTGCGGGTCCGACGCCGGCAGCCGGGTCAGCGCGATCGACGTCGTCGGCCCGGTCGGGTCGTCGTGGTCCAGCGGTACCTGCACGGTCGCGCAGTCGAACGCCTCGAGGCCGGGACCGCAGTCCCGCCATGCCACGGCCGGGACCGTGGCGCCGGTGGACGTGGCGCCGGTGGACGTCGTGCTGTCTGCCGTCGCGCGACCGGCTGCCGCGTCACCTGCGGCCGCCGCCGGCCCGCCGAGCAGGCCGGTGGCCGTCGCCGCCGACGCCAGGACGGCGCAGCCGACCAGCAGCCGTCCCCTCGCGCGCGCCCCTGCGGCGACGCGTCCGGTCGCGCGTGCTGACGGTCGTGCGGGTGGTGTCCGCGGTGTGCGTTCCATGAGTGCCATCGGTGCGTCCCCGTTCGCTCGAGCCCACCCTGGAGCGGGCAGCGGCCCGGTCGGTACGTCCCGTCCGACCGGTTCGTCCGGGACGGGACGCTACGGCCCGGGTCCGTCCCCACGGATCCGTCTGGAGGATGACCTGTGGAGACGTCACCCGGCCCTGTCCGCGCGGTGACCTAGGGTTCACCGCGTCGGAGCGACCCGGACGTGGAGCGGGGGGAGGTGGGCGCGCTGCTGCACGTGCACCGCTCGGAGCGCGCGGACGCGCTCGTGCCGCCGCTGGCCGCCGTCCTGGCGACGCCACCCGAGGACCCGTTCGCGGCGGACGTGCTGGCCGTGCCGACGCGCGGTGTGGAGCGCTGGCTGACCCAGCGCCTGTCGCACCACCTCGGCGCGACCGGCGCGGCCACCGGCGCGCTCGGCCCCGAGGGCACCGGGGCGGGGATCTGCGCCAACGTCGCGTTCCCCTCCCCGGGCCGTCTCGTCGCGGACGTGCTGGCCGCGGCGACCGGCGTCGCGCCCGCCGACGACCCGTGGCGGGGGGACCGGCTCACCTGGGCGGTCCTGCGGGTGCTCGACGACGCCGCCGGCGAGGCCTGGGCCGCCGTCCTGGACCGCCACGTCGGGGCCCACGACCCGCCCGGGTCGCACCGCCGCGGCCGCCGCTTCGCCCTCGCCCGGCACGTGGCCGACCTGCTGGCCTCCTACACGGTGCAGCGTCCCGACCTCGTCGGCGCCTGGCTGCGCGGGGACGACGTGGACGGCGCCGGGGGGCGCGTGCCCGACGACCTGGCGTGGCAGCCGGAGCTGACCCGGCGGGTGCGTGCCGTGCTGGAGGCCCCGGGACCGGCCGAGAGGCTGGGGCCGGCACTCGCGGCCCTGGACGACGACCCCGGCCTCGCCGGGCTGCCGCATCGCGTGGGCGTGTGGGGCGCCACCCGCCTCACGACCGTCCAGCTCGACGTCCTCGGGGCGCTCGCGCGGCACCGTGACGTGCACCTGTGGTTGCTGCAGCCGTCGCCCGCGCTGTGGGAGGGAGCGTCGGCTGCGAGCACCGGCCCGGTGCCCGGCGCGCCGGGGCACCCGGTGACGGGGCGGCTCCCCGCGGCGCCCCGCCGCAGCGACCGGCCCGTGCCCGCCCGCCACCCGCTGTTGGCGTCCTGCGGGCAGGACGCCGCCGAGCTGGCCGTCCGCGTGCACGCGCTCACCGCGACGTCCGGACCGGGGCCCGCCGACGTCTCCCGGCACCACCCCGCCCCCGAGCCCCCGGCCACCCTGCTCGGTCACCTGCAGCGCCGGCTGCGCGCCGACGACGACAACCCGGTGCCCGGCGCGGTCGTGTCGCCCGGGGACCGCAGCGTCCAGGTGCACGCCTGCCACGGCCGCGCCCGGCAGGTCGAGGTGCTGCGCGAGACGGTGCTGCGGCTGCTCGCCGACGACCCCACGCTCGAGCCGCGCGACGTCCTCGTGATGTGCCCGGACGTCGAGGAGGTCGCGCCCCTCGTCACCGCCACGTTCGGGCTGGCCGCCGAACCGCTGCCGCACCCCGGGGGCACGACCCCGGGCGCCGCCGCAGCGGGGGAGCGGGCCGCCGGCCCCCACCCCGGCCACGGGTTGCGCGTGCGGCTGGCGGACCGCTCGCCAGCCGCCGTCAACCCGGTCCTGGCGCTGCTGGGCCAGCTCCTCGCCCTGGCCGACGGCCGGGTGACCGCCTCCGAGGTGCTCGACCTGGCCGCCCGCGGACCGGTGCGCCGCCGCTTCGACCTGACCGACGACGACCTCGAGCGCCTCGGGAGCTGGACGACCGCGTCGGGGACCCGGTGGGGTGAGGACCGGTCCCGGCGCGAGCGCTTCGGCGTCGACGGCGTCGGCCAGGGCACCTGGGAGACCGGCGTCGACCGGGTGCTGCTCGGTGTCGCGATGGCCGACGAGGAGCAGCGGTGGCTGCACACCGCCGTCCCCCTGGACGACGTGGACAGCACCGACGTGGACCTCGCGGGGCGTCTCGCCGAGCTGCTGGACCGCCTGACCCTGCTGCTGCGCGAGCTGGACGGCGAGCGGGACCTGACCGCGTGGTTGGAGAGCCTGGAGCGGGCCGTGGACCTGCTGGTCGACACCGCACCCGCCGACGCCTGGCAGGCGGTGCAGGCCCGACGGGTCCTCGCCGACGCGCGTCAGCAGGCGCCACCCGGCCACGACGCCGCCACCCCGACGGCGGGCAGCGGACGGCTGCTGCGCCTTGCGGACGTGCGGGCCCTGCTCGCCGCGCGACTGGAGGGCCGCCCCACCCGCAGCAGCTTCCGCACCGGTCACCTGACCGTCTGCTCGATGGCGCCGATGCGGTCCGTGCCGCACCGGGTGGTGTGCCTCCTGGGCCTGGACGACGGTGCCTTCCCCCGTCGCACCTCCCGGGACGGGGACGACCTGCTGCTGCGCGAACCGCTCGTCGGCGAGCGCGACCGCCGGTCCGAGGACCGCCAGCTCTTCCTCGACGCCGTCCTCGCCGCCCAGGACCACCTCGTGGTCCTGTACTCCGGCGCCGACGAGCGCACCGGGGCCTGGCGGCCGCCCGCCGTCCCGGTGGGCGAGCTGCTGGACGCCCTGGACCGCACCGCCACCGGCCCCGGCGGCGCCCCCGCGCGCGAGCACGTGGTCGTGCGCCACCCGCTGCAGCCGTTCGACCCCAGGGCGTTCGAACCCGGTGCCCTCGGCGTCCCCGGCCCGGCGAGCTTCGACCCCGCCGCCTTCCGCGGGGCGCAGGCCGCCACCGGCCCGCGGACACCGCCCGGCCCCTTCCTCGACGCGCCGCTCGACCCGGTCCGCGAGGACGACGTCGAGCTCGACGACCTGGTGCGGTTCCTGGAGCACCCCGTCAGGGCCTTCCTGCGCCAGCGGCTGGGCGTCGTGGTCGCCCACGACGAGGACGACGTGCAGGACCGCCTCCCGCTGGAGGTCCAGGGGCTCGAGCGGTGGACCGTCGGGGAGCGGCTGCTCACCGCGGCCCTCGCGGGCGCCGACCAGCCCTCGGCCGTCGGGGCGGAACGTCGCCGCGGCGCGCTGCCGCCGGGGGTCCTCGGCCGCACCGCGCTGGACGAGGTGCTGGCGTCGGTCGCGCCGATCGCCGTCGCCGTCAGCGGGTACCCCGCTCCCACGGCGGTCGACGTCACCGTGCCGCTGCCCGACGGCCGCGCCGTCAGCGGGACGGTGCAGGTCCACGGGGACGTCGTCCTGCGCGCCACGTTCTCCTCCCTCGCGCCCAAGCACCGGGTGCGGGCCTGGGTGCAGCTGCTCCTCCTGGCCGCGGGCGCGCCGGGCCGCTGGTCGGCGGTGACGATCGGGCGCGGGGTGGGGCGGCGTGCGACCCCGCGCCGGTCGGTGCTGTCGGCCCCGCCGGCCGACGACGCGGCCCTGTGGCTGGAGCAGCTCGTGGACCTGCGCGACCGCGGCCTGCGCCAGCCGCTGCCGATGGCGGTGCGCACCTCCGCCGCCTACGCGACCTCGCGCTTCGCCGGGGACGCCGTGGAGCAGGCGGTGGCGTCCGCGGCCGAGCAGTGGCGGCTCACCCGGTTCGGGACGGGCGACAGCGCCGACCGCGAGCACGAGCTGGTCTGGGGGCGCGGTGCTCCGCTCGCCGTCCTGCTCGACCCGCCGGCCTCCGGCGGCGAGCAGGAGTGGTGGCTGGACGAGCCGACCCGGTTCGGCGCCCTCGCCCGCCGCCTCTGGGAGCCGCTGCTGCGCCACGAGCGGACGGCGGCGCTGTGACCCCGTCGACCGACGCGGCCTCGTCCGACTCCTCCGCCCGGGTGCCGGTGTTCGACGTCTGCGGCCCTCTGCCGCAGGGCACCACGGTGCTGGAGGCCAGCGCCGGCACGGGCAAGACGTTCACGATCGCCGCCCTCGCCGCCCGGTACGTCGCCGAGGGCGTCGCCGAGCTGCCCGGCCTGCTCCTGGTGACGTTCGGGCGCGCGGCGACCGCGGAGCTGCGCGACCGGGTCCGTGAGCGCCTCGTCGCCGTCCACCGCGGCCTCGCCGACCCCGGGGCGCGGACGAGCAGCGACCCGCTCGTCGCGCACCTGGCCGACGTCGACGACGTCGAGCTGACCCGGCGGCGCGGTCGGCTCACCCGCGCCCTCGCGCAGTTCGACGCCGCGACGATCGCCACGACGCACGGGTTCTGCCAGCAGGCGCTGGCGGGTCTCGGGGTCCAGGCCGACGCCGACCTGGACGCCACCCTGCTGCCGGACACCGCTGACCTCGTCGACGAGGTGGTCGACGACCTCTACCTGCGCCGGTACGCCGGTGCCGACCCCGCCGCCGGGTACGTGCTCCCGGTGGCGGACGCCCGCACGGTGGCCCGTCGCGCGGTGGGTGACCCGCAGGCGCTGCTGGCACCCGCCGACGCCGACCCGGACACCCCTGCCGGGCACCGGGTCGCCTTCGCCCGGGCCACCCGGCGGGAGGTCGAGCGGCGCAAGCGGCACCGGCGGCTGGTCGACTACGAGGACCTGCTCACCCGGCTGCGCGACGCGCTGACCGACCCGCTCACCGGCGCGGCAGCGGTCCGGCGGCTGCGGGAGCGGTACCGGGTGGTGCTCGTCGACGAGTTCCAGGACACCGACCCCGTGCAGTGGGAGGTGCTGCGGACGGCCTTCCACGGAGCGAGGACCCTCGTCCTCATCGGTGACCCCAAGCAGGCCATCTACGCCTTCCGCGGCGGGGACGTCACGACCTACCTGCACGCGGCCGGGCAGGCCGACCACACGGCCACGCTCGGCCGCAGCTGGCGCAGCGACGAGCCGGTGGTGCGCGGCCTGGGTGCGCTGTTCGGCGGTGCCGCCCTCGGGCACGAGAAGATCGTGGTGCGGCCCGTGCAGGCCCAGCACACCGGCCGTCGCCTGCACGGCGCGGCCCCGGTCCGCCTCCGGGTCGTCCCCCGGGCCCTCGTCGGCGCCGCCGGCACCCGGCTGGCCCGGGTGGACCGTGCCCGCGCCCTCGTCGTCGCCGACGTGGTGGCCGACGTCGTCGACCAGCTCGACGGGACCGTCACGCTCGACACCGGCTCGGGACCACGCCCGCTCGAACCCGGTGACGTCGCGGTCCTGACCCGCCGCAACGAGGACGCCACGGCGGTCCGCGACGCCCTCGCGGCGGCCGGGGTCCCGGCCGTGCAGTCCGCGCTCGTCAGCGTCTTCGGCACCGAGGCGGCACGGTCATGGCTCGTCCTGTTGCACGCCCTGGAGCAACCCGGACGACGCGACCGGGTGGCCGCGGCCGCGCTCACCCCCTTCGTGGGCTGGGACGCCCGCCGCCTGGCCACCGCCTCCGACGACGAGCGCGACGAGCTGTCCCTGACGGTCCGGGACTGGTCGCACGTGCTCGCCGGTCGCGGCGTCGCGGCCCTCGTCGAGACCGTCACCCGGGCCGGCCTGACCGAGCGGCTGCTCGCCACCAGCGACGGCGAGCGGCGCCTGACGGACCTGCGGCACGTCGGCCAGGCCCTGCACCGGGCGGCCACCGACGGCGCCCTGGGCCCGGCCGCGCTCGTCGACTGGCTGCGGCACCGCGTCGACGAGGCCGGGCAGGACTACGCCGAGGAGCGCAGTCGCCGGCTCGAGTCCGACGCCGCCGCCGTGCAGGTGGTCACCGTGCACGCCAGCAAGGGGCTGGAGTTCCCCGTCGTGTACGTGCCGTTCGGCTGGGACCAGTGGGAGAACACCAGACCCGAGGTGCTGCAGCTGCACGACGACGAAGGCACCCGCGTCCTTGACGTGGGCGGCCCCCGAGGACCGGGGTTCCCCGACCGGCGTCGGCGCCACCTCGCCGAGGAGCGCGGCGAGGACCTGCGGCTGCTGTACGTGGCCCTGACCCGCGCCAGCTCCCAGGTGGTGGCCTGGTGGGCGCCGGGCAGCAACGCCCCGTGCGGTCCGCTGACGCGGCTGCTCGCCGGCGGCCACGTGCCGGGGACGCCGCCACCGGACCGCGTCGACCCCCCGGCCGACGACGTCCTGCGCCGGCACCTGGACGCGGTGGCCGCCCCGACGGGCGGTGCCCTGGTGGTCGAGGAGGTCACGTCACCGGCCGCCTCCCCGCGCTGGGGCAGGCCGTCCCCGCCGGCCCCCGCGCTCGCGGTGGCGACGCTGGACCGTGCCGTCGACCACACCTGGCGGCGCACGTCGTACAGCGGGCTGACCCGCGCGGTGCACGAGGCCCTGTACGGCGACGCCGTCGGCAGCGAGCCGGAAGGGCCCGTGGACGACGAGCCGCCGGCGACCGCCGACGGCACCGTCCCTCCCGGTGGCACCGTCCCCACCGGTGGCACCGTCCCCACCGGTGGTCGGACGGCCGGTGCCGGCGCCGCCGACGACCGGCTGTGCGCCGTCGTCTCACCGATGTCGCACCTCCCGGGCGGGACGGCGTTCGGGACGCTCGTGCACGAGGTGCTCGAGCAGGTCGACACCACCGCCACCGACCTGGCCGCCGAGCTCCTCGACCGGTGTACCGGCGCCAGCACCCGCCGCGGTGGGGGAGTGGACGCCTCGGCCCTGGCGCAGTCCCTGCTGCCCGTGCTGCGCACACCGCTGGGGCCGCTCGCCGGGGGCCGCGCGCTGGTCGACGTGCCGCCGTCGGACCGGTTGCCGGAGCTGGAGTTCGAGCTGCCGCTGGCCGGTGGGGACGGCGTGCCGGGGACGACGCGTCGCAGGCCCCCGACGCTGGCGCACGTCGCCGACGTGCTGCGCGCCCACCTGGACGCGACCGACGTCCTCGGCGGCTACGCCGACGCCCTGGACGCACCGCTGCTGCGCGACCAGCCGCTGCACGGCTACCTGACCGGCAGCATCGACGCGGTGCTGCGGGTGCCCGCCGACGGGACGCACCGCTACCTGGTCGTCGACTACAAGACGAACCGGGTCGCCGCCACCGACGAGGTCGCCACCGCGTGGCACTACCGGCCACAGGCCCTGCTCACGGAGATGGTGCACGCGCACTACCCGCTGCAGCTGCTGCTGTACCTCGTCGGCCTGCACCGCTACCTGCGCTGGCGCCAGCCCGGGTACGACCCCGGCACCCACCTCGGCGGCGGGCTGTACCTGTTCGTCCGGGGGATGAGCGGCCCCGACGTCCCCGTGGTCGACGGGTCACCCTGCGGGGTGTTCGGGTGGTGCCCGCCCGCCGCGCTCGTCGAGGACCTGTCCACGCTGCTGGACGCCGGACCGGGGGGACGGTCGTGACCGCGGGCGAGGGGCTGGCCGGTGACGCGCGCACCGCGGTGCGCGCGCGGGGGCTGCTCGCGGAGCTCAACCGCGCAGGTGCGCTGACCGCGGCCGACGTGCACGTGGCCACCCGCCTGGGCCGGCTCGGCGGCGAGGACGACGAGGTGGTGCTCCTCGCGGCGGCCCTCGCGGTCCGGGCGCTGCGGCACGGGTCGGTGTGCGTGTGGCCGGCCGAGGAGACGCCGACGGGTGTCGGGGAGGACGCGGGCGCCGGGGACCAGGCACCGGGTGGGCCGGGTGCACCGGTCGCACCGGGTCCAGCGGAGGAGCCGGGGGCCACGGTGACCGGGGACGGCACCGTCGCCCTGCCCTGGCCGGAGGCGGACCGCTGGGACGCCGCGCTGCGGTCCAGCCCGCTGGTCGCCACGGGGGTGCGCGGCCCGGCCGACCGCCCCCTGCGCTGGGTCGGCGGCCGTCTCTACCTGGACCGCTACTGGCGGCAGGAGCAGGTCGTGCGCGCCGAGCTCGACCGCCGCCTCACCGACGCGCCCGAACCGGTCGACCGGGCGGCGCTCGCGGCCCTGGTCGACCGCGTCCTCGACGCCGAGCCCGCCGACGGGGACGCGGCGACGGCGCTGCAGCGGCTGGCTCCCGCGGTGGCCGCGTCCTCGCTGCTGACGGTGCTCACCGGGGGTCCCGGGACCGGTAAGACGACGACCGTCGCGCGGCTGGTGGCCGTCCTCGCCGGCGTCGCGCCACGACCACCCCGCGTGGCCCTGGCCGCCCCGACCGGCCGGGCTGCGGCGCGGTTGCAGGAGGCCGTCCGCGCAGAGCTCGCCCTGCTGCCCGTGGACGTCGTCGAGCGCGTCGGCGACCTGCGCGCCTCGACCGTCCACCGCCTGCTCGGCTGGCGGCCCGGCAGCACCACCCGCTTCCGGCACGACCGCCGCAACCGGCTCCCGCACGACGTGGTGGTCGTCGACGAGACGTCGATGGTGTCGCTGACGCTGATGTCGCGCCTGCTCGAGGCCCTGCGACCCCAGGCCCGGCTCGTCCTCGTGGGCGACCCCGACCAGCTGGCGTCCGTCGAGGCCGGGGCGGTCCTCGGCGACCTCGTCGCCCGACCGGCCACCGGACCGGTCCTCACGGAGCGGGTCCGGGTCGCCGCGCCAGGTCTGGTGGCCGCCGCCGGGACGGAGACGCGCGCGGCCGGTGGCGACCTGCCCGCCGAGCTCGAGCGGGGGGTCGTGCGGCTGCGCAGGGTCCACCGCTTCGAGCACGGCGGCGGTGTGCACTCCCTCGCCGAGGCGGTGCGCGACGGTGACGTCGACCGGACCCTGGCCGTCCTCGACGCCGGTCGCCCGGACCGGGACCCACGGACCCACGCGGGCGCGGCCCCCGACGTGCGTGCGGACGCGCCGGCCGACGGGGGCGCCTCCGGCTGGGTGGCGTCCGTCCGCTTCGACGAGGTCGGTGACGACGCCGAGGTCGGCGAGACCGTCCTCGCCGCGGTGCGACGCGACGTCGTCGCCGCGGGGCGGGCGCTCGTCGCGGCGGCGCGGGCCGGCGACGCCGCCGGCGCGCTGGGCGCGATGGAGGAGCACCGGCTGCTGCTCGCCCACCGGCGGGGGCCCGCCGGCGTGGCCCGGTGGTCGGACCTGGCCCAGTCCTGGCTCGCGCACGAGGGACTCGGCCCCGACGGCCGGGACTGGTACCCGGGGCGACCGCTGCTCGTCACCACCAACGACCGGGACACCGGCCTGTACAACGGGGACACCGGCGTCGTCGTCGCCCGCGGGTCCGGTGTCGTCGCCGTGTTCGGGACCCCGTCCGCGCCGCTGGTCGTGCCGCCGCACCGCCTCGCCGCCGTGCAGACGGTGCACGCGATGACCGTCCACCGCGGGCAGGGCAGCCAGTTCCGCCGGGTGACGGTCGTCCTGCCGCCCCCGCAGTCGCCGCTGCTGACCCGCGAGCTGCTCTACACCGCCGTCACCCGCGCCCGCGAGGGGGTTCGCGTCATCGGCTCGCGCGAGGCGGTCCGCACCGCGGTGCAGCGCCCCGTGCGACGGGCCAGCGGGCTGCGCGCGACCGGCCCGGACGAGCACGGGTGACCGGACGCCGACGTCGGCCGAGCGGCCCGCCGGCCCGTCCTCGCGGCGGCCGGCGTCCCTCCGGCGGCCGGCCCCGTGCCGGTGCGGCTAGCTGTCGTCGCCCTCGCTGTCGTCGACGGTGACCGACGGCGGGTCCGGCTCCCCGGTCACCTCGACGTCCGGCGCCTCGACGTCGACGTCGGCTCGACCACCGAAGTAGAAGAACGCCCCGGCGGCCACCACGGCCAGCACCAGCAGCGTGATGAGCACCCCCGCCAGGGTGCCTCCTGCGTCGTCACGACGGGCCACGTCGCCTCCCTCAGCCGTCCCCGAGCCGGTCGGCGCCGGTCGGCGCCTCGCGGACCTTCCTACCGCTGCCGGGGCGCGCCCGCCCGTCGGGACGTCACCACCGGTCCCAGTGCAGGACCTTCTCCAGCGGCTCGCGCTTCGCGGGCCGGAAGTCCGTCCCCCTCGTGTAGGCGATCGGGAACAGCCCGGCCTGGGTGACGCGGTCGTGCGGGATGCCCAGCACCTCGGCGGCCCGCCGCTCGCCGTCACCCATGAGGTGGATCGTCGTCCACGCCGACCCCAGGCCGCGCTCGCGCAGGGCCAGCACGAAGCTCCACACCGCGGGCAGCAGCGAACCCCACCCGCCGGCCCCCTCGGCGACCGACACGTTCTCCAGCCGGCCCCACGTGCAGGGAACCAGCAGCATCGGGGCGCGCTCGAGGTTCTCGGCCAGGTAGGCCGCGGACGCGCCGACGGCGACCTGCCGCTCGCCCCGGGTGTCGCCGTCGGCGTACGTCGCCTGCGGGGCGTCGCGGTAGGCGGCGAACTTGTCCCGGTAGATCCGCGCGAGCGCCGTCTTCGTCGCCGGGTCCTCGACCACCACCCAGTGCCACGCCTGGCGGTTCGACCCGCTCGGCGCCTGCAGGGCGATCCGCAGGCACTCCTCGACGACCTGCCGTTCAACGGGCCGGTCCCAGTCCAGGCGCTTGCGCACCGACCGGGTGGTGGTGAGCACCTCGTCGACCGTCAGGTTCAGTCCCATGGCCGTGGAGTCTGCCGACACCGGCGTGGCCGGTCACCCCCCGTGCAGCGTGAGCCCCAGCACGCACACGTCGTCCGGGACGCCCGGGTCCAGCAGCATCGCGTCGGCCACCGCCGCGACCATGGCCGGGGTGGCCAGGTCGCCGTGCGCCGCGGTCACCTCCGCCAGCTGGGCGATGCGCTCGTCCAGTCCGACGTCCCGGCGCTCGACCAGGCCGTCGGTGTACAGCAGCAGGCGGCTGCCGGCCGGGACGTGCACGGCGGCCTCGGGGCGGCCGCCGGGCAGCCGGACGCCCAGGGGCGCGGACCGCCCGCCCCACAGCAGGCCCGCGGTGCCGTCCGGTCCCAGGAGCACCGGCGGGGGGTGCCCGGCGCACCCGTAGAGCAGCTCGCCGCCGGCCAGGTCGAGCACCCCGTAGACCACGGTGGCGCTCGTCGCGGCGGGGACCCCGTCCACGAAGTGGTCCAGGCCCTCCAGCACCTGCGCCGGGTCGGGCGTGACCGAGCCGAGGGCGCGGACGGCGCTGCGCAGCTGGCCCATGACCGCCGCGGCACCCACCCCGCGGCCGACGACGTCACCGACGACGACGGCCAGCCTGCCCGTGCCCACCCAGAACGCGTCGTACCAGTCCCCGCCGACCGCCGGCCCGTCACGCGCCGGCCGGTACGTGGTGGCCAGCTCCACGCTCGGGTGCCCCGGCAGGGACGGCGGCAGCAGGCTGCGCTGCAGCGTCTCGACGGCGTCGCGCTGCTCGGCGAACAACCGTGTCCGGGGGACGGCCAGCGCCGCCTGCCCGACGAGCGCGTCGAGCAGCTCGAGGTGCTCCTCGTCCAGGCGCTCGCGGCCGCGGAAGAAGCAGCCCAGCAGGCCGTCCACGCGGCCGCGGTGCACGAACGGCGCGAGGACGACGAGGCCGGGGCCGTCGGCCAGGGACCGGGTCGCGAGGGGGAAGCGCGCGGCGGACTCGCTCACCGGCAGCACGAGCACGGCGCCCGACACGAGGTCGAGGTCCCGTGCCGCCTCGGCGGACATCGGCAGCCGCAGCGGCGCCGGCTCGGCGGGGCCCTCCACGGCGTCGGGGACCAGTGCACGCGCCGCCTCCACGTGGGTCCACAGCACGGCCCGGTCGGCGCCGACGGCTCGGCGCGCGGCGTCGACGAGGACCTCGTCGACCTCGTGCGGGTCCCCGGCCGCGGCGAGGTCCGAGGCGACCGTCTGCAGCAGCCGCAGCCGGTGGGACGCGCGCTCGGCGTGCCGGCGGGAGGCCACCAGCTCCTGCTCGAACGCCCTGCGGTCGGCGGCGCTGAAGACGCTGGTCAGGACGACGTGCCCGTCGTCGCCGCGCCCCGCGTCGCGGTCGTGCGCGCTGGTGGGGGAGTCGGCCCGCCCGACGGGCACGACCCGGGAGCTGAGCAGCACCGGCAGCCGGCCGCCGCCGGCGGTCCGCAGCGTCAGCGCGATCTCCCGGACGGTGCCCTGCAGGCGCAGCAGCGGGGCGTAGTGGGTCTCGTGGTAGATGCGGCCGCCGGGGGTGAGCAGGTCGACCAGGCGCATCCGCCCGACCAGCTCGTCGCGCGTCCAGCCAGTCCACTCCAGGAAGGTGGTGTTGACGTCGACGACCAGGCCGTCGGTCCCGGTGCGCAGGTGCCCGCAGGGGGCCAGGTCCCAGTCGTGCGGCCCGTCCGCGGGGAGGCGCTCCGCGGCGACGTCCTCAGGCACGTGCGTCCGGCACGGCGCGCGCCGCTGCGCGCTGGTCGAGGTGCTCGTCGAGGTAGGCCCGGATGGCGTCCACGGTCTCCTGCGGGGCGCTCAGGTTGGGGCAGTGCCCGGTGGCGCGCAGGTAGGTCAGGACGCTGCCGGCAACCTGCGCGTGCACGTACTCGCCCACCTGGCGGGGGGCGATCACGTCGTCGGAGCACTGCAGCACCAGCGTCGGCACCGTGACCCGGGCCAGGTCCGCCCGGTTGTCGGACCGGAACGTGACCTGGGCGAACTGCCGGGCGATGGCCGGGTCGGTGCGGCAGAAGCTGTTCGTCAGCTCGGCGCCGAGCTCGGGCCGGTCGGGGACGCCCATGATCACCGGGGCCATCGCCCGTGACCACCCGAGGTAGTTGCTGTCCAGGGACTCCAGGAGCTCCTCGACGTCGTCGGCGCCGAACCCGCCGACGTAGTCGCCGTCGTCCACGTACCGCGGTGAGGGGCCCACGAGCACCAGCGCCGCGAAGCGCTCCGGCTCACGGTTGGCCGCCAGGACGCCGATCATGGCGCTGACCGAGTGCCCGACCAGGACGACGTCGCGCAGGTCGAGCGCCGCGCACAGGGCCAGCACGTCCTCGGCGTACCCGTCCAGCGTGGCGTACCGCCGCGGGTCGTACGCGGACAGGTCCGAGCGGCCCGCGCCGACGTGGTCGAACAGCACGGTGCGGTAGCGGTCGGCGAACGCGGGAGCGACGTGCCGCCACATGCTCTGGTCGCAGCCGAAGCCGTGGGCGAACAGCATCGGCTGGGCGTCCCGGGGGCCGTGGACGCGGACGTGGTGGCGCTCGAGGAGGTCGGGCATCGCCGCCACTGTACGGGCGGACGGGCCTGCCGGGTGGCGGTTCGCGGGGCGGTGGCAGTCTGGGCCGCGTGCGTCGGCTCATCGGTGACCTGCCCGGTGAGGTCGCCGCGCTCAGCGCCGTCGCGTTCGCCGTGGCCGTGGGTTTCGGCATCGTCGCCCCCGTCATCCCGCTGTTCGCCACCGAGTTCGGGGTGGGCGCGACCGCGGCCGGTGCCGTGGTGTCGGCGTTCGCCTTCATGCGCCTGGTCTCGGCCCTCGCCGGGGGCAGGTTCGTCGACCTGGTGGGGGAGCGGACCACCCTCGTCACCGGTCTGCTGGTGGTCGCGGTCTCCAGCGGGCTGGCCGGCCTGGCGCAGACCTACACCCAGCTGCTCGTGCTGCGGGGTGTCGGCGGGATCGGCTCGGCGCTGTTCACCGTCTCGGCCATCAGCCTGCTGCTGCGGGTGGTCCGCCCCGACCAGCGCGGCCGGGCCACGAGCGTGTGGCAGGCCGGCTTCCTCGTCGGCGGGCTCGCCGGTCCGGTGTTCGGGGGCGTGCTGGCGGAGATCTCCCTGCGCGCCCCGTTCTTCGTCTACGCGGGCACCCTCGGCGCGGCGACCGTGGTCGCCCTGGTCGCGCTGGCCGGCACCCGGTTGCGGGACGACCCCACCGCGGACGGCGGACCGCCGGTGCGCACCACGCTGCGGCAGGCGCTGCGGCTGCGTGCGTACTGGGCCGCGGTCGTGACGAACCTGGGCACGGGCTGGGCGCTGTTCGGCGTCCGCTCGTCCGTCGTCCCGCTGTACGTGGCCGACGCGCTGGGCCGCACGCCGCTGTGGGTGGGCGTGGGGTTCCTCGTCGGCAGCGCCGGGCAGGCCGCCGCGCTGTGGCCCGCCGCGCGCGTGGTCGACCAGGTGGGGCGCAAGCCGGCGATGGTCTCCGGCGGCCTCGTCGCGGTCGGGTCGGTCGCGCTGCTCGCCACGTGGCAGACGCTGCCCGTCTTCCTCGTCGCGATGGCCGGGTACGGCGTCGGGGCGGCCTTCCTCGGCTCTGCGCCCGCCGCCGTCGTCGGCGACGTCGTGACCGGGCGCGGCGGCACGGTCGTCGCGGCGTTCCAGATGGCCTCCGACCTCGGCGCGGTGGCCGGGCCGCTGGTCGCCGGGTGGCTCGTGGACGGGTTCTCCTTCGGTGCGGCGTTCTGGGTGACGGCGCTGGTCCTGTCCGCCGGGACCGTCCTGGCCACCCGGATGCCGGAGACGCGACCGGACCCCGTCCCGCAGGCACCCGGCCCGGCGCGCCGTCCGGAACCCGGCCCCTCACCAGGCCCCGCCCCCGACCGGGCCTGACCGACGTCCGGCCCGGCCGACCGTCCACCCGCACCGCCGGGTCCGGTCGACCCGACGCGGGTCGCCCACCAGACTGGCCGCATGTCGCGCCGCAGCACCGACCACGCCGTCGACCCGGCGGCCACCACCCGGGCGCAGCGCCTGGACCGGCTGCCGTTCACCCGCGAGCACACGCGGCTGCTGCTGGGGTCGGGGACCGGCTGGGCGCTGGACGCCATGGACGTCGGCCTCATCTCCTTCGTGATGGCGGCCCTGGCGACCCAGTGGTCGCTCACCGACACCGAGCTGTCCGTCGTGGCGTCCGTGGGCTTCCTGGGGATGGCGGTCGGCGCGAGCATCGGCGGGCTGCTGGCGGACCGGATCGGACGCCGGCAGGTGTTCGCGCTGACCCTGCTGGTGTACGGGCTGGCCACCGGCGCCTCGGCGCTCGTCTGGTCGCTCGGGGCGCTCATCGCGCTGCGGTTCGTCGTCGGCCTCGGCCTGGGCGCGGAGCTGCCGGTCGCCTCGACGCTCGTCAGCGAGCTGGCGCCCGCGCGCATCCGCGGCCGGGTCGTCGTCGTCCTCGAGGCCTTCTGGGCGGTCGGCTGGCTCCTCGCCGCCCTCATCGGGTACCTCGTGGTGCCCGCCGGCGACGACGGCTGGCGGTGGGCCTTCGCCATCGGCGTCGTCCCGGCCCTGTACGCGGTCGTGGTGCGCGCCGGGCTGCCCGAGTCGGTGCGCTTCCTGGAGCGCCGGGGCCGCACGGACGAGGCCGAGGAGGTGGTCCGGCGCTTCGAGCGCTCCGCCGGGCTCCCCGGCCCCACCGCGGGAGGCGCCCGGCCCGCGGCCGGTGCACCGCCGCACCCCATCGAGCCCGACCCGCAGGCGCAGGCGCAGGCGGCACCGCGACCGCGCGACCTGTGGTCGCCGTCCCTGCGCCGGCGCACCGGCGCCTTGTGGGTCGTCTGGTTCGGGGTGAACTTCTCCTACTACGGCGCGTTCATCTGGCTGCCGACGCTGCTCGTCGCCTCCGGCTTCTCGCTCGTGCGCTCCTTCGGCTACACGCTGCTCATCACGACGGCGCAGCTGCCCGGGTACGCCGTCGCGGCCCTCCTGGTGGAGCGCTGGGGGCGCCGGCCGACGCTCGCGACGTTCCTCGCCGGCTCCGCGGTGTCAGCCGGGCTGTTCGGCCTCGCCGACGGGCCCGTGCAGGTCGTCGCCGCCGGCATGCTGCTGTCCTTCTTCAACCTCGGCGCGTGGGGCGCGCTGTACGCGGTGACGCCCGAGGTCTACCCGACCCGGCTGCGGGGCACCGGGGCCGGCTCCGCCGCGGGGTTCGGCCGGATCGCCTCGATCCTCGCTCCGCTGTCCGTCCCCCCGCTCGTCGCGCTCGGGGGCAACGGCGTCGTGTTCGGCACGTTCGCGGCCGCCTTCCTGCTCACCGCCGTCGCGGCGCTCGCCCTGCCGGAGATGAGGGGCGCCGCGCTCGACGAGGTGCCGACGCCCTGAGCGCGCCTGGCGTCCCCGTCGTCCCCCGGAGCAGCGGGCCGCAGCAGCGGGCCGTGACGTACTCGCTGGTAGCGAGGCACGCTCAATAGGGTGACCGCGTCGTCGCCCCACCGGAGGTCACCCGTGCTCACCCGCATCGCGATCGTCAACCGCGGCGAGTCGGCCATGCGCCTGGTCAACGCGGTGCGCGAGCTCAACGCCGAGCGCGGTGCCGGCGACGGGCGGCTGGTCACGATCGCCCTGCACACCGAGGCGGAGTCCGGGGCGCGGTTCGTGCGCGAGGCCGACGAGGCCTACGACCTCGGCCCGGCGTCCGCCCGGCCGTACCTCGACCTCGCCGTGCTGGAGCGGGCGCTGCGCGAGACCGCCGCGGACGCCGCCTGGGTCGGGTGGGGCTTCGTCGCCGAGGACCCCGCGTTCGCCGAGCTGTGCGAGCGCCTCGGGGTGACCTTCGTCGGCCCGGACGCCGAGGCGATGCGGCTGCTCGGCGACAAGATCGGCGCGAAGCTGCTCGCCGAGGAGGTCGGCGTCCCCGTCGCCCCGTGGAGCCGCGGCGCCGTCGACACCCTGGACGACGCGCTCGCCGTCGCCGCGCAGATCGGCTACCCCCTCGTCCTGAAGGCCACCGCCGGCGGTGGCGGGCGGGGCATCCGGCTCGTCGGCTCGGACGCCGAGCTGACGGCGGCGTACCAGCTGACCCGGGACGAGGCGGAGCGCGCCTTCGGCAGCGGGGTCGTCTTCCTCGAGCGGCTCGTCACGGGCGCCCGCCACGTCGAGGTGCAGGTCATCGCCGACGGCCAGGGCACCGCGTGGGCCCTCGGTGTGCGCGACTGCAGCATCCAGCGGCGCAACCAGAAGGTCGTCGAGGAGTCCGCGTCACCGGTCCTGGCGCCCGACGACGTCCGGCTGCTCAAGGACTCCGCCGAGCGGCTGGCCCTGCGCGTCGGCTACCGGGGCGCCGCGACCGTCGAGTTCCTCTACCACCCCGGCGAGCGCGCGCTGGCGTTCCTGGAGGTCAACACCCGCCTGCAGGTGGAGCACCCGATCACCGAGGCCACCACGGGGTTCGACCTGGTCAAGGCCCAGCTGCACGTCGCCGCCGGTGGGCGGCTCGAGGGGCAGCCGCCCGCGGAGGTCGGGCACGCCGTGGAGGCCCGCCTCAACGCCGAGGACCCCGACCGCGACTTCGCCCCGGCCCCCGGCCGGGTCGCGCTGCTGCGCCTGCCGGCCGGCCCCGGCGTCCGGGTCGACACGGGCCTGGGGGAGGGCGACGTCATCCCCGCGGACTTCGACTCCATGGTCGCCAAGGTGATCGCCTGGGGCCGGGACCGCGCCGAGGCGCTCGCCCGGCTGCGACGGGCCCTGCGCGACACCCACGTCGTCATCGAGGGCGGCGCCACGAACAAGTCGTTCGTCCTGGACATGCTCGACCAGCCCGAGGTCCTCGACGGCACCGCCGACACCGGCTGGATCGACCGCGTGCGGACCGAGGGCCGCCTCGTCGCGCACGCGCACGCCGGCACGGCGCTGGTCGTCGCCGCCGTCGAGGCCTACGAGGAGGAGGAGCGGGTCGCCCGGCAGCACTTCCTCGCCACCGCCCACGGCGGCCGGCCGCAGGCGCGGCACGAGGCCGGGCAGCCGGTCGACCTCCGCCTGCGCGGCCGGACCCACCGGGTCGCGGTCGCCCAGGTGGCGCCGGACCGCTACCGGGTGACCGTGGGCGCCGGGACGGCGCACAGCCGCACCCTGGACGCCCGCCTGCACCGCCTGGACGCCTACTCCGCCCGCCTGGAGCTGGGCGGCAGGTCGCACCGGGTGACCACCGCGACCCACGGGGCGGTGCACGCGATCGAGGTCGACGGCGTCGCCCACCGGGTCACCCGCGACGAGGGAGGGGTGCTGCGCTCGCCGGCGCCGGCGCTCGTCGTCGCCACCCCGGTGGAGGTCGGCTCGCAGGTCGAGGCCGGCGCCGCGGTCCTGGTGCTGGAGAGCATGAAGATGGAGACCGCGCTGGTCGCCCCGGCGCGCAGCCGGGTGCGCGAGCTCCTGGTCGCCGTCGGTCACCAGGTCGAGACCGGGGCCCCGCTGGTGCGTCTCGAGCCACTGGAGGGCGGCGAGGACGACGCCGCGGCCGCCGCGGGCGGGACCGACGACCTCGACGGCCTCGACGGGACGGTCGCCCCGGTCCAGGGGCCGGCCGAGGTCGCCGTGGCCGCGCTCGGTGACCTGCGCGGTCTGCTGCTCGGCTACGACCTGCCCGCGGGTGACGAGCGCTCGGCGGTGACGGCCTTCACCACGGCGCGCGCCCGCCTGGCCGACGGAGCGCAGGCGGCCGGAGGCCCGTTCCCGGTCCTGGCCGCCGAGACCGCGCTGCTCGAGGCCTTCGCCGACGTCGCCGAGCTCAGCCGCAACCGGCCGGCCGCCGGAGACGCCCAGGGCGCCGACGAGCGCGTGCACTCCCCGCGCGAGCACTTCCACACCTACCTGCAGAGCCTGGACGCCGACCGCGGGCACCTGCCGGAGGACTTCCGTGGCCGCCTGCTGCGCGCCCTGGGCCACTACGGCGTCACCGACCTCGAGCGCTCGGACGCCCTGGAGGAGGCCGTCTTCCGGCTCTTCCTGGCCCAGCAGCGCAACCAGAGCCACCAGGGCGTCGTGACCGCCGTGCTGCGGCAGTGGTCCACGGCGCCGCGACCGGACGGCGAGCAGGCCGACGCGGTGCACGACCTGCTCGACCGGCTCGTGCTGGCGACCCAGCTGCGCTACCCCGTCCTGGGTGACCTGGCCCGCAGCGTGCGGTTCCGCTGGTTCGACCAGCCTCTGGTCGACCGGGCACGGGCCGACGTGCTGGCCGGGGTCGGCGACGAGCTGGAGTACCTCGCGGCCCACCCGGACGCACCGGACCACGGCGAGCGGATCGACGCCCTGGTCGCCATCCCGGAGCGGATCGTGCGGTTCCTCGCCGAGCGGCTCGAGCGCGGGGTGCCGTCGCGCGAGCCGATGCTCGAGGTGCTGGCCCGCCGCCACTACCGCGAGCACGACCTGCACGACCTGACCGTGCTCGACACCGGCGGGCGCGCGACCGCGGTCGCCGACTACGTCCTGGACGGCCGGGCCACGCACCTGGTGACGACCGTCGGGCGCGTCGACGAGCTCGACCCGGACGGGCCGCTGACCCGGGCCCTGACCGACCGGGTCGCCGCCGCCACGGCCGGGCACGAGGTGGTCGTCGACCTGTACCTGCACTGGCCGGACGCCCCGACGGACGCGGACGCGCTGGCCAGCCGGCTGGCGGCGGTCCTCGACCGCTCCGGCGCGGTCCGCGGGGCGCGCCGGGTCGTCGTCGGCGTGGTGCCGGGCGGGGGGCGGCCCGTCATGTACGCGACGTTCCGTCCGGACCGTGACGGGTCCGAGGTCGCCGACCCCAGCGCCGGTCTGGTGGAGGACACCCTGGTGCGCGGGGTGCACCCGATGGTCGGCCGGCGCCTGGACCTGTGGCGGCTGCGCAACTTCGAGATCACCCGCCTCGACGCGCCCGAGGACGTCCTGCTCTACCACTGCGCGGCGCCCGGCAACCCCGCCGACCAGCGGCTCGTCGCCCTCGCGCAGATCCGCGAGCTGGCCGTCGTCCGGGACGCCGACGGCCACGTCAGCGGCCTGCCGCACGTGCAGCGCGCCGTCGCCAGCTGCCTGGAGTCCATCCGGCAGGCGAAGGCCACCCTCGCCACGGGGGCCGCCCGGTTGGACATGAACCACGTGTGGCTGCACATCTGGCCCGTGGTCGAGGCCCCGCTGGAGGAGCTGACCGCTCTCAAGCGGACCATCTCCCCGCTGACCGCCGGGGTCGGCATCGAGGAGCTCGTCGCGCAGGGCCGGGTCGCCGCGGCGGACGGCGTGCACCCGGTCGCGGTGCGGTTCACCCACCAGCCGGGCCACGGCGTCGTCGCCGACGTCGGTGGGCCGCTGACCGAGCGGCTGCAGCCGCTCGACGAGTACGCGCAGAAGGTGCTGCGCTCCCGTCGCCGCGGCACCGTCTACCCCTACGAGCTGTGCAACCGGATCGCCGGGCCCGGTGGGACGTTCACCGAGCACGACCTCGACGACACGGGCCGCCTGGTCCCCGTGGACCGCGCCCCGGGCGGCAACCGCGCGGGCGTCGTCTGCGGCGTGGCGAGCACCCCGACCGCGCGCCACCCGCAGGGCATGACCCGCGTCGTGCTGCTGGGCGACCCGACCCGGGCGCTGGGTGCCGTCGCCGAGGCCGAGTGCGCCCGGGTCTGCGCGGCCCTCGACCTCGCCGAGGAGCTCGGCGTCCCCGTCGAGTGGTTCACCCTCTCCGCCGGCGCCCGGATCTCGATGGACTCGGGCACCGAGAACATGGACTGGGTGGCCCGGGCGCTGCGCCGCATCGTCGACTTCACCCAGGCCGGTGGCGAGGTCAACGTCGTCGTCGCGGGGATCAACGTCGGTGCCCAGCCGTACTGGAACGCCGAGGCCACGATGCTCATGCACACGAGGGGCATCCTGGTGATGACGCCCGACAGCGCGATGGTGCTGACCGGCAAGCAGTCGCTGGACTTCTCCGGCGGCGTGTCCGCGGAGGACAACTTCGGCATCGGCGGGTACGACCGGGTGATGGGCCCCAACGGGCAGGCCCAGTACTGGGCCCCGGACCTCGGTGCGGCGTGCGACGTGCTCTTCGCCCACTACGAGCACTCCTACGTCGCCCCCGGTGAGCGCGGCCCCCGCCGCGCACCGACCACCGACCCCGTCGAGCGGGACGTGCGCGCCTACCCGCACCAGGTCGACGGCAGCGACTTCCGCACCGTCGGCGACGTCTTCTCGCCCACGGCCAACCCCGACCGCAAGAAGCCGTTCGACATCCGCACCCTCATGCGCGCCGTCAGCGACGCCGACCACCCCGCGCTGGAGCGGTGGGCGGGGATGGCGGACGCCGACACCGCCGTCGTGCACGACGCGCACCTCGGCGGGTGGCCGGTGTGCCTGCTGGGCATCGAGTCCCGGCCGGTCCCGCGTCGCGGGTTCCCGCCCAGCGACGGACCGGACACCTGGACCGCCGGCACGCTGTTCCCCCGGTCGTCGAAGAAGGCGGCGCGGGCGATCAACGCCGCCAGCGGCTCGCGGCCGCTCGTCGTCCTGGCCAACCTGTCGGGGTTCGACGGCTCGCCGGACTCGATGCGCAACCTGCAGCTGGAGTACGGCGCCGAGATCGGCCGGGCGATCGTCAACTTCGACGGCCCGATCGTGTTCTGCGTCGTCTCCCGCTACCACGGCGGCGCGTTCGTGGTGTTCTCCAAGGCGCTGAACGACGCGATGACCGTGCTGGCCGTCGAGGGCTCGTACGCCTCGGTCATCGGGGGCGCCCCCGCCGCGGCCGTGGTGTTCGCCGGTGAGGTCGACGCCCGCACCGGGGCCGACCAGCGCGTGCGCGACCTGGAGCAGCGGGTCGCCGCGGCCGAGGGTCCGGAGCGTGCTGCGCTGGCCACCGAGCTGGGCGACGTGCGGGCGACCGTCAGGACCGAGAAGCTCGGCCAGGTCGCGGCGGAGTTCGACGCGGTGCACAGCATCCACCGCGCCGTGCAGGTCGGTTCGGTGGACGCGGTGATCAGCGCCCACGAGCTGCGCCCCCGGCTGGTGCAGGCCGTGGAGGAGGGCCTGGCCCGCTGGCGCTCCGGCGGCTGACCGGACGCCGGTCAGCCGGCCCGGCGCGGTCGGCGTGCGCGCCGTCCGGTGGGCGTGGTCGCCACGAAGTCCCGCAGGACCCGCGCGAACCGGTCCGGCTCGTCCAGGTGCGGGAAGTGCCCGGACCGCTCGAACACCTCCAGCCGGCTGCCGGGGACCTGCTCGTGGGCGGCGCGGGCGTGCGCCACCGGGATCATCCGGTCCCGGCCTCCCCACACCAGCAGCAGCGGCACCCGCAGCGCCCCCAGTCGGCCGACGGCGCTGACCCGCTGGCCGCCCGGGTCGATGACCGACCGCGCGGTGGCGAGGAAGGCCCGCCGGCTGTCGGCGTCCCCGAGCTGGACGAAGCCGCGCCAGGCCTCCCGCGCGTCCTGGCTGCCCTTGAGCCCCGCGCGCGCCAGGGCGGTGTTGACCAGGCCGCCGCTGCGCCGCACCCACGACGAGGCGACCAGCGGAAGCACCAGCTCGGAGCCGGGCAGCGTGGGCACCCGCAGCAGCGGGCTGAGCTCGCGCCCGAGGCCCCCGCTGGACACCAGCACGAGGCGCTCCACCCGCTCGGGGAACAGGTAGGTGGTCTGCAGGCAGACGCCACCGCCGAGGGAGTGGCCGACGAGCGTGACCCGGTCGACGCCGAGGTGGTCCAGCAGGTCCCGCAGGGCCGCGGCGTGCGCGCCCAGCGACAGGTCGCCGACCGACTTGTCCGACGCCCCGTGGCCGAAGAGGTCGGGCGCGAGGACGCGGTAGTCGCCGGACAGGTTCGCCACCAGGTGCGACCAGCCGCGGTACGAGCCGAGGAGCCCGTGCACGAACAGGATTACCGGCCCGGCGCCCGCGTCGACGAAGCCGAGGCGCTGGCCGTGCAGCGTCACGCTGGTCGCAGCGGGCGGGCCCGTCCGCTCGCGCCCGGTGGACGTCACCACGTCGACCTCCTCTCGACGGTCCACCACGAGGTTACGTCCGCGGTGACGTCCGGCCAGGGCCGCAGGTCCCTCGGCGCCGTCCTGTGAGAGGGACCACGGCGCGCACCGGGCCGCCCCGGTCACGGCGTGCGGCACCATCGCGGCCATGACGTCGAACGACACCACCACGACCCCCGCCCCCGGCGCGGTCGGCAGCGGCACGGCCACCGAGCAGCTCGCCGGCGGCGCCCTGCTGCTGCGCCGACACGAGGGTCGGCACGAGGGTTGGGTCGAGGTGGTGCTCAACCGCCCCGAGCGGCTCAACGCCTTCACCGACGCCGTCTACGACGGGCTGCTGCAGGTGTGCGACCGGGTCCGCGACGACGAGTCCGTGCGGGTGGTCGGTTTCAGGGGTGCGGGTGGCCGCGCGTTCGCGGCCGGCAACGACATCGGCGAGCTGTCCGCGATCCGCACCGGGCGCGACGGCGTGGCCCACGAGCTGAGGGTGCGGGGCGTCCTCGAGGCGGTCGGCGCGCTCCCGCAGGTCACGGTCGCCGTCGTCGAGGGCGCCTGCGTCGGCGGCGGCCTGGCGCTGGCGACCTACTGCGACCTGCGGCTCGCGGCCCGCGGTGCCCGCTTCGGGTACCCGATCGCCCGGACCCTGGGCAACGCGCTGTCCTCGCCGGTGCTGGCCCGCTGCGCCGCGGTCTTCGGTGAGTCCCTCACGCGGCAGATGCTGCTGGCCGCGCGGCTCGTGGACGCCGACCGGGCGCACGCCGTCGGGGCCCTCGTGGACGTCGCCGACCCGGAGGGGCTGGACGACGCGGTGCGGGCCCTGGTCGCGGACGTGCTGCGCTGCTCGACGACGACGCAACGCGTCACCAAGGAGCAGCTGCACGCCCTGTCCGCCGGGTGCGAGGGCCCCGTCCCGGGGGACGAGGCGCTGCTGTCGCGCGCGTACGGCGGGCAGGACTTCGCCGAGGGGCTGCGGGCGTTCGCCGCGCGCGAGCGCCCTCGGTTCGGTGGGCCCGACGCGCCGCTGGTTACCGACGGGTAACATCGCGGGTGTGACAGTGAGCCCACGCACCCTGCGCCGCGGTATGAACCTCTGGCCGCCGTTCCTGTTCAGCGGCGTCCGCGTCGACCACATCGCCGACGACTGGACCAGCGCCTCGGTCTCCCTGCGCCTGCGCCGGTTCAACCGCAACTACGTCGGCACCCACTTCGGTGGGTCGCTGTTCGCGATGACGGACCCGTTCTGGATGCTGCTGCTCATGCACCGCCTCGGCCCGACCCACCTCGTGTGGGACCAGCGCGCCGAGATCGAGTTCCGCCGTCCCGGCCGGGGGACGGTCCGCACCCGGTTCGAGCTGGACGACGCGCGCGTGCAGGAGGCGGTCGACCTCACCGCCGGCGGCGAGAAGGCCCTCCTGTGGTTCGCCAACGACGTGGTCGACGCCGCGGGGGAGGTCGTCGCCACCGTCCGCAAGCAGGTCTACGTGCGGCGCAAACCCGACCGGCGCGCCCCGGTCACGACCGGGGCGTAGGCCGCGCGGCGGGCGGGCGGGCGGGGACGGGCGGGGGGCCCGTGGCGGACCCACGCGCTCAAGGGGGACGGGTCACCTGCCGAGGGTGTGTGAACGCACCCGCCTCCCGGCACGGTGCGCCCACCGATCCGTGGAGGGGCCGATGCCCGCCGACGCGCGCACCGCACCGCAGCGACCCGAGCCCGCAGGCACCGCCGACGGCCCGCACGCCGGTCAGACCGCTGGCCCGACGGCTGCGCTCGTCGCGGCCGGTGCGCTGGCGCTGGTCGCCGGTGGCCTCGCCGCCCGGTCCGGCGTCCCGCTCGTCGCGGCGGTGGTGCTGCTCGCCGGCGCCCTGACGCTCGGCGGGGTGTGGTGGCTGCGCCGGACCGTCCTGGTCCCGCTGCGGGGTCTGCAGGGTGCGGCCGAGCGCCTCGCCGCCGGTGACCTCACCGTCGACCCGGAGCGGGACGCCCACCTGGTCCAGGCCGCCGGACCCGTCCTGCGGCCGCTGGCCCTGTCGCTACGGGCTGCCGCCGACCGCACGCGCGACGTCGTCCGGGTGGTCACCGACTCCGGGGCGTCCCTGGGCTCCTCCGCCGAGCAGCTCGCCGCCGCCAGCGGCGAGATGGCCGAGGGGTTCGCCCGCACCAGCGCCCGCACCGCGGGCATGAGCGCGAGCGCCCAGCAGGTCTCCGAGCACGTCGGCGCCGTGTCGGCGGCGTCGCACCAGCTCGACGCGTCCGTCGCGGAGGTGGCGCGCAGCACCCACGAGGCGGCGAGCGTCGCCCAGGAGGCGGTCACCGCGGCACGGGACACCGCCGACGTCGTCCGCCGCCTCGGCCGCTCGTCCGCCGAGATCAGCGACGTCGTCCGGCTCATCACCTCCATCGCCGAGCAGACGAACCTGCTGGCGCTCAACGCCACCATCGAGGCGGCGAGGGCGGGGGAGGCGGGCAAGGGCTTCGCGGTCGTCGCCGGTGAGGTCAAGGACCTCGCCCAGGAGACGGCACGCGCCACCGACGACATCACCCGTCGGATCACCGCGATCCAGGCCGACACCAGCGGCGCCACCGGCGCGATCGACCGGATCCAGGAGGTCATCGGCCGGATCGCCGGGCACCAGGGCACCATCGCCGGGGCCGTGGAGGAGCAGTCCAGCACCACCGCGGCGATGAGCCGCAGTCTCACCGAGGCCGCCGCGGGGTCGGCTGAGATCGCCGGGCACGTCGACTCGGTCGCCGGCGCGTCCGACGCGGCCCGCGCGCAGGTCGACCGGACCCGGGGCGCCGCCTCGGAGATCGCCACCCTCGCCCGGGGGCTGCGCGGTGCCGTCGAGGGCTTCCGGCTCCCGCAGCCGCAGGTGCTCCGCCACGAGCCGGGCCCGCAGGGCGGCGTCGTGCTCGACGTCCCCGGGGTCGTCAGCGTGACGTGGGCCCCCGCCGTCAACGCGGTGGTGGTCCGCTGGCTGCGCTACGACGACTTCGCCGTCAAGCCGGCGCTGACCGAGCAGCTGCAGCAGATCCGCCGGCACGGCCTGACCGCCGTGATCGTGGACTCGCGGGAGGCCGTGGGCTCCTACTCCCCGGAGATGACCCGCTGGATCGGCGAGGACTTCGTCCCCCGGATGTCGGGGACGCGGGTCCGGCGCCTGGTGACGGTCGTGCCCCGCAGCTCCCTGGCCGCCCTGTCGAACCAGGAGTGGCAGGACGGCGGGGCGCGCTCCGGGCTGCAGATGCTCGAGGTCGCGTCCGTCGCGGAGGCCGAGCGGCTCGCGGCCGAGGTGGCACCCGCCAGGAGCCGCGCGAGCACCTGACCGGGCAGGTGCCGCGTCCCGGCCCGTGCGGGCCCCCCGCGCGGCCGCCGTGGACTGACCGCGTCGAGCCCTGGTGCGGTCGCGGCCGGGGTGGTAGACCGGTTCGGTCCGATTCGCACCGATCGGCGTGCCGGTCGGCTGGATCCCGGAGGCCGCCGTGGCCCGACGTCCCGTCCGACACCCGCAGCCCGCCACGCGGCTGACGCTCGCCGCCGCTGCGCTGGCGCCGGCCCTCGCCCTGGGGCTGCTGGCCACCGCGCCGAGCGCCCAGGCCGCCCCGAGGCAGACGGAGAAGGTGCCGCTGGCCACCGGCACCGGGGGAGCGGTCTCCACGGTCGACCCGGAGGCGACCAGGATCGGCCTGGACGTGCTGCGCCGGGGCGGCAACGCGGTGGACGCCGCGGTCGCCGCCGCCGCCACGCTCGGGGTGACCGAGCCGTACTCGGCGGGCATCGGCGGGGGAGGGTTCATGGTGGTCTACGAGGCCGCCACCGGTCAGGTGCACACGCTCGACGGGCGGGAGACCGCACCGGCGGCGATGGGCCCGGACGCGTTCGTCGAGGACGGCGAGCCGATCCCGTTCGGGGAGGCGGTGACCTCGGGTCTGTCGGTCGGCGTCCCCGGCACGGCGCGGACCTGGGAGGTCGCCCTGGAGGAGTGGGGCACGATCGACCTGCGTCGGGCCCTGGCCGGGGCGACCCGGGTGGCGCGCCGCGGTTTCGTCGTCGACCAGACGTACCACGACCAGACCGCCGCCAACGCCGAGCGGTTCGCCGCCTTCACCTCCACCCGCGACCTGTTCCTGCCCGACGGGGCCCCGCCGCCGGTGGGCTCGGTCGTGCGCAACCGGGACCTGGCCGAGACGTACTCGCTGATCACCCGTTACGGCGCGGACGTCCTGTACACCGGCGAGGTCGGCGACGACGTCGTGGCCACCGTCCAGGAGCCCCCGGTCGTCCCCGGCACCGAGCGGGTGGTGCGTCCGGGGCTGATGACCTCCGCGGACCTGGCCGCCTACGAGGCGCCGCTGCGCGAACCGACCCGTGTCGGCTACCGGGGTCTGGACGTGTACGGCATGGCGCCGCCGTCGTCGGGCGGGACGACCGTGGGCGAGGCCCTGAACGTCCTCGAGACGTTCGACGTGCCCGGTGCGGACGACACCACGGCGGCGCACCTGTACCTGGAGGCCAGTGCGCTGGCTTTCGCCGACCGCAACCGGTACGTCGGGGACCCCGACGTCGTCGACGTCCCGGTCGAGTGGCTGCTGTCCGACGAGCTCGCCGCCCACCGCGCCTGCGAGATCGACGTGGACCAGGCGCTGAGCAAGCCGGTCGCGCCCGCCGAGCCGGGGGCGACCGGTGGGTGCTCGTCGGCGTCGGGCCCGCCCACGACGGACGGCGGGGTGTCCACCACGCACCTGACCACGGCGGACCGCTGGGGCAACGTCGTGGCGTACACGCTGACGATCGAGCAGACCGGCGGCTCGGGCATCGTGGTGCCCGGCCGGGGCTTCCTGCTCAACAACGAGCTGACCGACTTCAGCTTCACCGACACCCAGGGCGGTGAGGACCCGAACCTGCCGGGGCCGGGCAAGCGCCCCCGCAGCTCGATGGCCCCCACCATCGTCCTGGACGACGGCCGGCCGGTCCTCGCGCTGGGGTCACCGGGCGGCTCGACCATCATCACCACCGTGCTGCAGGTCCTGGTCGCCCACCTGGACCGCGGGCTGCCGCTGCTGGACGCCGTGGCCGCTCCACGGGCGACGCAGCGCAACACCCCCGCCGTGGTCGCGGAGGACGGCTTCCCGCGAGCGGACCTCGAGGCCCTCGGGCACCGGTTCACCGCGACGGGGGAGATCGGCGCCGTGGCGGCGGTCAGGGTGCTGCCCGGCGGGCTCCTGCAGGCGGTGGCGGAGCCCGAGCGTCGCGGCGGGGGCAGCGCGGGCGTGGTGCGACCGGTGCCGTGAGCACCGGCCGGTCGCGGGCCGGGACGGCTCAGGTGAGCGGCTCGAACGTGGCGACGAAGACGGGACGTCCGCTGCGGGTGCGGTCGACCTCGATCCGCATCCGGCAGGGCAGCTCGCGCCCCGACGCATGCAGCGCGGGCAGCTCGACGGTGCGCCCGAGGATGCGCCGACGGCCGTTGACGAGGTGCTGCGTGAAGCCGGCGACGTGCGCCTCGCGCAGCCGGTCGGGGACCAGGGCGACGACCCGCCGGCCGACGAGGTCCTCGACCGCCCACCCGAGGAGGCGGGCCGCACCGGCGCTGACGGCGACCAGCCGGTTGCGCTCGTCGGCGGCGACGACCGCGGCCGGGGACTCGCTCACCGCGGTGGCGTCCCACTCGGTGGTGACGTCGACGGCCAGCTCCTCACCGCAGCCGACGCCCTCCCACGCCTTCGCCGGCACCCCCTGCACCTGCGCCACCACCTGACCGCAGCACCAGTCGCGCAGGGCGACGACCTCCGGCAGGCCGGGCAACGCCAGCAGGTCCCCGTCCTCGGCGAGCCGCTCGGCCTGGTCCAGCACGTCCTGCAGCACGGCGATCCCGGGCAGGGTCCGCACGTCCGCCACCAGGTGCACGTCGACCACGTCGGCGCCCGGCTCGGCCGCCACCGCGTCGTCCACGGCCGTGACGAGGAGCGTCAACGCGGTGTCCGCCTCGGCCAGGTCGTCGTGCGGACGCAGCGGCTCCGCGGCGAGCGCCTCCATCCGGTGCAGCAGCAGCTCGCGCAGCATCGTGTCGGCGTGCTGCTGGGCGGCGGCCCACAGGCGAACCGGCAGGTCCCGCAGCACGACGGGGACGCCGGGCTCCTCGGGCTGCTGCGGGACCGTCCAGGCGGCGCGGGACCGGGGGCAGCCCTGGTCGTCCGGGTCGTCGGGGTCATCGGAGTCCGGTCGCAGCTCGAACCACAGGGTCTTGCCGTCCTCGCCGTGCGGCTCGACCCCCACGGCGTGCGCGAGGTCGGCGACCAGCTGCAGGCCGCGTCCGGTGGACGCGAGCGCCTCGTACGCCTTCGGCACCGGGGGAGCGGGGTTGTCGTCGCGCACGCAGATGCGGGCGCCTGCCCCCAGGGGCCGCACGCTGACCTCGACACCGCTGCGGCTGTGCACGAGCGCGTTGGTCACGAGCTCGCTGACGGCGAGCTCCGCGGCGTCGACCAGCCCCGGGCAGCCCAGGTCCGTCAGGACCGCGGCGACGAAGCGGCGGGCGCGCGAGGCGCTGGCCGGCTCGGCGGGCAGGGTCGTCGCGCTCGCCGCCTGCCGCTCGGACATCCGGTCCCCGCCCCTCGTCGCGCCTGCGCGGCCGCTCCGGTCGCGCACGGCTCGGTCACTGTCCGTCACAGCCATGATGACTCCCCGTGGTCACACTGTGCAGACCGGGGACCTCCGCGTCCATGACGCGCGCCGGGCGGACGAATTCTCGCGCCCCCGCCACGGACGGCGGCGCCCACCCGGACGGGGGTGGGTCGCCCGCCGCCGAGCGGTCGCGGACCGCGGTGCCAGGCAGTAGACAGGGGCCGTGCGCCACCGCCCGGGTGGCCTCGACGAGCGGAGGACCTCGTGAGCGACACGACCGACCCCCAGCAGCACGGTCCGATGGACGGCGGCGCCGGTGACGGCGGCGCCGACGGTGGCGCCGACGGTGGCGCCGACTCGGGTGCCCACGGTCCGGCGGACGGCGGTGCCGGCGGTCAGGCCGGCGAGCACGACGGTGGTGCTGACGGCGGTGCTGACGGCGGTGCTGACGGCGGTGCTGACGGTGGTGCTGACGGTGGCGCTGACGGTGGCGCAGACGGCGGTGCCGACGGCGGCGCTGACGGCGGTGCAGACGGTGGCGCCGACGGTGGCGCTGACGGCGGCGCCGACCGCGGGGCCGGGATCTGAGTGACCGCCCCCCTGACGGAACGGGTGCCCGGCGGCGACGCCGGGCACCCGGCCCCGGGTCCCGCGCCGCACGCGCCGGCTCTGCGCCGCTGCGTCGGGGACGACCTGGACCGGTTCGCGACCGAGCACTGGGGACGCCGCGCCCACCTCGCCCGCTCCGAGGACCTGCCCCGCGACTTCACCGACCTCCTCGACGCGGACGCCGTCGACGAGCTGGTGTCCCGCCGCGGTCTGCGGACACCGTTCCTGCGCGTGGCCCGTGACGGCTCGACCCTCGGGGAGCGTGCGTTCACCAGCGGGGCGGGCGTCGGCGCGACCATCACCGACCAGCTCGACGACGACAAGCTGCTCGGCCTGTTCGCGGGTGGCGCCACCCTCGTCCTGCAGGCCCTGCACCGCACCTGGCCGCCGCTGACGGACTTCTCCCAGGCCCTCGCGGCAGAGCTCGGGCACCCCGTCCAGGTCAACGCCTACGTGACGCCGCCGCAGTCGCAGGGCTTCAGCGCCCACTACGACGTCCACGACGTGTTCGTCCTGCAGGTGCAGGGGGAGAAGCGGTGGGTCGTCCACGAGCCCGTGCACCCGAGCCCCCTGCGCGACCAGGTCTGGACCGACCGCCGCGCCCAGGTCGCCCGGGCCGCCGACGCGGCGCCGGTCCTCGACGTCGTCCTGCGCCCCGGGGACAGCCTGTACCTGCCGCGCGGCTACCTGCACGCCGCGACCGCCCTGGGGCAGGTCAGCACGCACGTGACCGTCGGCATCCACACCTGGACCGAGCACGCCCTGGCCGCCACGGTGCTGGACGCCGCGCTCGACCGGCTGGCCGAGGACCCCACCCTGCGCGCGTCGCTGCCGCTGGGCGTGGACGTCGGCGCACCCGAGGACCTCGAGCCGCACCTCGGCGCGGTCGTCGAGGCGCTGACCCGGGCCGCCCGGGACGTCGGTGCCGGCGACGTGGCCGCCCGCCTCGGCCGCCAGGCCGACCGCTCCCAGCGCCCCGCCCCCGTCGGTCCGCTGCGCCAGCTCGCCGCCGCCGCGGACCTCGCCCCCACCAGCCGCGTCGTGCTCCGCCGGCACCTGCGAGCCCGGCTCGAGGAGGACGCGAACGGGACCGGGCTGCGCACCCGCGGCACACGCCTCGCCCTGGACCCCGGTGAGGCCGACGCCGTCCGCACCGTGCTGGCCGGCCGCCCCGTCCAGGTCGACCGGCTCGGCCTGCCCGACGACGTCGCCCTCGACCTGGTGCGCCGGCTCCTGCGCGCGGGGATCGTGGAGCCGCCTGCGTGACGGTGGACGCCGCGAGCGGACCGGTCAGGGACCACGCCACGCATGAGGTGCCGCCGGGGAGGTGCCGCCGGTGAGGTGCTCCGACGCCGCGCGGCTGCGGGCGGACGCCCTCGCCGGAACCGCCGCACCCGCACGGGTGTGGCTGCTGGTCGAGCACCCGGGGCCGTGGGCGCGCGACGCGTGGGCCGGTTCCGGGGTGGCCCCGGCCGTCCGGTCGCGCCTGGACGACGCGCTGGCGGCGGCCGGGGGCCGGGTCGTGCTCGTCCGGCGCCACGGCCGGCAGGACGCCGCCCGCCAGCACCACGGGCCCTCGCACCGGGACGCCCCTGGCCCGCGTTCCTGGGCGGTGGTCGGCACCGGTGACCGCGGAGCGGTCTGGGGAGGGTGGCGGCACGACCGCGAGCTGCTGGACGCCCTCCCGCTGCTGGAGGACCCCGGCCTGCTCCCCACCGCCACGGGCCGTCCCGACGAGCTGGTGCTCCTCGTCTGCGCCCACGGCCGCCACGACGCCTGCTGCGCGGTCCGCGGCCGCCCCGTCGCCGCAGCCCTGAGCCGGCGGTGGGCCCGCCAGACCTGGGAGTGCTCCCACCTCGGCGGCGACCGGTTCGCCGCCAACGTGGTCGTCCTGCCCGGCGGGGCCTGCTACGGCCGGCTGGACGGGGAGGACGCCGTGCACGTCGTCGCCGAGCACCTCGCCGGGCGCGTCCCCGCCGAGCACCTGCGCGGCACGAGCGACCTGCCGGTGCTCGCCCAGGCCGCCCTGGTGACCGCCCACCGCGTCCGCGGTCCGGCACCCGTCGACGCCCTCGTGCCGCGCGAGCCGGAGCGCGTGGCGCCGCGGCCGGGTGCCGGACCGACCTACCAGGTCCTGGTCGACGGGCCCGGTGACCAGCCGCCCCTGGCGGTCACCCTCACCCGCCGCCGGCTGCCACCGGCCAGGCTGACCTGCCAGGCCCCCGCGGACACCCAGGCGGTGACCTGGGATGCCGTCGACGTCAGGGACGCGGTCGACGTCAGGGACGACCCCGGTCCCGGGCAGCCCGGTCGGGCAGCGGCGCCGGGCGGGTGACGGGGTGCCGGACCCCCGGGTGCCCGGGGGGCAGCGACCGCACCAGCACCCACCAGCTGACGGCGGTGCACGCCGCCACCAGCGGCCACGTCAGCGCCACGCGGGCCACGGCCAGGGTGAGCACCTCGCCGGTCAGGTAGAGCGGGACCAGCACCGCCAGCCGCAGCCCGTACTGGGCCACCCACACCCAGCTGGCCCTGCCGTAGCCGCGCAGCAGGGCGGGGTCGCGCCGCCACCGCGCCCCCTGCCCGAGCAGCGCGCCGACCACGACACCGAGGAGCGGCCACCGCACGAGCAGGCTCAGCACCCAGGTCAGGGCGCTCGCCGCGTTCGCGAGCAGCTGCAGCAGGAAGAAGTCCTGGCCGCGACCGGTCCACACCGCGACGAGCCCCGCCACGACGACGGCCAGGACGGAGGCGACCGCGGCCCTCGGTCTGACGCCCCGCCGCAGACGCCACAGCGACACGACGGCCCCGCCGGCGACCGCGGCGCCGACCGACCAGCCCACCATGCCGTCGGAGACCCACCAGACGGCCGCGAACAGGACCGGCGGGACGGTCGCGTCGACGGCGGACCGGCGCCCGCCCAGGACGTCGGCGAGGCTCTCCGTGCGGTGGGCGCGGGTGGCGGCGTCCCCGACCCTGCTGGCGGACGGCTCCCCGTCGGCGGACCCCACCCCCCGAGCCTACGCACCGGGTTGCGAGCCGCGTCGTCGCTGGCACGCTTCTCGCCATGAGCGATGACACCGTCGACGGCACCGTCACCGTCCCCCGGCCCGACTCCGGCGACGTGGTCGAGCTGATCCTGGCCGACCACCGCCTGTTCGAGGACCTGATGCGCCGCATGCGCGACGACACCCAGGACCGGGCGGCGCTGCTGGCGACGTTCTCCGACGTCCTGGTCGCCCACGGCGAGGCCGAGGAGCGGCACGTCTACAACGCGCTGGTCCGCAAGGACGCCATCGACGACGAGGACGCCGAGCACGGCGAGCACGAGCACCACGAGCTCAACGAGGCCCTCCTCGCGCTGCTCGAGGTGGACGACGTCGACTCCGAGGACTTCGGCGAGGCGCTGGAGGAGGTCACCAAGGCCCTCGCCCACCACGTCGACGAGGAGGAGCGCACGATCCTCAACCCCGCCCGCAGCGAGGTCGACGAGGGCACCAGGGACCGGCTCGGGCGGGCCTTCGCGGTCGAGCGGGCGAAGCTGCTCGACGACAACGTGGGCTCCGTCGAGTCCGTGCGGCGGATCGTGTCCTCCGGCGCCGGCCAGGACTGACCCGTGCCGGTCGAGCTCGACGAGGAGACCCTCGCCTACGCCCACCGCGTGCTCGACCTCGCGCGGCACGGGGCGGCGGCCGAGCTCGCGGCCGAGCTGGACGCCGGGCTGCCCGCCAACCTGACCAACGACCGGGGCGACACCCTGCTGCTGCTCGGCGCGTACCACAAGCACCCGGACGTCGTCCGGACGCTGCTGGACCACGGGGCCGACCACGGCCGGGTGAACGACCGCGGCCAGACGGCGCTGGGCGCCGCGGTGTTCCGCCAGGACGCGCGGACCGTGCGGATGCTGCTGGACGCAGGAGCCGACCCCCACGCGGGGAACCCGTCGGCGACCGCCGTGGCGCGGTTCTTCGACCTGCCAGCGATGGCCGGGCTGCTGGAGGGGCTGCTGGAGGGGCTGCCGGAGGAGCAGCCGGGAGAGCGGCCGGACGGGCAGCACGTCGGCCGCTGAGCGCGCTGCGCCCGCGGGGCCACGGGCCCGCCGGCGGGCGCGACGGCGGGCTCGTGGCAGTGTGGTGCCGTGCCCGACGCAGACGCCACCACCGGTGCGGCCCCCGCCTCCGCGCTCGACTCCGACAACCCCTTCGCCGCTCCCAGCGGGCTCGAGCACGAGCTGCCGCCGTTCGACCGGATCCGCGAGGAGCACTACCTGCCCGCGTTCGAGGCGGGGATGGCCGAGCAGGTCGCGGAGGTCGCCGCGATCACCGCCGGCGACGACGTCCCCACGTTCTCCGACACCATCGAGGCGCTGGAGCGCTCCGGGGAGCTGCTGGAGCGCGTCTCGGCGGTCTTCTCCAACCTCACCGCGACCGACTCGACCGAGGGGCTCCGCCGGCTGCAGGCCGAGCTGGCGCCGAGGCTGGCCGCGCACCGCGACGCGATCCTGCTCGACCGCCGGCTGTTCGAGCGGGTCGAGGCGGTGCACGCGACCCGCCACGACGGCGGCCTGGACGCCGAGCAGGTCCGCCTCGTGGAGCGGTACCGGACCGACTTCGTGCGCGCCGGTGCGGGGCTGTCGCCGACCGACCAGGACCGGCTGCGGCGCCTCAACGGGGAGCTGTCCGAGCTCACCACGCGGTTCGGGACCGAGCTGCTCGTGGAGACCAACGAGTCGGCCGTGCACGTCCTCGACCGCGCCCGGCTCGACGGGCTGTCCGACGACGCCGTGTCCGCCGCCGAGCAGGCCGCCCGCGCCCGAGGGCTGGACGGGTACCTGCTGACCCTCGGGCTCAGCACCGCGCAGCCGGTGCTGGCGTCGCTGCGCGACCGGGGGCTGCGCGAGCAGGTGCACCGGGCGTCCGTGGAGCGCGGTGCCCGCGGCGGCGAGCACGACACCCGCGAGGTCCTGGTGCGGATCGCGGCGCTGCGCGCCGAACGGGCCGGGCTCCTCGGCCACCGCGACCACGCGTCGTGGGTGGTGGCCGACCAGACGGCCGGGTCCGTCGACGCCGTGACCGAGCTGCTGCACCGCCTCGTCCCGCCGGCCGTCGCCAACGCGCACACCGAGGCCGTCAGGCTGGAGGAGGCGCTGGTCGCCGACGGGCTCGAGGCCCCGCTGCAGCCCTGGGACTGGGCGTACTACGCGGAGCGCGTCAAGGCCGACACCTACCAGGTGGACGCCGCCGCGCTGCGCCCCTACCTGCCGCTGGACCGGGTGGTCCGCGACGGCGTGATGCGGGCCGCGACCGCGCTGTACGGGCTGACGTTCACCCGCCGGGAGGACCTGACCGGGTACCACCCGGACGTGGAGGTGCACGAGGTCCACGACGAGGCCGGCGACTCCCGCGGGCTGCTGCTGGCCGACTGGTACAGCCGCGACTCCAAGCGCGGTGGGGCGTGGATGAGCTCGTTCGTGACCCAGTCCCGGCTCACGGGACGGCGTCCGGTGGTCGTGCTGAACCTCAACGTGCCCCGGCCCGCCGGCGGCGAGCCGGCCCTGCTCACCGCCGACGAGGTGCGCACCGCCTTCCACGAGTTCGGGCACGTCCTGCACGGGCTGCTCTCCGACGTCACCTACCCACGGCTGTCGATGACGAGCGTCCCGCGGGACTTCGTCGAGTACCCCTCGCAGGTCAACGAGATGTGGGCGTGGTGGCCGCAGGTGCTGGCCGGCTACGCGGCGCACCACCGCACCGGCGAGCCGCTGTCGCAGGAGGTCGTCGACCGCCTGGAGGCGTCCCGCGCGTTCGGTCAGGGCTTCGCGACCACCGAGTACCTCGCCGCCGCGGTGATCGACCTCGAGTGGCACCTGCTGCCCGTGGACGGCGCACCCGTCGCGCCGCAGGAGGTCGCGACCTTCGAGCAGGCGGTGCTGGAGAAGTGGGGGCTGACGGTGGCCGCCGTCCCACCCCGGTACCGCAGCACGTACTTCGCGCACTCGTTCACCAACGGGTACGACGCCGGGTACTACTCCTACATCTGGAGCGAGGTCCTCGACGCCGACACCGTCGACTGGTTCACCGAGAACGGCGGGCTGCGGCGGGAGAACGGCGAGGTCTTCGCCCGCGAGCTGCTGTCCCGCGGCGGCAGCGTCGACCCCATCGCGGCCTTCGAGGCCGTCCGCGGACGTCCGAAGGACGTGGCCCCGCTGCTGCGGCGCCGCGATCTCGACGGGGCCTGAGGACCCCGTGGCGCACGCGTGGCGGCCCCACGACGGGGACGCGCCCGGCACGGCCGGTCTCGTCGCCCTGCTCGCGGGCGGGCGGGTGGCCGTCCTGACCGGCGCGGGGATCTCGACGGAGTCGGGGATCCCCGACTACCGGGGCCCGACCGGTGCGCGCACCCGCTCCGGCCCGCCGATGACGTACCAGGAGTTCGTCGGCGGGCCCGCCGCGCGCCGGCGGTACTGGGCGCGCAGCTTCGTCGGCTGGCGGGCCATCACCCGCGCCGAACCGAACGACGGGCACCGGGCCGTCGCCCGCCTGCAGCGCGCCGGACTCGTCACCGGGCTGGTCACCCAGAACGTCGACGGCCTGCACCAGGCCGCGGGCTCGGGCGACGTCGTCGAGCTGCACGGGGCGCTGGACCGCGTGGTCTGCCTGGGCTGCTCCCGCAGGTCGCCGCGCGAGGAGCTGCACGACCGGCTGGCGGCCGCCAACCCGCGGTTCACCGCGGTCGGCGCCACCCGGGTCAACCCCGACGGGGACGTCGAGCTCGACGAGGACCTGGTGGCCGGCTTCCGGGTGGTCGACTGCACGGCGTGCGGCGGCCTGCTGAAGCCGGACGTCGTGTTCTTCGGCGAGAACGTCCCCCGGGACCGGGTGGAGCGCTGCTACGGGATCGTCGACGCCGCCCGGGCGCTGCTCGTCCTCGGCTCGAGCCTGACGGTCATGTCGGGGCTGCGCTTCGTGCGCCACGCCGCCCGCCACGGCATCCCCGTCGCCGTGGTGAACCAGGGCCCGACGCGCGGTGACGACCTCGTGAGCGTGCGCGTCGACGCCCCGCTGGGCGAGGTGCTCCCGCGGGTCGCGCAGGCACTGGACGCCGGCTCCCTCGGGTCGGCCGGGTCGTCCGGGTCGTCAGGGTCGGCGGACTCAGCGCACGTGGTCGCGGAGGAACTCGACCGCGCGTGACCACGCCAGCGCGGCCTGGTGCCGGTCGTAGGACGGGCGGGTGTCGTTGAGGAAGGCGTGCCCCGCCGGGTACCAGTGCACGTGCGCCTCCACCCCCGCCTCGAGGCGCAGGTTCGTGGTCAGCGCCACCACGTCCTCCCGGCTCACCGACCGGTCCCGCTCGGCGAAGTGCCCCTGGACCTGCGCGCGCACGCCCGACAGGTCCGACCCCTGCGGCGGCACCCCGTAGAACGGCACCGCCGCGGACACCCGCTCGCCCTGGTCCGCCGCGAGCAGCAGCACGAACCCGCCGCCCATGCAGAACCCGATGACCCCCACCGTCGTGGACGTCACCGCCTCGTGGGCGAGCAGGTGGTCCACCGCACCGCCCAGGTCGCGCACGGCCCGCTGCACGGGCAGCGCGCGGCGCATCCGGGCCGCGTCGTCCCGCTCGTGCGCGACCCGCCCGCCGTACAGGTCGGGTGCCAGCGCGACGAACCCCTCGGCCGCCAGCCGGCGCACCAGGTCGGCGACGTGGTCGTCCAGGCCCCACCACTCCTGCACCACCACCACACCCGGGCCGGAGCCGGACGGCGGCAGCTGCAGGTAGCCGTGCGCGGTCGCGTCCCCGCTGGCGAAGGTCACGTTCTGCCACGCCGGCCCGTCGCCGGCGCCGGACTCGGGGGCGGGGTCGCGAGGGCCTGCGGCGTCGTCGCTCATGACGGCCACCGTAGGCGAGCGCACCCGTCCGGGCACGGCTCCGGCACGACGCGCGGGCCGCCACCGCGCGTCGTACGTTGGGACGACCGCCGCGGCGCCCACGGCGCGCGGCCGACCAGCCCACCCGCCGACCCGTTCGGAGGACGCCTGATGAACCTCACGTGGCTCCAGCCCGCCGTCACCGGCAAGGGCCCCTTCACCACCGTCCACCTCGACGTCACCCGCACCGGGGCGACGTCGCCGCACGACATCGAGGTGCGCTGGCAGGGGGTCCGCGACGAGCTCGCCTCCGGCGGTGTGCCCAAGGAGCTGCTGGACGACGTCGCGAGGATCGTGCTGGAACCCACCGGCCGGGCCGGTGAGCACGGCCGCAGCGTCGTCGCCGGGCCCGACGGCGTCGTCCTCGACCGCGTGCTGTCCCGTGCCCCGCTGCGCACGAGCTGCCACCACGGGCTCGTCGCCCACCTGATGCCGCTGGTCCGGGCCATGGACGGCGCGGTCCGGTACGTCCTCGTCGAGGTCGACCGCGCCGGCGCCGACGTCCACGTCGTCGACCCGCTGGCCGACACCCGCGAGGACCACTCGGTCGAGGGGGGCCACGACGTGCTGCACCCGGTGCCGGGCGGCGGCATGTCCCACCGCCGTTTCCGCAGCCGCGTCCACGACTCGTGGGAGCGCAACGCCGAGGCCGTCGCCAAGGACGTCGACAAGGTCGTCGCCGAGCACCAGCCGGAGGTCGTCCTGGTCAGCGGGGACCCGAAGGCCCTCGCGGAGCTGACCGGCCGCCTCGGCCAGCCCGCCCGCGAGCGCCTGTCCGTCGTCGACGGCGGCGGCCGCTCCGAGGGCGTGGACGACGCCGCCTTCGCCCATCGGGTCGCCGACTCGCTCCGCAAGCACCGGCAGGTGCGCATGGGCGACGCCGTCGCCCGCTACGAGCAGGCCGCCGGCCAGGACTCCGGGGCAGCGGCCGGCCTGGCGGCCACGGTGGAGGCGCTGCGCGCCGGTGCCGTGGAGGTCCTGCTGCTGCACGACGACCCCAGCTCCACGCTCACCCTGTGGGCGGGGGAGGACCCCCTGCACCTCGGCACCAGCCGGGAGGACGTCCAGGCCCTCGGCGCCGAGCGCGTCGAGGAGGACCGTGCCGACGCGGTCCTGCTGCGCGCCCTCGTCGCCCAGCACGGCGACGTCGAGCTCGTCGACACACCTGACGTGCTGCCCGGTGGCGTCGGCGCGGTGCTGCGCTTCGACGTGCGCCCCGCCGTGCCGGGTGCCGGCGCCTGACGAGGGCGTGACCGACGGGCGAACCGGTCCCGCGGGCACCCGGCCGCAGGTGCGGGTCGGCACCTCCGGCTGGGTGTACGCGGGCTGGCGGGGGGACTTCTACCCCAGGGGGCTGGTGCAGCGCCGCGAGCTGGAGCACCTGGCCACCCGGATGCGCACGGTCGAGCTGAACGGGTCGTTCTACTCCCTGCAGCGCCCCGAGCGGTACCGGGCGTGGGCGGCGGCGACCCCCGAGGACTTCGTCTTCGCCGTCAAGGGCGGCCGGTTCATCACCCACCTGAAGAAGCTCGTCGGGGTCGACACGGCGCTGGCCAACTTCCTCGCCTCGGGCGTCCTGGCCCTGGGGCACCGGCTCGGTCCGCTGCTGTGGCAGCTGCCGGAGCGGCTGGCCTACGACCGGTCCCGGCTCGAGCCGTTCCTGGACCTGCTGCCCCGCAGCACCACCGAGGCCGCGGCCCTCGCCGCCCGCCACGACGAGAAGGTCGAGGGCCGGGCCTGGACGACCACCGACGCCGACCGGCCCCTGCGGCACGCGCTGGAGGTCCGGCACCGCTCCTTCCTCGACCCCGAGCCGTTGGCGCTGCTGCGCGCGCACGGCGTCGCGCTCGTCGTCGCCGACACGGCGGGCCGCTGGCCGTTCGCCGACGAGCGCACCGCGGACTTCGCCTACGCCAGGCTGCACGGCGACACCGAGCTCTACACCAGCGGCTACTCGCCGCAGGCGCTCGAGCAGTGGGCCGAGCGGGTCCGCCGGTGGGCCGACGACGGCCGCGACGTCTACGTCTACCTCGACAACGACGCCAAGGGCTTCGCCCCCCACGACGCCGTGGCGCTGGCCGACCTGCTGGGCGCGGGACCCAGGCAGCCCGCTCAGGCCGGCGGGTAGGGGGAGGCCCTGAGCAGCCGGGCCAGGTGCGCGGCGTTCGTCGCCAGCGTCCGGGTCGTCGTGGCCGTCATCTCCGGGACCTCGTCGAGGTCCTGGTAGTCGGTCGAGCCCATCGCCTCGCCGACCCAGTACGTGCCGCCGCCCGCGGGGATCGTGAACCCGACGTCGTCCAGCGCCTGGAACAGCTCGGCGTGCACGTGGTGCGCGCCGTCCTCGTTGCCGACGACCGCGACGACCGCCACCTTGCCCTGGGTGAGCATCCGCCCCTCGTCGTCCCGCTCGCTGATCTCGGCGTCGAGCCGCTCCAGGACGCGCTGGGCGACGCTGGAGGGGTGCCCGAGCCAGATCGGGGTGGCCAGGACGAGGACGTCGGCCTCGAGCACCTTGGCGCGGATCTGCGGCCACGCGTCGCCGTCGCCCATGTCGGTCTTCACGCCGGGCCGCACGTCGTGGTCGACCACGCGCACCACCTCGCCGGTGACGTCGTGCTCGGCCAGGGCGTCCAGCACGTGCCGGGCCATCAGGTCGCTGGACGACCGGTCGGGGGAGGGGGTCAGCGTGCAGACCAGGGCGAGGGCGCGCAGCGTCGTCTCGGGCATCCGCCCACTGTGCCCCGGCGGGCAGGACCCCACCACCGGACGGGCCGCCAGCTAGCTGCCGGGACGGCGGTGCGCGCGCCGGCGCGCGATCGCCTCCCGGATCGGCGGGACGACGACCCCGGCGGCGGCCATCCGCCGGCGCACCTTGCGCCGGGCGACGACCACGCCGGTCACGCCGACGGCCCACATGAGGAACTGCACCGACATGGCCACGCGGAAGTCGTCGAGGTCGTAGCCGGGCGCGCCGCCGGTGCGCAGGTCCAGGACGAGCCCGACGAGGAAGATCGTGACGAGGGAGGCGACGAACCCGCCCACGTTGACGATGCCGGTCGCCGTGCCGAGCCGGTTGGGCGGGTTGAACGTCCGCGCGAAGTCGAACCCGATCATGGACCCCGGCCCGGACGTCGCCAGCGCCAGGACGAGCAGCGCCAGCAGCCACACCGGCGCGGGACCGGGCCAGGCGAGCACCGCCGTCCACACGGCGGCGTTCACCCCCACGACGCCGAGCACCAGCCACGACCGGCGCAGCGGGTGGCGGGACACGAGCACCCCGAGCACCGGGCCGACGACGATCCCCGCCCCGACCAGCAGGCTCAGCACGAGGCTGGCCTGACCCGCGCTCAGGCCCTGCCCGGACACCAGGAACGGGTACCCCCACAGCAGCGCGAACACGGTGCCGGAGAACTGGGTGGTGAAGTGCGTCCACATCCCCAGCCGGGTCCCCGGGTGCAGCCAGGCGCTGCGCACGTCGGCAACGACCGAGGAGATGGGGGCGGGCGGCCCGGACAGCGACCCGGTGTCGGGGGTGTCCCGCAGCAGGGCACCCGCGAGGACGCCGACGAGCACGCCGAGCGCCGCGGCGGCGCTGAACGCGGCGGTCCAGCCCTCGAGCTGCAGGATCGCCACCAGCGGCACCGCGGACAGGATCTGCCCGAGCTGGCCGGTCAGCCCGGTGACCTGGGTGAGCACGGGGACGCGGCGGGCGGGGAACCACGCGGGGACGAGCCGCAGCACGGCCACGAACGTCATCGCGTCGCCGGTGCCGACCAGGACGCGGGCGGCCATCGCGGCGGGCACGGTCTCGGCGAGCGCCAGGAGCAGCTGCCCGACGGCCATCGTGAACGCGCCGACGGTCACCAGGGCGCGGGACCCGAACCGGTCGAGCAGCACGCCGATCGGGATCTGCATCGCGGCGTAGACGAGCAGCTGCAGGACGGCGAAGGACGCGACGACGCTGGCCCCCGCGTCGAACCGGTCGGCCGCGGCGATCCCGGCGACACCGAGGGAGGTGCGGTGCAGGACGGCGACGACGTACGCGGCGATGCCGACGCCCCACACGAGGTAGGCGCGTCGCCTCGGGGCGGGCGCGTCGGTCACGCCAGCGATCCTCCCAGCGGCCGGCCGCCGGCGCGCTCCCGACGCGCTCAGGCGGGGTAGGTGCGGACCTCGGTGGCCTTGACCGCGGCCCACACCCGCCGGCCGGGGACGAGGTCCAGCTCGGCCACGGCGGACGCCGTGACGTCGGCCAGGACGGGCGGCTCACCGGTGAGGGCGACGCGGACCGTCCCGCCGTGGCGCTCGACGGACTCCACGGCCACCGGCCACGTGTTGCGCGGGGACCCGTCGGGCCGGGTCCGGTGCAGCGCGACGGCGGCCGGCGGGTAGGCGACCAGGACGTCACCGTCCGGTGCCCCGGGGACCGGGATCCCGGTGAGCCGACCACCGCCGGCGAGGTCGACGACCCCGCCGCGCGAGCGTCCCCGGTGCAGGTTGAGCCCGACAAGCTCGGCGACGTAGTCGGTGCGGGGGTGCGCCGCGACGTGGGCGGGGGTCCCGTCCTGGACCACCTGCCCGTCCTCGAGCACGACGATCCGGTCGGCGAGGACCATCGCGTCCAGCGGGTCGTGCGTCACCAGGACGGTGCACCCGGCGTACCCGGCCAGGTGGGTGCGCAGCTCGCTGCGCACCCGGGTGCGGGTCCCGGCGTCCAGGGCGGCGAGCGGCTCGTCCAGGAGCAGCAGGTCGGGGCCGGTGACGAGCGCCCGGGCGAGCGCGACCCGCTGGGCCTGGCCGCCGGACAGGTCGCGGGGACGGCGCCGCGCGAGGTCGCCGACGCCCACCCGCTCCAACCAGCCGGACGCCGCACGTCGCGCCGCCGCGCGCGGGACGCCGCCGGCCCGCAGCCCGAAGGCGACGTTCTCCAGCACGTCGAGGTGCTGGAACAGCAGCCCGTCCTGGAAGACGACCCCGGTGCGCCGCCGTTCCGGCGGGACCAGCACGCCCCGCCCGGGGTCGTCGAGGACCCGCCCGCCCCACCGGACGAGGCCCGCGTCCACCGGCTGCAGGCCGGCGAGGACCCGCAGCGTGGTGGTCTTGCCCGCCCCGTTGGGCCCGAGCAGCGCGACGACCTCACCGGGCCGGACGTCCAGCCGCAGGTCGAGGCGGAACCGTCCGCGAGCGACGACGACGTCCGCCCTCAGCCCGTCGGGGCCCGTGGGCACCGGCACGGCACCGCGCCGCTCACGCACCGCCGCCCCCGGTCAGCCAGCGCCCGCGCAGCGCCGTCAGCACGAGCACGGCGACCACGAGCAGGACCAGGGCCAGGGCGACGGCGGCGTCCGGGTCGGTCTCCAGGGCGAGATAGACCTCCAGCGGCATGGTGCGGGTCGTGCCGGGGAAGCTGCCGGCGAAGGTGATCGTGGCCCCGAACTCGCCGAGCGCGCGGGCGAAGCACAGCACGGACCCGGCGACCACGCCCGGCGCGACGGCGGGCAGCGTCACCCGGCGCGCGACCGTCCACCGCGACGCCCCCAGCGTGCGCGCCGCCTCCTCGTAGCGCCGGTCCACCGACCGCAGCGCCCCCTCCACGGAGACCACGAGGAACGGCAGGGCCACGAACGTCTCGGCGAGGACGACCGCTGTCGTGGTGAACGGGATCGTGACGCCGAACCAGGCGTCGAGGTGCTGGCCGAGCACGCCCCGCCGGCCCAGCAGCAGCAGCAGCGCGAGCCCGCCGACGACGGGGGGCAGGACCAGGGGCACGGTGACGAGCGCCCGCACCAGCGGGGCGACGCGCGAGGTGGACCGTGCGAGCGCCCAGGCCAGGGGCACACCGAGGACGAGGCACAGCCCCGTCGCCGTCGTCGCCGTCAGCAGCGACAGCCGCAGCGCCTGCCGCACGACGGGAGCGGCCAGCAGGTCCGGCAGTCCCGCCCACGGCGTGCGCAGCAGCAGGGCGCCGAGCGGCAGCACCAGCAGCGCCAGGCCGACCGCGGCCGGGGCCAGCAGCGCACGGGGGACCCCGCCGCCGGGGACCCTCCGGGCCGGCGCCGCACGGTCCTTCGCGCGGTGCCCGGCACGGCCAGGGGCACGGTCAGGGGACGCGGAAGCCTGCACGGGTCAGGACCTCCCGCCCTGCTGGGGACAGCAACCCCTCGACGACGGCGGCGGCGCCGGCACGGTTCGGCGCGTCGGCCAGGACGGCGGCGGGGTAGCGGGTCGTCCCCTTCCCGGCCACGGCCACGGGCAGGTCGACGGTCTCCACCGTCCCTGCGGAGGCGACGACGTCGGTGCGGTAGACCAGCCCGGCGTCCACCTCGCCCAGGCGCAGCCGGGTCAGGACGGCGCGCACGTCGCTCTCCAGGGTGTCGGGACGGGCGACCACCCCCGCCGCGTCGAGCACCGCGCGGCCCGCGGCTCCGCAGGGCACCTGCTCGGCGCACAGGGCGACGTCCAGCTCCTCGCGCGCCAGGTCGGCCGGGCCGCCGACACCGGCCGGGTTGCCCGCGGGCACGGCGAGGACGACCTCGTTCTCGGCGATCACCACCGGCTTCCCGGCGACGGCGCCCGCCTCGACGGCCGGCGCCATCGCGGCCTCGCTGGCGGTGACGAGCACGTCCGCCGGTGCTCCGGCCAGCACCTGCTGGACCAGCTCGGCGCTGCCGGCGTAGGACGTGACCACCGTCAGGCCCGGGTGCTCGGCCTGCACGTCGTCCGCCACCCGGGTGACCGCGTCGGTCAACGAGGCCGCCGCGAGCACGGTGACGGTGCCCGCGGCGTCCGAGGGGCTCTCGTTCGCGGCGCCGTCTCCGGCGCCACCCGCGCCGGCGCAGGCCGCGGTCAGCCCGAGGACCAGGACGACGGCGTGGACCCGCGCGCGAGCGCGGCTCACCGGTCAGCGTCCAGCTCGACGACGACGTTGGTGGCCTTCACGCTGGCCACCGCCACGGTCCCCACCTGCAGGTCCAGCTCGTCGGCGGCCTCGCGGCTCATCAGGGACACCACCCGGTACGGCCCGGCCTGCAGCTCGACCTGCGCCATCACCGTGTCCCGGGTGACGGCCGTGACGACACCGCGCAGCCGGTTGCGTGCCGAGGCCCGACCTGCGCGGGCGTCGTCGTGCGCGGCCTGCCGTGCGCGCTCCTGCGCCAGGGCCGCGAGGTCGGCCCCGTCGACCGTCGCCGGGCCGTGCCCGTCCCGATGGGCCGCCAGCCGGCCCTGGTCGACCCACCGGCGCACCGTGTCGTCGCTGACCCCGAGCAGACCCGCCGCGTCGCTGATCCGCAGCCTCGACGTCGTCATACCGGGACGCTACCGCAGGTACGGAGATGAGCCGGGCCGGTCACCCGCATCCGCGGACGGTTTCCGTCGCAGCGCAGAGGGCCGGTCGGCGGGCACGCGCCCGGGGCGGGCGGCAGGATGACGACCATGACGTACACCGCGAGCGAGGACCGCTACGAGCAGCTGCCCTACCGCCGGTGCGGGGACAGCGGCCTGGACCTGCCCGTGGTCTCCCTGGGGTTGTGGCACAACTTCGGCGGGGACCGGCCGCTGGAGACCCAGCGGGAGATCGTGCGCCGCGCGTTCGACCTCGGGGTGACGCACTTCGACCTGGCGAACAACTACGGCCCGCCGTACGGCGGCGCGGAGGAGAACTTCGGCACCCTGCTGCGGCAGGACCTCGCGCCGTACCGGGACGAGCTCGTCATCTCGACGAAGGCCGGCTACGACATGTGGCCCGGGCCGTACGGCCAGGGCGGCGGGTCGCGCAAGTACCTGCTGGCCAGCCTGGACCAGTCCCTGCGCCGGATGGGCCTGGAGTACGTGGACGTCTTCTACAGCCACCGGTTCGACCCCACCACCCCGCTCGAGGAGACGATGGGGGCCCTCGACACCGCCGTCCGCTCGGGCCGGGCGCTGTACGCGGGGATCTCCTCCTACGGGCCGGAGCGCACCCGTGAGGCCGCGCGGATCCTGCGCGACCTGGGCACGCCCCTGCTGATCCACCAGCCGTCGTACTCGATGCTCAACCGCTGGATCGAGGAGGAGCTGCTCGACGTGCTGGAGGAGACCGGCACGGGCTGCATCGCGTTCTCGCCGCTGGCGCAGGGGATGCTCACCGACAAGTACCTGGACGGCGTGCCCGAGGGCTCGCGGGCCTCCCGCGACTCCTCGCTGTCGCCGGAGCTGCTGACACCGCAGGCCCTCGACCACGTGCGCGCGCTGAACGCGATGGCGTCCGAGCGCGGGCAGTCCCTGGCGCAGATGGCGCTCGCCTGGGCGCTGCGCGACCCGCGCGTCACGTCCGTCCTCGTCGGGGCGAGCAGCGTCCGCCAGCTCGAGGACAACCTGGCCTGCACCCGCGACCTGGAGTTCAGCGACGCCGAGCTGGCCGCGATCGACGCCCACGCCGTGGAGGCGGGCGTCAACCTGTGGGCACCGTCGCACCAGGCCTGAGCCCGGCCGGTCAGCCCGCCACCGCCAGCGCCAGCGGGAGGACGGCGTCCGCCCCGGCGAGACGCAGCGCGCGTCCCGCGACCGTCACCGTCCACCGCGAGTCGACGACGTCGTCGACGAGCAGCACCGGGCCGCGCAGGCCGTCCAGCGCCTGCCGCTGCTCGTCGGTGACGTCGAGCCGCTCCCACAGGTTGGCGAGCCGGAAGGCGCTGTTACCGCCCGGCGAGCCCGTGGGCCCGCCGTGCACCGCCGCCATCGGGCCCAGGTGCCGCAGCCGGCCCAGCTCGGCGAGCCGCTCGGCCAGGGAGGACACCAGCAGCGGACGACGCCGGGACGGGACGCTCGCCACGGCGACCGGCCGCTGCTGCCAGCCCCAGGTCGCGAGGACCTGCACGCACGCGCGCACGACGTCCTCGGGCACGGCCCGGTCGGGGGCCTGCTCGCCGAGCAGCTCGCGCAGCCGCTGCCCCCACCCCAGGTCGGTCAGCCGGGCCAGGGCACGACCGGGGGACACCTGCTCGTCGGCCGGGATCCGCCCGCGCACGGGCACACCCAGCCGGTCCGCGCCGGTCGGCCACTGGGCCCGCGGCGCGACCTCGACGCCCGCCCGGCGCAGCCGGTCGCCGGCGCTGCTCACGGCGTCCTCGGGGACCGCGGTCGGGTACCAGGGGCCGGCGCAGACGTCGCAGCGTCCGCACGGCTCGGCGGTCGGGTCGTCGAGCGCCTCCTGGAGGAAGGCCATCCGGCACGTGGTCCCGCGCTGGTACTCGCGCATGGCGTCCTGCTCGTGGCGGCGCGCCGCGTCCACGCGCGCGTAGCGCTCCGCGTCGTACTCCCACGGACGGCCGGTGACCCGCCAGCCCCCACCGACCCGCTCGACCGCCCCGTCGACGGCGAGGACCTTCAGGAGCAGCTCGAGGCGGGTGCGCCGGACGTCCGCGACGGTCTCCAGCGCCGCGGTGGACAGCGGCTTGGCGCTGCGGCCGAGCGCGTCCAGGACCGCCTCGGCCGCGTCCTCCCGCGGCATGGACGCGGTGGCGAAGTACCGCCAGATCTCGGCGTCCTCGCGGCCGGGGAGCAGCAGCACGTCGGCGCGGTCGACGGCGCGTCCGGCGCGTCCGACCTGCTGGTAGTAGGACACCGGCGAGGACGGCGCGCCCAGGTGGACGACGAAGCCCAGGTCCGGCTTGTCGAAGCCCATCCCCAGCGCGGACGTCGCGACCAGGGCCTTGACCTCGTTGCGTCGCAGCGCGTCCTCGGCGTCCCGGCGCTCGGCGTCGTCGGTGCGCCCGGTGTAGGCGCGCACCTCGTGCCCCGCCTCGCGCAGGACCGCGGCGGCGTCCTCGGCAGCGCTGACCGTCAGCGCGTAGACGATGCCGCTCCCGGGCAGGGCGGGAAGGTGCGCGGCGAGCCAGGCGATCCGCTGGGTGGCGTCGGGCAGGTCCAGGACGCCGAGCCGCAGCGAGTCGCGCGCCAGCGGCCCGCGCACCGTGGTGACGGGGACCCCGCCGGCGCCGAGCTGCTCCTCGACGTCGTGGACGACCCGGCTGTTCGCGGTGGCGGTGGTGGCCAGCACCGGGGTGCCGCCGGGCAGCGTGGTCAGCAGGTCGCGGATGCGCCGGTAGTCGGGGCGGAAGTCGTGGCCCCAGTCGGACACGCAGTGCGCCTCGTCGACGACGAGCAGCCCGCACCGCTCGACGAGGGTGGGCAGCAGCTCGTCCGCGAACCGCGGGTTGGTCAGCCGCTCGGGGGAGACGAGGAGCACGTCGACCTCGTCCGCGAGCACGGCCGCGGTGACGTCGGCCCACTCGGTCGGGTTGGACGAGCTCATCTCCACCGCGCGCACACCGGCCCGCTGGGCGGCTGCGATCTGGTCGCGCATCAGCGCCAGCAGCGGGGAGACGAGCAGCGTCGGACCGCCCCCCTGGCGGCGGCGCAGGGCCGTCGCCACGAAGTAGACCGCTGACTTGCCCCAGCCGGTGCGCTGCACGACCAGGACGCGGGCCCGGTCGGCGACCAGGGCGCGCACGGCCTCCCACTGGCCGTCGCGGAAGGCCGGTGACGGCCCGCCGGCCGGGGCGGCGACGAGCTCGGCGAGCACGCGCTGGGCCTCGGGCAGGAGCTCGTCGTCAGCCGGGGTCGCGGTCGCGGGCACGGGCGTCGGTGTCGTCACCCGGGTGACGGTACGTGGCGGGCCCGACGGTCGCCGAGGCGACCGCCGGGCCCGGGGGGCGCTCCGCGGTGGCGGCGGATCAGCCCTTGACCCCGCCCGCGAGCAGGCCGCGGACGAAGTACTTCTGCAGGGCCAGGAAGACGACGAGCGGGACGACCATCGCGATGAACGCCCCGGCGGACAGCAGGTGCCACTCCGACCCGCGCGTCCCGGACAGCTCGGCGAGCCGGACCGTGAGGGGAGCCACCTCCTGCGCCCCGCCGGCGAACGTCAGGGCCACCAGCAGGTCGTTCCAGACCCAGAGGAACTGGAAGATCGCGAAGGCGGCGATGGCCGGCACGAGGAGCGGCATCAGCACCTGGAAGAAGATCTTGACGTGCCCGGCGCCGTCGACCCGCGCCGCCTCGACCAGCGAGCGCGGGATGTCCTTCATGAAGTTGTGCAGCAGGAACGTCGCCAGCGGCAGCGCGAAGATCGAGTGCGAGAGCCACACCGTCCAGAACGACCCGGACAGGCCCCAGTCGACGTACGTCTTCAGCAGCGGGATCAGGGTGATCTGGATGGGCACGATCTGCAGGGCGAAGACGGCGACGAAGAGCAGGTCGCGTCCCCGGAAGTCGATCCAGGCGAACGCGTACGCGGCCAGCAGGGCCAGGGTGATCGGGATGACCACCGACGGCAGCGTGATGACGATCGAGTTGACGAAGAACGTGGCGAAGTTCGTCGAGCTGCCGTACAGCGCCTCCTCGTAGTTCGACAGGGTCACCTGCGGGTCGGTGAAGAACGTCCACCACCCGCTGCGCCGGATGTCCAGCTCGGGCCGGAAGGAGGTGACGAGCAGCCCGAACGTCGGGATCGTCCACAGCACGGCGATGACGACGGCCAGCAGCGACGCCCAGGGGGACGTCAGCTTGGTCTTGGCGTCGGCGGCCCGCCGCTCCGCCTTGCTGAGCTTGCGGGCCTGGCCGCGCTCGGCGGTCGTCACCGTCGCCGGGGGAGTGGGGGTGGTGGTCATCGCACGTCCTCCGAGAGCCGCATCTGCCGGATGTTGTAGACGACGATCGGGATGACCAGGACGAAGAGCAGCACCGCCAGCGACGCCCCGAGGCCGAAGTTGAACTGCCGGAAGCCCTGCACGTAGAACTCGTTGGCGACGACGCTGGTCTGGAAGTTGCCGCCGGTCATGGTGCGGACGATGTCGAACACCTTGAGCGTCGTGATCGCGATCGTCGTCAGCACCACGACCATGGCCGGGCGGATGCTCGGGACGGTGACGTACCAGAACATCCGCACGCCCCCGACGCCGTCGAGCCGCGCCGCCTCGATGATGTCGTCCGGGATCGCCTTGATGGCGGCCGACAGCACCGTCATCGCGAAGCCCGCCTGGATCCAGATCATCACCACGATGAGGAACACGGTGTTCCACGGGGCGCTGATGATGAACTGGTACGGCTCCAGGCCGAGCCAGACGAGGACCTGGTTGGCCAGCCCGATCTGGTTCACGCCCGGCTGGTCGGGCTTGAACTCGTAGATGAACTTCCAGATGATCCCGGCGCCCACCATCGAGATCGACATGGGGAGGAAGACCAGCCCCTTGGCGAGGGCCTCGAACCGGGTGCGGTCGACGAGCACCGCGTACAGCAGGCCGATGCCTGTCGCGACGACCGGCACCAGCAGCACCCAGATCGCGGTGTTGCGCAGGACGATCTGGAACTCGTCCTGGGTGAAGACCTGCACGTAGTTGTCGAACCCGATGAAGTTCTCGCCCGTGCGGTCGAGGAAGGACTCCCGCGCCGTCCGCACCGCGGGGTACACCAGGCCGAAGGCCAGCATCGCCAGCGCCGGGCCGATGAAGGCCAGCACGACGACCCACTGCGGGACCCGCTTGGGGCGGTCCACGGCCAGCAGGATCGCGCCCATCACGACCACGAAGAGCATGATCGCGAACCCCATGACGAGGAACTTCTCGCCGGTGGTGCTCGCGTCCCTGAGCCAGTCCATCCGTCCTCCTCCGTCAGCCTGCCGACCCCCGCGAGGTCGGCGCCCCCCGGGCAGGGGCGTGCCGTGCGGGCGGCGGTGCCGGGAGCACCCCCGTGAGGGCGTGCTCCCGGCACCGCGGGTGGTCCCTCAGGACCGGTGCCTCGTCATGCCGGCGTCAGGACGCCGGCCAGGACGACTCGATGCTGTCGAGGACCGCCTGGTCATCCTTGTCGTTGGCGATCCAGTTGGTCATCTCGGTCCAGAAGCTCCCGGCACCCACAGCACCCGGCATCAGGTCGGAGGCGTCGAAGCGGAAGACCGACGTCTCGTCCTGGAGGATCTCCGCGGACAGCTGGTCGATCGGGGACTCCAGGTTCTCCGGGTCGAGACCGGTGTTGGCGCTCACCCAGCCGGGTCCGGTGACCCGGGCCTTCTCGTTGGCCCAGTCGGGCGAGGCCAGGTACTGCTGGAAGGCCTGCACCTCGGGCCGGTCGGAGAAGGCGGCCACGAACTCGCCGCCACCGAGCACCGGGCGCTCGTCACCCTCGATCGGCGGCAGGTAGAAGGCGAAGACGTCGCCGTCCTCGGCCACGGTCACGCCCTCCGGCCAGTTCGCCTGGTAGAAGGACGCCTGGCGGTGCATCCAGCAGGCCCCGTCGATGATCGGGATGCCGCCCTCCTGGAACTCGGTGGAGGCGATGGACTGCACCCCGCCCAGGCCGCCGTTGACGTAGTCCTCGTTCTTGAGGATGTCCCCGACCGTGGCGAGGGCCTCCGCGACCTGCGGGTCGTTGAACGGGATCTCGTGGTTCAGCCACTGGTCGTACGCCTCCGGACCGGCGGTGCGGAGCATGACGTCCTCGAGCCAGTCGGTGGCGGGCCAGCCGGTGGCGTCACCGGAGCCGATGCCGGCGCACCACGGCTTGCCGCCGTCCGCGACGATCTGGTCGGAGATCTCGATCATCTCGTCCCAGGTCTGCGGGATCTCGTAGCCGGCCTCCTCGAACATGGCGGGCGAGTACCAGACGAACGACTTGACGTTCGCGCCGAGCGGCGCGGCGTAGAACGTGCCGTCGACGGTGCCGTAGCCCTTCCACTCCTCGCTGAAGTGCTCGTCGACCATCTGCGTGACGCCCTCGGGCGCGGGCACGACGGCGTCGGTGTCGCGCACCAGCGTCTGCAGCAGGCCCGGCTGGGGGATGTAGGCGATGTCCGGCGCGTTGCCCGACTGGATCTTCACGACCAGCTGCGCCTCGAACTCCTTGGAGCCCTCGTACTCGACCGTCGCGCCGGTGCACTCCTCGAACGGCTTGTAGGAGTCGATGTGGGGCTGGTCCTCGGGCGCGACGATCGAGGTGTAGACCGAGACGGTCGTGCCGCTCAGGTCGCCGTACTCGTCGAACGCCGAGCAGTCGATGTCGCTACCGCCGCCACCCGCGGCCGCGTCGCCGGAGTCGTCGTCCCCACCGCAGGCGGTGAGGGCGAGGAGCAGCGCAGCGCCGCCGGCGACCGCCGAGGCCGAGCGCTTCCTTCGGGTGAGTCCCATCGTGCGTCCCTCCGTGAACCTCGTGTCGTGGCGGGCGTCGCCCGCCTCGTGCCTGGATGAAAACGCTTACGGCGGGGTCGGGGCAAGGACTTCACGCAACGTGCCGGTAACGATCGCGTCACGCGCCTCGGCCGGCGGGCGCGCGGCGGCCCGGGGGACCACCTCTCACGGGTCGTCACCGCGGTTCGACCGAACGGGTCATCGACAGTGGTGAGGGTCACAGTCGGCGACCCCCGTCTCGGCGGGGGCCACCGCGGCCCGGCACCTAGAATCGGACGGGTACACGGCAGCCCGTCCAGCGCAGGAGCGGGGTCGTGGAGTGACGTTCGAGCTGAGAGGGGACCAGCATGTCGAACCCGACGGGCAGCGAGATCGCGGACGACCGCGAGAGCACGCCCACCCTGTCGACCCTGGCGAACCCGCGCCGGGTGCGGTGGACGAGCCTGCAGCAGTCCGACCGCCAGGAGTGACACCACCGCCCGGAGTGACACGGCGGTAGCACGGCTCCCCAGAGCTCGGACCCCGCAGGGCACCGCCCTGCGGGGTCCACGTGCGTCCGGGCCCGGTCGCCGGGCGCCCGGACGCGGCGCCGCGTCCCGGCTGGCAGGCTGACCGGGTGCGCGCCGTCCTCGTCGAGACCTTCGGGCACCCAGCGCGGGTGGCCGACGTCCCGGACCCCGTCCCGGCCCCGCACGGCGCGGTGGTCGCCGTCCACGCCACCGGCCTGTGCCGCAGCGACTGGCACGCCTGGGCGGGCCACGACGAGGGGGTGACCCTCCCCCTGGTCCCCGGCCACGAGCTGGCCGGGGAGGTGGTCGCCGTCGGGCGCGACGTCGGCCGGTGGCGACCCGGCCAGCGGGTCACGGTCCCGTTCGTGTGCGGGTGCGGGGACTGTCCCGACTGCCGTCGCGGCGACTCGCAGGTGTGCCCGCGCCAGACCCAGCCCGGGTTCACCGGGTGGGGGTCCTTCGCCGAGCTCGTCGCCCTCGACCACGCCGACCACAACCTGGTCGCGCTGCCACCCGCCGTCGGCGACGTGCCGGCCGCGGCACTGGGCTGCCGGGTCGCCACCGCCTTCAGGGCGCTGGTCGACCGGGCCGGCCTGCGCGCGGGGGAGTGGGTCGTCGTCCTCGGCTGCGGCGGGCTGGGCCTGGCCGCCGTGCAGGTGGCCCGCGCCGTCGGTGCCCGCGTCGTGGTAACCGACCCCGGCGGGCCGGCGCGCGAACGGGCCCGCACCCTGGGCGCCGAGCACGTCCTGGACCCCGGGACCGTGGACGTGCCGGACGCCGTCCACGACCTCACCGGCGGCGCGCACGTCGCCGTGGACGCCGTCGGCTCCCACCAGACCAGCCGTGACGGGGTGCTCAGCCTGCGCCGCCGGGGCCGGCACGTGCAGGTCGGGCTCCTGCCCTCCGCCCTCGGACCACCGACGGTGCCGCTCGACCGCGTCATCGCCTGGGAGCTCGACCTGCTGGGCAGCCACGGGATGGCCGCCCGCGACTACCCCCGGCTGCTCGAGCTGGTCGCCAGCGGGACCCTGGACCCCGCCGCCCTGGTCGGCCGGACGGTCGGGCTGGACGAGGCGGCGGCGCTGCTCCCGGCCCTGGGTGAGCGACCCGCCGACGGCGTGGTGGTGCTCGACCCGCGGCGCTGACACCGGCCCGGACCGGGCGCCCGCCGGTGTTTGGATGGGCGCATGACGACACCCGACCCCCGCGGCGGCGACCCCGCCCAGCCTGACGCCGTCCGACCTGACGCCCACCCCGCCACGCCGCGCGCCCTCGCCGACTCCTACGTCCACGAGCTGGCACGGCTCGACCCGAGCGTCTCCACCGCGCTCGGGCTCGACCCGGAGGAGGACGGCCTGCCCGACCTGTCGCCGGCCGGCCTGGACGCGCTGGCCGACCTCGACCGGCGCACCCTGCGCGCCCTGGACGGGCTGGCCGCCGACGGGGACGACGAGCGACGTTGCGCGGCCCTGCTGCGCGAGCGCCTCGGCAGCCGCCTGCAGGTCCACGAGACCGGCGAGGACCTGCGGGCGGTGCGCAACATCTTCTCGCCGGTCCACGCCGTCCGGCAGCTGTTCTCGATGATGCCGACAACCACCGCGGACGAGTGGGACGTCGTGCGCCGCCGGATGGCCCGCGTGCCCACCGCGTACGCGCAGTTCCGCGAGCGGCTCGAGGAGGGGCACCGCCGCGGCCTGCACGCGGCACCGCGCCAGGTCCGGACGGTGGCCGGCCAGCTCGACGAGTGGCTGTCCGGGCCGTCACCGTGGTTCCGCTCCTTCGCCGCCGACGCCCCCACCGGCGGCCCGGACCTGACCTCGCAGGCGCAGGCCGCCGACGAGGCCGTCGCCGACCTGCGCGACTACCTGCGCGGCACCTACCTGACCCGCACCGAGGGCACCCCCGACGCGGTCGGCGCCGAGCGGTACGCCGTCGCCGCGCGCGCCAGCACCGGCGCGGCGATGGGCCCCGACGAGCTGCGGGAGGCGTACGCGTGGGGGTGGGAGCAGTTCCTCGACCTGCGCGAGCAGATGACCGCCGAGGCGCAGCGGGTGCTGCCCGGTGCCGGGCCGGTCAAGGCGATGCGCCACCTGGACACCCACGGCGAGGCGGTCGAGGGCGTCGAGGAGGTCCGGGTCCGCCTGCAGGCGATGATGGACGACGCGATCCGCGACCTGGACGGCACCCACTTCGACCTCGACGACCGGATCCGCGTCGTGGAGGCCCGGATCGCCCCGCCGGGCAGCGCGGCGGCCCCCTACTACACGCGGCCGTCGCTGGACTTCTCCCGCCCGGGCCGCACGTGGCTGCCCACGCTCGGGCAGACCCGGTTCCCGCTGTGGAACCTCGTCAGCACCTGGTACCACGAGGGCGTCCCCGGCCACCACCTCCAGCTCGCCCAGTGGGCGCTGGTCGCCCCGCGGCTGTCGGTGTACCAGACGACGATCGGCTCGGTGTCCGCCACCACCGAGGGCTGGGCGCTGTACGCCGAGCGGCTGATGGACGAGCTGGGGTACCTGTCCGACCCCGGTGCCCGGCTGGGGTACCTCGACGCGCAGATGATGCGCGCCGTCCGCGTCGTCATCGACATCGGGATGCACCTCGGCCTGCCCGTCCCCTCCGGCTCCGACCTCGAACCGGGGGAGCCCTGGACGCCCGAGAGCGCCCGGACCTTCTTCGGCGCGCACAGCGGGCGGGACGCGGCGTTCCTCGACAGCGAGGTCGTGCGCTACCTCGGCTGGCCGGGGCAGGCGATCAGCTACAAGCTCGGTGAGCGGGCCTGGCTGGAGGGCCGCGAACGCGCCCGGTCCGCGGCCGGCGAGGGCTTCGACCTCAAGCGGTGGCACATGGCGGCGCTGTCGCTGGGCTCGCTGGGGCTGGACGACCTGGCCGGTGAGCTCGCCCGCCTGTGACCGCACGGAGACGGGGCGGGGTGACCATGCCGGTCAACCCCGCCCCGTCGTCGGGTCCTGCGGGCAGCCCCCGCTCGTCACATGCGGGCGTACCGGGCCCGCGCGAACGAGTACACCCCGTAGGCGACGAACCCCACGCCCACGGCGACGAGCAGCGCCGTCCCGAAGGGCTGGGCGGCCAGGGTCCTCAGCGCACCGTCCAGACCCCGCGCCTCGCTGGGGTCGGCCTGCCACGCCGCCAGGACGAACAGGAACCCCGTCACGGCCAGCGCCACGCCCTTGGCGCAGTACCCGGCGACACCCAGCCACGTGACGGCGTCGCCCACGGCGCCGGGACCGGTGGTGCGCAGGTCCTCGAGGAACTTCTTCGTCACGCCCTTGTAGACGTGGTAGGCGCCGACGGCGACGATCCCGACCCCGACGAGGCCGACGAGCACCCGACCCGCGGTGCTCTGCATCACCTGGGCCGTGACGTCGCTCGTCCGGCTGCCACCCGAGCCGCCGGAACCGCCGGAGCCGGTGGCGTACGTGACCGTCAGACCCGCCAGCACCAGGTACGTCACGCCCTTGGCCGCGGCCTTGACCCGCTCGGCGGTGCGCTCGTCGGCGGCCACCCGGCGGCCTCCGACGGCAGCCTCGGTGAGCTGGTAGAGGCCCAGGGCGGCCAGCGCCGCCGCGGCCACCCACAGCGCGGCCTGGCCGAACGGCGCGGAGGCCACCTGCTGCAGCGCCCCGCTCTGGTCGGGCGAGCTGCCCGAGGTGCCCAGGGCAACCTGGACGGCGATGACGCCGATGATCAGGTGCAACCCACCGCTGACCGCGTAGCCCACGCGCGCGACCACCTCCAGCGCGTGGCTCTCACCGACCTGCTGTGCCTTCTGGGAGACGTCCACGCCGCAGATCATGGCGCGACCGGCCGTCCGGCGCCCGCCGAGCGCCCGGCCCTCGCTCGGCGGAGGCCGACGGTCACGGGTCGGTGCGCGGCGGGGTGCGGCCCACGAGGCCGTCGACGTCGTCCTCGGCGACGACCCGGGCCGGCACGGCGCCGGCCGCGACCCGGCGGGTCAGCCCCCCGACCGGCAGCGGTGCGTCGGACGCGGCGACGACCGCGTTGGCGTACCGCCGTCCCCGCAGCATCGCCGTCTCGGCGACGACGGCGACGTGCGGCAGGACGTCCCGCACGGCCGCGACCTCGCCGCGCAGCCCCTCCAGCGGGGGGCGGTCGGCGACGTTGGCCAGGTACAGGCCGCCGGGCCGCATCACCCTGGCGACGTCGCGCACGAACTCCACGGTCGTGACGTGCGAGGGTGTGCTGTCGCCGGCGAAGACGTCGCGGACCACGACGTCCGCCGACGCGGCGCGGCGGGCGGCCAGGCGCTCCCGGGCGTCCCCGACCTGGATCCGCAGCGCGGGCGAGCGTGGCAGGTCGAACCACTCCCGCACGAGCCGGGCCAGGGCGGCGTCGACCTCGACGACCACCTGCCGGGACCCCGGGCGGACGGCGTGCACGTACCGGGGGAGCGCGCAGCCGGCCCCGCCCAGGTGCAGGACGTCCAGGGGGTGGTCCGCCGGGGCGTGCAGGTCCAGCGCGTCGGCCATCCAGCGCAGGTACTCGAAGTCGAGCAGCGTCGGGTCGTCCAGGTGGACGCTGGAGCTCGGGACGCCGTTGAGCAGCAGCGTCCACAGCCGCGGGTCCCCGGTGTCGGGGACGAGCTCGACGGTCCCGGTGTCGACCTCGTGCCGGCCCTCGGGTGGCGTGGGCGCCGGCCGCCCACCGGCGGGCCGGCCCGGGCGACGTCCGGCGCGGCCGCTCACGCGGCGCCCCGCCGCGCGAGCTGGTCGGCGACCCAGCCGTCGATGCGGGCCCACCACTCGTACAGCCAGCGGACCTGCTCCTCGCGCCCGGTGGGCACCTGGTCGCCGGGTACGTGGAACCACCGCATGGTGATCGGCACGTCCATCGGCAGCGCCCGCCACACGTCGGCCACCCCGAGGAGGTCCTCCACGCCGCTGTGGGCGACCCACACGACGTCGGCGCCCGGCGCGGCGTCCAGCGCGGCGACGACGCCGCCGGGCCGGGGCGCCAGGACGTGCCGCATCCGCTCGGCCTTCTCGGCCTCGCCGAGCAGCCCCTTCTCGCGCAGCCGGGTGATGGACCGGGCGCGACGCTGCTCGGTGAAGTTGCCCCCCTCGGGGAAGATCACGAACGCGTCGTCGTCGTCCAGGCCCGTCGCGAGCGCCCGGACGTGCTCCTCGGTCCCGACCCGGCCGTCGCGTGCGCCGCCCCCACCGCCGGGGCGGATGAACCGGTTCGGCAGCCGGTTGAGCAGCACGTCGATCGCCGGGTCCCACTGCAGGGTGTCCTTGAGCACGATCCGGGGCTCGCGGTCGTACCAGGACAGCAGGGCGTGCACGAGCAGGAACGAGTCCCCAGGGCCCGCGTGCCGGCTGAACACCAGCAGCGGGCGGCCCGTGGCGGCGGTGGGCTCGGGGCCCTCGACCCGCACGTCGACCTTCAGCACCCGGACGGCCTCGGTGTACAGGACCCGCAGGATCGTCAGGACCAGGTCGTAGTGGGTGCGCTCGAACGCGGGCGTGCGGATCCGCCGTCCGAAGCCCGAGGCCACCCACAGGGCGAACAGCGCGACGAGCGCGGCCGACTCCAGCATCAGGTAGAGCGCGACCATCCACAGCAGCCGCAGCGGCCGCCAGCGTCCGGGGATGAGCGGGGACAGCAGGGCGGCCGCGAGCAGCCACAGGGGGCAGGTGACCAGCAGCAGCGTCGTCAGCAGCAGGACGGCGGGGGCGAGCACGACCCGGCGCACCCACCGCGGGGGCAGCCTCACGACCCCTCCCGCGGCACGGGCCGTCGCCGCAGGGGACGACTCACGAGGGCACCCCCGCCGACTCCAGGTACCGGGCGGAGGCGGCGTGGGCGCGGGCGATGCGCGCGCGCGCCGACCCGGTGTCGCGGTAGCGCAGGTTCGCGATCGGTGCCGGCTCGTCCCCGGACGGCAGGACGTGCACCCGCACGCCCTCGGGCACCGCGGACATGTCGCGGGTGAACCGGTGCCGGCGGGCCACCTCGAAGGCGACGAGAGCCACCTCCCAGGGCCGGCGCGGGGCGGTGAGCTGCCGCTCGATCCGCCCGACCTGCAGGACGAAGACCTCGGTGGCGCCCGAGGCGACCGCCCGGCCCACGGGGACGGAGTTGACCAGCCCACCGTCGAGGTAGTGCTCGCCGTCCACGGCGACCGCGGGGAAGAGCCCGGGCACCGCGCAGGACGCCAGGACGGCGGGCAGCAGCGGACCGGAGTCGAACCAGTGCTCCTCGGCGCGTTCGATGCTGGCCGCGCAGCACTGGAACGGCACTGCCAGGTCCTCGATCCGCGGCTCGCCGAGGTGCTCGGCCAGGACCCGTCGCAGCGGCTCGTTGGAGTGGAACGCCGTCCGGGTGCGCGCGAACGTGCGGACGCGCTCCACCGGCGAGGTGCTCCACACGCCGGACGCCGAGGACGTCCAGACCTCGGTGAGCTGCTGGACCGCGGCCCAGCCGGGGTCCGCCGCCACCACGGCGCCGTTGACGGCGCCGACGCTCGTGCCCACGACGAGGTCCGGCACGACCCCCGCCTCCACCAGGGCGCGCAGCATCCCGACCTCGGCCGACCCGAGCACGCCGCCGCCGCCGAGGACGAACGCCGTGCGCGGGGCGCCGGCGGGCGGGGGACCGGTCGCCGGCCGGCCGGGGGAGGAGGGGGTCACGCCCCGATCGTGCCGCACCGAGCGGCTCGCGGCCCGGTCCGCCCCGGGTCGGCCCCGGTCCGCCCGCGTCAGTCGGTAGGCGGACGGCGCAGGCGCTTGGTCGCGCCCCGGTGCTTCTTGGCGTCCACCCGGCGCCGCTGCGACGCCCGGGTCGGGCGGGTCGGCCGGCGCGACGGGCCGGGCGGCGCCAGCGCGTCGTCCAGCAGCCGGGCCAGCCGGGCCAGCGCCGCCTGCCGGTTGCGCAGCTGGGCCCGGTGCTCGGCGGCGGTGACCGTGAGGACGCCCCCGACCAGACGCCCCGACAGGGCGGCGAGCACCCGGTCCCGCTGGCTGTCGCCGAGCACCCGGGACGCGGCCACGTCCCACGACAGCTCGACCCGCGAGTCCGCGGTGTTCACGCCCTGGCCGCCCGGGCCCGAGGACCGCGAGAAGCGCCACGACAGCTCGGCCGCGGGCACGGTGAGACCACGCGCCAGCACCAGGTCCCGGCCCGGCCCGGCGGCCCGGTCGGCTCCCGGCCGGGGGGTCCGCGCGTGCGGGCCGGTCACGCCGGGTCGCCCGGCCCGGGCCGTCCCGCCCGGGTGGTGCCGGTCCCGCCCAGCCGCATCGGCGGCGGCCGCAGCCCGCAGTCCCGCAGCTCCAGCAGGGCGAGGGAGCGCACCACGGCGGGGTCCCCGGCCCGCCAGGCGGTCACGGGGTCGTCGCTGACGCGGGCAAGCCGGTGCATCGGCTGGTTCGCCATCGCCCGCAGCGCGAACAGGGACAGGTCGGCGTCGGCGTCGATGAACCGCTGCGCCGCGGCGGCCCGGCGGGCGAAGCGGACCCGTCCGGGCACCCACACGAGGACCGCGAGCGCGATCGGGCCCACGGCGAACAGCACGCCCAGCAGCAGCGCCAGGTCCTCCACGACCTCGACCTGCCGCCGCCCCGCGGCGGCGAGGGTGTCGGCGGCCGCCCCGGCCGCGTCGAACGGCTCGACCAGCCGGTCCCCGACCAGGGGGACGCCGGAGGCCCGCTCGCCGGCGTCGCGCAACGCACCGGCCACCCCGTCGGCGCCCTCGTCGATGGCCCGGCCCGGTTCGGCCAGCCGCACCACCGCCTCGTGGACCTGCATCCCGACCCGCACCCAGACCCACACCCACGCGACGAGCAGCACGTCGCCGGTGACCTGCCAGGCCCGCCGGCCGGGGCTCTGGGCGTACGGGGTGAACGGCACGGGGGTCTCCTCGAGGTCGGGCGGGTCCGTTCGCACGGTTCGGTCGCAGGGGTCGGCCGCACAGGCGGGCCGGGCGGCGCGCCGCGTCGCCGGCGACGGCGCCGGGCACGCCACCGACACTATGGTGAGCCGGGTGAGGATCGGCGTACCCCGCGAGGTCAAGAACAACGAGTTCCGCGTCGCCCTGACACCGTCGGGGGTCCACGAGCTCGTCCGGCACGGGCACGAGGTGCTCGTCGAGGCCGGGGCCGGGGAGGGGTCCTCCGTCCGCGACGAGGACTTCCGCGCCGCCGGCGCCGACGTCCTGCGCGGCGCCGAGGACGTGTGGTCGTCCGCCGAGCTCCTGCTCAAGGTCAAGGAGCCGGTGGAGTCGGAGTACCCGCTGCTGCGCGAGGACCTGACCCTGTTCACCTACCTGCACCTCGCGGCCGACCGCCCCCTCACCGAGGCGCTGTGCGAGCGGCGCGTCACCGCCCTGGCCTACGAGACCGTCGAGCTCGCCGACGGGTCGCTGCCCCTGCTCGCGCCGATGAGCGAGGTCGCGGGGCGACTCGCCCCCCAGGTGGGCGCGCACACCCTGATGGCGGCGCAGGGCGGGCGCGGGGTCCTGATGGGCGGCGTCCCGGGCGTCTACGGGGCGAAGGTCGTCGTCATCGGCGCGGGCGTCGCCGGCACCAGCGCCGCGGCCATCGCCCTCGGCATGCAGGCGGAGGTCCTGCTGCTCGACAAGAACGTCGCCCGCCTGCGCCAGGTCGACGCCATCTACCAGGGGCACTGCCAGACGGTGGCCTCCAACACCTACGAGGTCGAGCGTGCCGTCCTGGACGCCGACATGGTGATCGGCGCGGTGCTGGTCCCGGGCGCTCGCGCCCCCGAGCTGGTGTCCAACGAGCTGGTCTCCCGGATGAAGCCGGGCAGCGTCCTCGTCGACATCTCCATCGACCAGGGCGGGTGCTTCGCCGACTCCCGGCCCACCACGCACGCCGACCCCACCTACCCCGTGCACGACAGCCTGTTCTACTGCGTGGCGAACATGCCGGGCGCCGTCCCGCACACCTCCACGTACGCGCTGACCAACGTGACCCTGCCGTACGTGCTCGAGGTCGCCGACCACGGCTGGGCCGAGGCCGCACGGCGCGACCACGCGCTGGCCCGCGGGCTGAACACCCACGCCGGGACCGTCACCTACCAGCCCGTCGCGCACGCGCACGACCTGCCGGGGACGCCCCTGGACGAGGTGCTCCGCTGACCGCTCGCACCGCCACCTCCACGACCCCCCGGTCCACGACCGGGGCCGGGCCGGCCCGCGGGACGGCGATGGAGCGCGCCGTGCGCGGCTACCTCGAGCACGTCGCCGTCGAGCGCGGCCTGTCCGCCAACACCCTCGGCGCCTACCGCCGCGACCTGGGCCGCTACACCGGCTTCCTCGCCGCCCGCGGTGTGGACGACGCAGACGGCGTCCGCGAGCGAGACGTCACCGACTTCCTCGCCGCGCTGACCACCGGCGACGACGGCCGACCCGCCCTGACCGCGTCCTCGGCCGCCCGCACCGTCGTCGCCGTCCGCGGCCTGCACCGGTTCCTCGCCCTGGAGGGCACCACCCGCACCGACCCCGCCCAGCACGTGCGACCCCCCACGACGCCCAAGCGCCTGCCCAAGGCCATCGGCGTCGACGCCGTCACCCGTCTGCTCGAGGCCGCCTCCGTGGGGGACACCCCCGCCGCCCTGCGCGACCGCGCGCTGCTGGAGGTCCTCTACGGCTCCGGCGCCCGCATCAGCGAGGCCGTCGGGCTGGACGTCGACGACGTGCTCGGCGCGCAGCCGGCCGACCCGTCCCTCCAGGACGTGCCCGTGGCGACCGTCCGCCTGCTCGGCAAGGGCGGCAAGGAGCGCCTGGTGCCGCTCGGGTCGTACGCGGTCACCGCCCTGGAGGCCTACCTCGTCCGCGGCCGACCCGCCCTGGCCGCGGCCGGTCGCGGGACCCCCGCCGTCTTCCTCAACACCCGCGGCGGGCGGCTGTCCCGCCAGAGCGCCTGGTCGGTCCTGCGCGCGGCGGCCGAGCGCGCCGGTCTCGGCGCGAACGTCTCACCGCACACGCTGCGGCACTCCTTCGCCACCCACCTGCTCGAGGGCGGGGCCGACGTCCGCGTCGTCCAGGAGCTCCTCGGGCACGCGTCCGTCACGACCACGCAGGTCTACACGCTCGTCACCGCGGACACCCTGCGCGAGGTCTACGCCGCCGCCCACCCCCGCGCCCGTTGACAGGCCCACCCGCGACACGCCGCCAGGGCACCGCCCACCTGCCTTGATGCCCTGTTCGGGCGCACACTAGGGTCGCCTGGACCCAGGTACGGGCCCGACCCCGAGACCCAGCGGCTCGACGACATGGAGACGACGGCGCAGTGAGCATCGAGATCCCCGGCACGGTGCCGGCCGAGGACTCCCTCGGCCCGACCGGTCGCCCGATGCCCGTCTTCGACGTCCCGGCACCGCTGACCGCCCACGGCCCCGCCCGGATCATCGCCATGTGCAACCAGAAGGGCGGGGTGGGCAAGACCACCACGACCATCAACCTCGGCGCGGCGCTCGCCGAGTACGGGCGCCGGGTCCTGCTGGTGGACTTCGACCCCCAGGGCGCCCTGTCCGTCGGCCTGGGCATCAACCCGCACGAGCTCGACCTGACGGTCTACAACCTGCTCATGGACCGCTCGGTGGACGCCCGTTCCGTGGTCCGCAAGACCGACGTCGCCGGTCTCGACCTGCTCCCGGCGAACATCGACCTGTCCGCGGCCGAGGTCCAGCTCGTCGGCGAGGTCGCCCGCGAGATGGTGCTGGGCCGCGCGCTGCGCGAGATCGCCGACGACTACGACGTCGTCCTCATCGACTGCCAGCCCTCGCTGGGCCTGCTCACCGTCAACGCCCTCACGGCCGCCCACGGGGTCGTCATCCCGCTGGAGTGCGAGTTCTTCGCGCTGCGCGGGGTGGCCCTGCTCGTCGAGACCATCGAGAAGGTCCAGGACCGGCTCAACCCGCGCCTGCAGGTCGACGGCATCCTCGCCACCATGTACGACAGCCGCACGCTGCACTCCCGCGAGGTCGTCGCCCGGGTGGTCGAGGCCTTCGGTGACCAGGTCTTCCACACCGTCATCGGTCGCACCGTGAAGTTCCCCGACGCCTCGGTGGCCGCCGAGCCGATCACCACGTACGCCTCCGGCCACGCCGGGGCGGACGCCTACCGCCAGCTGGCCCGCGAGCTCATCGCCCGCGGCGACGCGGCCTGAGCTCGGCGCCCGCTCGTCGCGACGACGACCGCCACGACACCGACGGACCACCATGGACCAGCCCAGCAGCGCCCCGGACGGCGCACCGACCGTGACGGTGGGTGACGGCGCCGCGACCGAGGCGGTGACCGGGCGACGCGGCTCGTTCGAGGTCCACCTGGAGAACTTCAGCGGCCCGTTCGACCTGCTCCTCGGCCTGATCGCCAAGCACAAGCTCGACATCACCGAGGTCGCGCTCGCGGCCGTCACCGACGAGTTCATCGCCCACATCCGCGCGCACGAGGACGACTGGGACCTCGACCAGGCCAGCGAGTTCCTCGTCGTCGCCGCCACCCTGCTCGACCTCAAGGCCGCCCGGCTGCTGCCGACCGGCGAGGTCGAGGACGACGAGGACCTGGCCCTGCTCGAGGCCCGCGACCTGCTGTTCGCGCGGCTGCTGCAGTACCGGGCGTTCAAGCAGGTCGCGACCACGCTGGGCGAGCGGCTGCACGCGGAGTCGCTGCGCTGCGCGCGGTCCGTGCCGCTCGACCCGCACCTGGCCGACCTGCTGCCCGAGCTCGTCCTGGGCATCGGGCCCGAGCAGCTCGCCGCCGTCGCCGCCCGCGCCATGGCCCCGCGCCCCGCGCCGCCGGGCGTCGGGCTCGACCACCTGCACGCCCCGCCGGTGAGCGTGCGGGAGCAGGCGGGTGTGCTGGTGGACCGGCTGCGTCGCCAGCGCAGCGCGACCTTCCGGCACCTGGTCTCCGACGCCGACGGGACCATGGTCGTCGTCGCCCGCTTCCTCGCGGTGCTGGAGCTGTTCCGCGAGGGCGTCATCGGCTTCGACCAGGTGTCGCCGTTGGGGGAGCTGACGATCCGCTGGACCGGCGGGGAGGACGACGAGGTGACCGTGACCGACGAGTTCGACGAGGACGACGCGGGAGCGCAGCTCCCGACGGCCGACGTCGCGCAGGAGCAGACGTGAGCGACCCCGCACCCGAGCCGCAGGCATCCGAGCCGCAGGCACCCGAGCCGCAGGCACCCGAGCCGCAGGCACCCGAGCCGCCCCCGGGCGACGGCGGCGGCCCCGTCGCCGAGGGCCTCGACCTCGACGTCCTCCCCGGAGGAGCCCGCGCCGCCCTGGAGGCCGTGCTGATGGTCGTCGACGAGCCGGTGAGCGAGCTGACCCTGGCCGCGACGCTGGTGCTCCCGCGGGACCGGGTGCGGGCGCTGCTGCGCGACCTCGCCGACGAGTACGCCGCGCAGCAGCGGGGTTTCGAGCTGCGGGAGGTCGCGGGCGGGTGGCGGGTCTTCAGCCGCGCGGAGCTGGCGCCCGTCGTCCAGCGCTTCGTCCTGGACGGGCAGACGGCGCGGTTGACGCAGGCCGCGCTGGAGACGCTGGCGGTCATCGCCTACCGCCAACCCGTCAGCCGAGCGCGGGTGTCCGCCATCCGCGGCGTGAACGTCGACGGCGTGGTGCGGACGCTGACCACGCGCGGCCTCGTCGAGGAGGCCGGGCACGACCCCGAGTCCGGGGCCATCCTGTACCGGACGACGAGCTACTTCCTGGAGAAGATGGGCATGGGTGGCCTGAACGAGCTGCCGCCGCTGGCGCCGTACCTCCCCGAGGTCGAGGCACTGGACGAGCTGACGGAGGGACGCGCGTGAGCGCCGGACGAGGGACGTCGGGCCGCGGTCGAGGCGGCGACGCCGAGCGCGGTCGAGGAGGGGCCGGCCGCTCCGGCGGCAAGGGCGCCGGTCGCGGCGGGGCCGGGGCGGGCAAGCCGGGTGCCGGCGCGTCGGGCTCGGGCAAGCCGGGCACCGGCCGGTCGGGAGCGGGCAGGTCCGGATCGGGACGGGGGGCTGCCGCGCCGCGGGGTGCCGACCCGACGGCGGCGCGCCGGGCCTTCCTGGACCGTGCCGCCTCCAAGCGGGCGAGCACGCGCTCGGCCGCCGGTCGCGGCACGGGCCGTGACGTCCACGAGCCGCAGGGGGTGCGCCTGCAGAAGGTGCTGGCCCAGGCGGGGGTGGCCTCCCGGCGGGCCAGCGAGGAGCTGATCGCCGCGGGCCGGGTCACCGTCGACGGCCAGGTCGTCCGCGAGCTCGGCGTGCGCGTGGACCCCGAGCAGGCGGTGATCCACGTCGACGGCATGCGCCTGCAGCTCGACACCACCCGGGTGTACCTCGCGCTCAACAAGCCCCGTGGCGTGGTCGCGACGATGAGCGACCCGGAGGGCCGGCCGTGCGTGGGTGACCTCGTGGCCGACCGGACCGAGCGGCTCTTCCACGTCGGCCGCCTGGACGCCGAGACCGAGGGCCTGCTGCTGCTGACCAACGACGGTGACCTCGCGCACCGCCTCCAGCACCCCTCCTACGGGGTGGAGAAGACGTACCTGGCGGAGATCCCCGGCCCCGTGCCCCGCGACCTCGGCCGCCGGCTGCGCGCCGGCGTCGACCTCGAGGACGGGCCTGTGGTCGTCGACTCGTTCCGGCTCGTCGACTCCCGTCCCGGCCGCGCCCTCGTGGAGATCGTGCTGCACGAGGGTCGCAACCACGTCGTGCGCCGGCTCCTCGCCGAGGTCGGCCACCCGGTGATGCAGCTCGTCCGCACCCGCATCGGCCCCGTGCACCTCGGGGACCTGCTCCCCGGACGCAACCGCCCCCTGACCCGCGACGAGCTGGGCGCGCTGATGACCGAGGCGGGGATGTAGGCACGCCGCGCCGCCCGGACGCACCGTCCGCACCCGGTCTCAGCGGGTGACCACCGCCGCCGCGTCGCGGACCCCGGCGGATACGGTGCGACCACCCAGCACGACGGGAGGACGACCGTGGCGGTACGGGCCATCAGGGGAGCGATCCAGCTCGACGAGGACGAGCGGGAGCACCTCCTCGCGTCCACGCGCGAGCTCGTCACGGCGGTCATGGACGCCAACGAGCTGACCACCGACGACCTCATCTCCATCGTCTTCACCGTCACGGCCGACCTGCGCAGCGAGTTCCCCGCCCTCGCGGCCCGCGAGCTGGGGATGGGCGACGTCCCGCTGCTGTGCACCGTCGAGATCGACGTGCCCGGGGCGCTGCCACGGGTGGTGCGGCTGATGGCGCACGCCGAGATGGTCCGCCCGCGCGGCGAGGTCCAGCACGTGTACCTGCGGGGGGCCACCGCCCTGCGCAGGGACCTCGCCCAGTGAGCACCCCACCCGCCGGCCCGCACGCAAGGCGGTCCCAGGAGCCCGCGGCGGCGCCGCCGCGCACGCGCGGACCCGTCCACGTCGTCGGGACCGGCCTGCTGGGAGCCAGCGTCGGCCTGGCCCTGCGCGCCCTGGACGTGGACGTCGTCCTGCACGACCCCTCACCGACCGCGGTGGCGATGGCCCGCGACGTCGGCGCCGGCCGCCTCCCCGCCGACGACGAGGCGCCGGCCCGGCTCGTCGTCGTCGCGGTCCCACCGGACGTCACCGCCCGGGTGGTGGGCGAGGCGCTGAACCGGCACCCGCACGCCGTGGTCACCGACGTCGCGAGCGTGAAGGTCCTGCCGTGGGCCGAGCTGGAGACCCACCTCGGCGCCGACGCGCTGGCCCGGTACGTCGGCAGCCACCCGCTCGCGGGCCGCGAGCGGTCCGGTGCGGTCGCCGCCCGCGCCGACCTGTTCGCCGGCCGACCCTGGGTGCTGACGACCCGGCCCGAGCTGGAGGCCGCGACGCTGGGCGCCGTCCGCGACCTCGTCCTGGACCTGGGGGCGACACCGGTGCCGATGAGCGCCCCGGCCCACGACGCGGCGGTCGCCCGCGTCTCCCACGTGCCGCAGGTCGTGTCCAGCCTGGTCGCCGCGCGACTGCGGGACGCGGCCCCGGACGCGGTCGCGCTCGCCGGACAGGGGCTGCGGGACGTGACCCGGATCGCCGCGAGCGACCCGACCCTGTGGGTCCAGATCCTCGGCGCGAACGCGGGGCCCGTGACCGAGGTGCTGCAGGCGCTGCGCGACGACCTCGACGAGGTCGTGACGGCGCTGCGGGCGCTGGACGCCGACCCCGCGGCCCCCGGCGCACGCGCGACCGTCGCCCGGGCGATCCGCGACGGCAACGAGGGGCAGGCCCGCATCCCGGGCAAGCACGGCGCGCCGGCGACCCGGTACGAGGTGGTCACCGTGCTCGTCCCCGACAGCCCGGGGGAGCTGGCGCGGCTGCTCCACGAGGTCGGCCAGGCCGGCGTCAACCTGGAGGACCTCCACCTCGAGCACTCCCCGGGGCAGCCCGTCGGCCTCGCCGAGCTGTCCGTGGTGCCGTCGGCGCGCAGCCACCTGGAGGGTGAGCTGGCGGCGCGAGGGTGGACGCTGGCGGGCTGAGCGCGCCCCGCCGGTCGCGGTGACGGCCGGGCCGCCGCCACGCACTACCCTCGCCGGGTGCGTCCAGACCAGCCCGACAGCCCCCCGCAGCCCGCCGTCCCCGAGGGGAGCCGCCACCCCCTGGTGCCGGAGCCGGTCGCCGGCGGTGACGTGACGCCCCTGGCCGGCGACCCGGTCGTCGTGGCCGTCGACGGGCCGTCCGGTTCGGGCAAGTCGAGCGTCTCCCGGGAGGTCGCCCGCCGCCTCGGCCTGGAGTACCTGGACACCGGGGCCATGTACCGGGCCGTGTGCTGGTGGTGCCTGGAGCGCGGGGTCGACCTGGCGGACCAGGAGGCGGTGGCCGAGGCCGCCCGCACGGTGCCGCTGCGGATGGGGACGGCGCCCACCGACCCGCGCACGGAGGTCGACGGCGAGGACGTGGCGGTCGCCATCCGGACCACCCGGATCTCCACCGCCGTGTCCGCCGTCGCCACCAACCTCGCCGTCCGCGCCGAGCTGCAGCGCCGGCAGCGCGAGATCATCGCGTCGGCCTGCAGGCCGCCCGCACGCGGGTGCGTCGCCGAGGGCCGCGACATCACCACCGTCGTGGCCCCGGACGCCGACGTGCGGGTCCTGCTGACGGCGTCCGAGGACGCCCGGCTCGCCCGCCGCGCCGCCGAGGTGCACGGTGCCGTGGACGACGTCGCCGTCGCCGCGACCCGCGACCAGGTCCTGCGCCGCGACGCCGACGACTCCACCGTGTCCCGCTTCCACGAGGCGGCCGACGGCGTGCACACCGTCGACTCGTCGTCCCTGACGTTCCTGCAGACCGTCGAGGCCGTGCTGGAGCTCGTGCGCGCCAGCCGGTGACCGGACGCGAGCCCGCCGAGGCCGGTGTCGCCCACGCGCGGCGCACGCCGAGCGGCGCGGGTTGGGCCCACGCGGTCTCGCGCCGCGTCGTCCCGGTGGTCTGGTCGACCCGGGTCCTCGACGCGCGCAACGTCCCGCCGGGTGGCCCGGTGCTGCTGGCGGCCAACCACCTGGCGCTGCTCGACGGACCGCTGGTGCAGTCGGCCAGCCCGCGGCCCGTCCACTTCCTCGTCAAGCGCGAGGCCTTCGTCGGGCCGCTCGGGACGCTGCTGCGCGCCGCCGGGCAGGTGCCGGTCGACCGGGCGGGGGACCGCTCGGCGCTGCTGGCCGCGGTGGACGTCCTGCGGGGCGGGGGAGTGGTGGGGGTCTTCCCCGAGGGCACCCGCGGGACCGGCCGTCTGACGAGCCTGCACGCCGGGGTCTCCTGGCTCGCGCTGCAGACGGGCGCAGCCGTCGTCCCGGTCGCCGTCCTGGGGACCCGGCGCCCGGGGGAGCGCTCGGCCGGGCTGCCCCCGCCGCGACGGCGCACCCACGTGGTGTTCGGCGCCCCCGTCGAGCTGGCGGCGGCGCCCGGGGTGCCGAGACGGACCGCGCTGCGCCAGGCCCACGCGGCACTGCACGCGGCGATGCAGGATCATGTCCGCACGGCGGTGCGACGCACCGGCCAGCAGCTGCCTGAGGACTCGGGTGGTCATCCGAACCGATCGGCACGAGGAGCGCACCAGTGACGGAACAGCCGCAGGACCAGGGCGCGACGACCGGGCAGGACGGCGCCCAGCGGCACGACGTCGACCGGGAGCCCGTCGAGCAGGAGTACGTCGACCCGACCCAGGCGCTGCTCGCCGGCCTCGAGGACTACGACCTGACCGAGGACGACGTCGCGCTGATCGAGGGCGAGGACGAGCTCGACGACGGGTCGGCCGCCCCCCTGCCGGTGCTCGCGGTCGTCGGGCGTCCCAACGTGGGCAAGTCGACGCTCGTCAACCGCATCCTCGGCCGGCGCGAGGCGGTGGTCGAGGACGTCCCGGGGGTCACCCGGGACCGGGTCTCCTACCGGGCGAACTGGGCGGGCCGCGACTTCACCCTCGTCGACACCGGTGGCTGGGAGCGCGACGTGCACGGCCTGGACCGCCGCGTCGCCGACCAGGCGGAGATGGCCGTCGAGCTCGCCGACGCCGTGGTCTTCGTCGTGGACAACACCGTCGGCGCCACGGCGACCGACGAGGCCGTCGTCCAGATGCTGCGCCGGTCGGGCAAGCCGGTCGTGCTGGCCGCGAACAAGGTGGACGACGCCCGCGGGGAGGCCGACGCCGCCGCGCTGTGGGCGCTGGGGCTGGGGGAGCCCTACCCGGTGTCGGCGGTGCACGGCCGCGGTTCGGGGGACCTGCTCGACGCGGCCGTCGCGGCCCTGCCGGAGGTGTCGCACGTCGCCGCCGCCCGCCCGGGGGGACCGCGCCGGGTGGCGCTGCTGGGTAAGCCGAACGTCGGCAAGTCCAGCCTGCTCAACAAGCTCGCCGGTACCGACCGGGTCGTCGTCGACGCGGTCGCCGGCACCACCCGCGACCCGGTGGACGAGCTGATCGAGCTCGGCGGCCGGCCGTGGATGTTCGTCGACACGGCGGGCATCCGCCGACGCGTGCACCAGACCAAGGGCGCCGACTTCTACGCGTCCCTGCGCACCCAGTCGGCGCTGGAGAAGGCCGAGGTCGCCGTCGTCCTCGTCGACAGCAGCGAGACGCTCACCGAGCAGGACACCCGGATCATCTCGATGGTCACCGAGGCCGGCCGCGCCCTCGTCATCGCGTACAACAAGTGGGACCTGATGGACGAGGAGCGCCGCCGCTACCTCGAGCGCGAGATCGAGCAGGACCTCGTCCAGGTCCGCTGGGCGCCGCGCGTCAACGTCTCGGCCCGCACCGGTCGGCACGTCGAGAAGCTCGTCCCCGCCCTCGACCTGGCGCTCGACTCGTGGGACACCCGCATCCCCACCGGACGGCTCAACGCCTTCCTCGGCGAGATCGTCGCCGCGCACCCGCACCCGGTGCGCGGCGGCAAGCAGCCGCGCATCCTGTTCGGCACCCAGCCGTCGACGCGACCGCCGCGGTTCGTCGTCTTCGCCTCGGGGTTCCTCGAGGCCGGGTACCGGCGCTTCATCGAACGGCGCCTGCGCGAGACGTTCGGCTTCGAGGGCTCGCCCATCGAGGTCAGCGTCCGGGTGCGCGAGAAGCGCCGTCGCTGAACGGACCCCGCCGGGGCGACCCGGGGGTGCGCACGCACGTCCCGTCGTCTAGTAGTCTTCTGGCTGCCCCGCGAGGGGCGCCGGGACGTGGCGCAGCTTGGTAGCGCACTTGACTGGGGGTCAAGGGGTCGCAGGTTCAAATCCTGTCGTCCCGACGGCGTGAGAGGGCCTCTCACCAGCGGTCACCCGCTGGGGAGAGGCCCTCTCACCTGTCCGGGGCACCGCGGGGTCGGCGACGGGCCCGCCGTCGAGCGGACCGGACGCGCTGACCGCAGACGCGTGCACGGGCCCGACGCCGCCGCGCCGTAGTCTGCTCCACGACGGTGTGCCGGTAAGAGACAGGTGCGGGGAGGCGACGTGGCGGGTGCTGGGGCCGGCGCGCGGGTGCCGGACGCCCGCGACCGCGTGCTGACCGTCCCCAACCTGCTGAGCCTCGCCCGGCTGCTCCTGGTGCCGGTGTTCGCCTGGCTCATCGTCGTCGGCCACGACGGGTGGGCCCTGCTGGTCCTCGCGTTCTCGGGCTTCAGCGACTGGCTGGACGGCTACCTGGCACGCCGGTGGCACCAGGAGTCCCGCGTCGGCCAGCTGCTCGACCCCGCGGCCGACCGGCTGTACATCCTCACCACGCTGCTCGGGCTCGCCTGGCGCGACCTCATCCCCTGGTGGCTGGTGGCCCTCATCGTGGCCCGCGACGTCCTGCTCTCCTTCACCCTGCCGCTGCTGGCACGGCACGGCTACGGGCCGCTGCCGGTGCACTTCCTGGGCAAGGCGGCCACGTTCAACCTGCTCTACGCGTTCCCGCTGATCCTGCTCAGCGACGGCGGAGGCGTCGTCGCCGACGTCGCCCGTCCCCTCGGCTGGGCCTTCGCGTGGTGGGGCACCGCCCTGTACTGGTGGGCCGGTCTGCTGTACCTGCGGCAGGTCCGGGACGTCGTGACCGACGCCGAGGCCGATGTCGAGGCCGCCCCGCCGGCCGCCCCGCCGGCCGCCCGCGACCCCCGGCCGGGGACCGTGGGGGACCGCGGATGACGTCGGCACCAACCCGTCACGGCCCGTCGAGGCCCGCGCGCGACGCCTCCATGACCCTCCTCAAGGAGGTGATGGAGAGACCGCTGGACCCCGGCTACGCCGCCGCCGCACGGCGACGCGCGGAGGGTCCGCCGGACGGCGGACGCCGACGGCTGCCCGTGACCGCGGTCCTCGCCGCAGTCGCCGGTGTCCTGCTCGTCGCCGCCGTCGTCGAGCTGCGCGTCCCGGCGTCGCAGGGCTCCAGGGCGGTCCTCACCGACGAGATCGAGCAGCGCACCGCGGACGTCGACAGGCTCGAGGACGAGGTCGTCGCCCTGCAGGCCGAGATCGACGGCATCGGGGAGCGGGCGCTGGCAGGGTCCGAGGACGCGACCGTGGAGCAGGCCCAGCTGTACGCGCGGGTCACGGGGGCGGCGCCGGTGACCGGACCGGGTGTGCGGGTGGTGCTCGCCGACGCCAGCTCGGGTGCCGTGGACGGCTCCGACCCCCGGCAGGTCGAGCAGAGCGACCAGGGCCGGGTCCGCGACCGTGACCTCCAGGTGGTCGTCAACGGGCTGTGGGAGGCGGGCGCCGAGGCGATCGCGGTGAACGGCCAGCGGCTGACCGCGACGTCGTCGATCCGCGAGGCCGGCGCCGCCGTCCTCGTGAACTTCCGGCCGCTGTCCCCGCCGTACGACATCCAGGCCATCGGCGACCCCCAGGGGCTGCAGGTCCGCTTCGCCTCCTCCCTGGCGGGGCGCTACCTCGCCGGGATCCAGCAGAACTACGGTGTGCGTGCGTCGGTGACCGGGGCCGCAGAGCTCCAGCTGCCCGGTGCCACCGGCGTCAGGCTGCGGTACGCCGTCCCTGCGCCGTCCGGCCAGACGGTCGACGACGGCGCGGTCCCGGCGACGGACCTGCCCACCAGCCAGACCCCCAGCGAGACCATCCCCAGCGAGACCGACGCCCCGGAGGAGAGCCCGTGATCGCCGCGCTCGGACTAGTGGTGGGCGTCGTGCTCGGCCTCGTGCTGCAGCCGACGGTGCCACCGGTGCTCCAGCCCTACCTGCCGATCGCCGTCGTCGCGGCGCTGGACGCCGTCTTCGGCGGGCTGCGTGCCGTCCTCGACGGCATCTTCGACGACCGGGTGTTCGTCGTGTCGTTCCTGTCGAACGTGCTGGTCGCCGGGTTGATCGTGTACCTCGGCGACCAGCTCGGGGTCGGCTCGCAGCTGTCCACGGGGGTGGTCGTCGTCCTCGGCATCCGGATCTTCTCGAACGCGGCGGCCATCCGCCGGCACCTGTTCCGTGCCTGAGGGGCAGCGAGTGACACCGGACCGGGACGCCGCGCGCCCCGCGTCCGCCCAGCAGCCGGAGCAGGGGTCGTCGGGTCCCGAGTCGTCGGGTGCCGAGTCGCCGGGTCCCGAGAAGGTCGACGGGCCCACGCAGCCAGCGGCCACCGAGGCCACGCACCCAGCAGGCACCGAGGCCACCGTTGGGCAGCAGCCGGCGCCCGTCACCGAACCGGTGCCCGAGGCTCCGCCGGAGCCCGCCTCCGACCCCGCGCCGGAACCGGCACCCGAACCAGCAACGGCACCCGAACCAGCACCCGAACCAACACCGGCACCCGAGCCGGAGCCGCCGGCGAGCGAGCCGGCCCCCCCGTCACCTCCGCCCGCAGCGGACCGGCCCGTCGAGCGGACGGCCGTGCAGCCCTCTGCTCCCGTGGCGGCCCCCGCGGACGAGCCGGCCCCTCCGCTGCCCACGCCGGAGCCGGCTTCCCCGCTGCCCACTCCGGAGCCGGACGCCGCGACGGTCCGCCGCAGGCTGGCGTCGGCGCTGACCCCGAAGGTCAACCGGGGGCAGGTGCTCGCCGCGCTGCTGTGCGCCGTCCTCGGCTTCGCGCTGGTCGTGCAGGTCCGCCAGACCCAGGACGACAACCTCGACACCCTGCGGGAGACCGACCTGGTCCGGATCCTCGACGACCTGGGGCAGCGCGGGGAGCGGCTGGAGGCGGAGCTGTCCGAGCTGCGGTCCACCCGGGACCAGCTCCTCAGCAGCAGCGACCAGCAGCAGGTCGCCCAGGAGGCCGCCCAGGAGCGGCTCGACGTGCTGGGCATCCTGGCCGGCACGGCGCCGGCGACCGGCCCGGGCATCGAGCTGACCATCGCCGACCCGCAGGGCCGGGTGGAGGCGGTCAACCTCCTGGACGCGGTGCAGGAGCTGAGGGACGCCGGGGCGGAGGCCATCCAGGTCGGCGACGTCCGCGTCGTGGCCAGCACCGCGTTCACCGACGCGGAGGACGGCGTGCTCGTGGACGGGCGGCTCGTGCGGCCCCCGTACGTGTTCACAGTGATCGGCGACCCCGACACCCTCGCCCCGGCCCTCGGCATCCCCGGCGGCGTGCTGGCGAGCGTCAGCAGCCGCGAGGGGGCCCGGGCCAACGTGCAGGAGCTCGACACCGTCGTGGTCGACGCGTTGCGGCCGGTCTCGGAGCCTCAGTACGCTCGCCCGGCCGAGACGCCGCCCGCCGGGTCGACGCCCTGACGCGCACCCCGGACGGACCCACCACCCGACAGTGAGGACGCTGCCCCCATGGCCGACTTCGAGTTCCCCGCCGACCTGCGGTACACCGCTGAGCACGAGTGGGTGCGCGAGGGCGGGACGGGGACGGTCCGGATCGGGATCACGTCGTACGCGCAGGACGCGCTGGGCGACATCGTCTACGTCCAGCTGCCGGACGTCGGTGCCGAGGTGACCGCGGGGACCACCTGCGGCGAGGTGGAGTCCACCAAGAGCGTCAGCGACGTGTACGCCCCGCTCACCGGCACGGTGACGGCGCGCAACGAGGCCCTCGACGGCAGCCCGGAGCTGATCAACTCCGACCCGTACGGCGAGGGCTGGATGTTCGAGATGTCCGTGCCCGACGCGTCCGCCGTGCAGCAGCTGATGGACGTCGACGCGTACCGGTCGACCGTGCAGTGATCCGGCGGGCTCGCCCCCGGCGTGCGGGGGAACCGGCCCTGGACCGGTCCCGTCTCGACCTCTCGTCGAGGTCTAGGGTGAGATCGGTTGCCGTGTGGGCGTCGCCCGACCGGTGACCGTGGGCCGGCCGCCTGCAGGGCACCTGACGACCAGAGTGGAGAACGTGATGGTGGACAGCGGGGAGTCCCGGACGCCGGGCGAGGGCGCCGACGCGCCCCGTCGCGCGCCCGACACGACGATGACGTTCTCGACGGTGCCGGCCGCCGAGAGCGAGGCGGCGGCCGAGAGCGGCCTGTCGCAGGACGAGTCGGCGGCCGTCGACGCGCTGCCCCTGGGGTCGGCCCTGCTGGTGGTGCAGCGCGGGCCGAACTCCGGCGCCCGCTTCCTGCTCGACTCCGAGCGCACCACCGTCGGCCGGCACCCGGACAGCAACATCTTCCTGGACGACGTGACCGTCTCCCGCAAGCACGCCGAGTTCGTCCGGGACGGGCAGGGCTTCCGGGTCAGGGACGTCGGCAGCCTGAACGGCACGTACGTCAACCGCGACCGGGTGGACGACGTCCCCCTGCGCTCGGGTGACGAGGTGCAGGTGGGCAAGTACCGGATGACCTACCACCCCAGCCCGCGGGCAGGTGGGTCCTCGTCGTGAGCGCGGTGGCGGGCCGCGCGCACGACCGCGCGCGGGCGCAGCTGCGGTCCATCGGGGAGGTCCTCGCCGAGCTCAAGCCGGAGTTCCCCGAGCTGTCGCACTCCAAGCTGCGGTTCCTGGAGGACCGTGGGCTCGTCACGCCGCAGCGCACGCCCTCGGGGTACCGCAAGTTCAGTCCGGCAGACGTCGAGCGGTTGCGGCTGGTACTGGCCCTGCAGCGCGACCACTTCATGCCCCTGAAGGCGATCGCGGAGTACCTGGACGCCCTCGACCGGGGGCTGGAGCCCCCGGACCTGCCCGGGGGACGCCCCCGCGCGCCGCGCGTCGTGCACGACGCCTCGGGCGACGAGCGGCCGCGTGAGCTGCGGCTGCGCCGTCCGGAGCTCGCCGACGCCGCCGGCGTGGACGACGACCTGCTGACCGCGTTGGAGTCCTTCGGGCTGCTCGTCCCGTCCGTGAGCGGCTACTACGGCGCGCACGACGTGGAGATCGCCCGGGCCGCGGGTGAGCTGGCGGCGTTCGGGATCGAGCCGCGGCACCTGCGCGCGTTCCGCACCGCCGCGGACCGCGAGCTCGGGCTCGTCGAGCAGGTCGTCGCCCCGATGCGGCACCACCGGGGCGCCGCCTCCTCGGCGCAGGCGCACGACACGGCCCGCGAGCTGTCGTCCCTGTGCGTGCGCCTGCACGCGGGTCTGGTCCGCGCGGGCCTGGACCGCACCCGCGGCTGACCGCGGGGGCCAGCCCGGCACGCCCGCACGCCCGCTCGGGACGGGGAAGCGCCCGGCTGACGAGCGGGTTACGGTGGGCGCGTGCGAGAGCTCGAGGTGGTCGGAGTCCGGGTCCAGATGCCCGACAACCAGCCGATCGTGCTGCTGCGCGAGCGCGACGGCGACCGCTACCTGCCGATCTGGATCGGCCCCCCGGAGGCCAGTGCGATCGCCTTCGCCCAGCAGGGCGTGGTGCCACCCCGGCCGCTGACGCACGACCTGCTGAAGAACGTGCTCGAGGCGTTCGGCCACGAGCTCGAGCAGGTGCGCATCACCGAGATGCGCGACAACGTCTACTTCGCCGAGCTGGCCTTCGTCGGGGGTGCCGTGGTCGAGTCCCGGACGTCCGACGCGATCGCCCTCGCCCTGCGGGTGGGGTGCCCCATCCTCGGCGCGGACGACGTCCTCGACGAGGGCGGGATCCCGGTGCCGGAGGAGGACGAGGACGAGGTCGAGAAGTTCCGCGAGTTCCTCGACCAGGTGAGCGCCGAGGACTTCGAGCAGCCACCGCCGCCCGGTGAGGCGGGTCCGCAGAGCCGATCGGGTGACTGAAGGGTCCGCCTGCGAACCCCACCTCACCCTCGACCTGAGGTCGAGACCCAGCTGACGGGGCGACACGCCGTCACCTGGGTGACGGGTGTCGTTGACCGGGGCACCGGCCGTCCGTACCGTCGCTGGAAGACGTCCCCGTCGTAGTTCCACCGGTGTAGGTCCCGCTCGGACCGCGCGGGTCCGGACCTGCTTCCCCCGGGGGCCCGAGAAGGAGGCCGTCGTGAGCACCACCGGTGACGCCGAGGACACCGCGCAGCAGGTGCCGGGCCCGGCGCAGGGCCTGTTGTTCAGCGAGGACCTCCCGGTCCTGGACGAGACGGCCGGCTACCGGGGTCCCACGGCGCAGAAGGCGGCCGGGATCACCTACCGGCAGCTGGACTACTGGGCGCGCACGGGCCTGGTCGAGCCGAGCATCCGACCGGCGACCGGGTCGGGGACCCAGCGGCTCTACTCCTTCCGCGACGTGCTCGTCCTGAAGGTCGTCAAGCGGCTGCTCGACACCGGGGTGTCGTTGCAGCAGATCCGCAGCGCCGTCACGCACCTGCGCGAGCGGGGCGTCGAGGACCTCGCCCAGATCACCTTGATGAGCGACGGTGCGAGCGTGTACGAGTGCACGTCGGCCGACGAGGTCATCGACCTCGTCCAGGGCGGCCAGGGCGTGTTCGGCATCGCCGTGGGTCGCGTGTGGCGCGAGGTGGAGGGTTCCCTGGCGGAGCTGCCGAGCGAGCGGCCGGGCGCCGACGGCGTGGCGTCCGCGGACGACGAGCTCGCCGCCCGGCGGGCTCGGCGCACCGGCTGACCGCAGGGGTGCGCCGGGGGTCGGCGCACGGCCGGCCGGCCGCCTCACGGTGCTAGTCTCACCGTGCTGCTCGAGCCCGCGTGGGAGAGCCCCGCACCCGTCGCCGCGACGCCGGCACGGACCCGCGGGCGCCGAAGGGGCAAACTCCCCGGAACCTCTCAGGCGCCAGGACCACGCGGGCGAGGCGACTCTGGAACCACCCGGTGACAGAGGGGGAGGCACGCGACCGCGTCGTCCGACGTCGCCGAAGGAGCCTCCGGCATGGCCACCACCTCGCCCCGTCCGCAGGACGGGTCCGTCCCCGCCGCCACGGCGTTCGTCGACCGCCACGTCGGCCCCCGGGCCGACGAGGTCACCCGGATGCTCGCGGCGGTCGGCTACGACAGCCTGGACGCCCTGGCCGAGGCCGCCGTCCCCGCGTCGATCCGCGACCGCGAGGCCCTGGACCTGCCGCCCGCGATGAGCGAGCCCGAGGCGGTCGCGACCCTGCGCCGGTTCGCCGCCGCGAACACCGTCAACCGGTCGATGATCGGGCTCGGGTACCACGGCACCCACACCCCGGCCGTGGTGCGACGCAACGTGCTGGAGAACCCGTCCTGGTACACGGCGTACACGCCCTACCAGCCGGAGATCAGCCAGGGCCGGCTCGAGGCGCTGCTGAACTTCCAGACGGCGGTCGCCGACCTGACCGGCCTGGCCACCGCCAACGCGTCCATGCTGGACGAGGCCACCGCCGCAGCAGAGGCGATGACGCTGCTGCGGCGTGCCTCGAAGGTCGGTCGGGACGCCGTGTTCGTCGTCGACGCCGACGTCCTGCCGCAGACGCTGGCGGTGGTCCGCACCCGCGCCGAGTCGATGGGCATCCCGCTCGTCGTCCGCGACACCCGCGAGGGCCTGGGTGAGGAGGAGCTGTTCGGGGTGCTGCTGCAGTACCCCGGCGCCAGCGGCGCGGTCGTCGACCACGCCGAGCTGGTGTCGCAGGCCCACGAGCGCGGCGCCCTGGTCGCCGTGGCCGCCGACCTGCTCGCGCTGACCCTGCTGCGCCCGCCGGGGGAGATCGGTGCCGACGTCGCCGTCGGCACCTCCCAGCGCTTCGGCGTCCCGATGGGCTTCGGTGGCCCCCACGCCGGCTACCTCGCGGTGCGCGCCGGGCTGGAGCGGTCGCTGCCCGGCCGGCTCGTGGGCGTCTCCCAGGACGCCGAGGGCCGGCCTGCCTACCGCCTGGCCCTGCAGACCCGTGAGCAGCACATCCGGCGCGAGCGCGCGACGTCGAACATCTGCACCGCGCAGGTCCTGCTCGCCGTCATGGCCTCCATGTACGCCGTCTACCACGGGCCCGAGGGCCTGCGCGCCATCGCCACGGGCGTCCACGACCGTGCGGTCGCGCTGGCCGCCGGGGCGCAGGCCGCGGGTCTGACGCTGGTGCACGACCACTTCTTCGACACCGTGCAGGTGCGGGTCCCCGGTGCGGCCGCAGCCGTCGTGGCCCGCGCCCACGAGGCGGGCTACCTGCTGCGGCAGGTTGACGCGGACACCGTGGGCGTCGCCTGCGACGAGACGACGACCGACCACGACGTCGCGGCGGTCCTCGCCGCCCTCACCGGGCAGGACGTCGGTGAGCTGGCGGCCCCGGGGCACCGGCTGCCCGCGGACCTGGTCCGCCGCAGCGACTTCCTCACCCACCCGGTGTTCCGCACCCACCGCAGCGAGACCTCGATGCTGCGCTACCTCAAGCGCCTCGCCGACCAGGACTACGCGCTGGACCGGGGGATGATCCCGCTCGGCTCGTGCACGATGAAGCTCAACGCCACCACCGAGATGGAGGCGATCACCTGGCCCGAGCTGTCGGACCTGCACCCCTTCGCCCCCGCGCAGGACGTGCTGGGCATCACCGGCCTGGTCGGCCAGCTCGAGGCGTGGCTGGCCGAGGTCACCGGCTACGACGCCGTGTCGGTCCAGCCGAACGCGGGCAGCCAGGGGGAGCTGGCGGGGCTGCTGGCCATCCGGGCCTACCACCGCGCCAACGGCGACGACCAGCGGACGGTCTGCCTCATCCCCACCTCGGCCCACGGGACGAACGCCGCCAGCGCGGTGATGGCCGGTCTGCGCGTCGTCCCGGTCGGGACGGACGACCTGGGCAACGTGGACGTCGACGACCTCAAGGTCAAGATCGAGGCGCACCGCGACCAGCTGGCCGCGATCATGGTCACCTACCCCTCGACCCACGGCGTGTTCGAGGAGTCCGTCACCGACGTGTGCGCGATGGTCCACGACGCCGGCGGCCAGGTGTACGTCGACGGCGCCAACCTCAACGCGCTGCTCGGCCTGGCGCGGCCCGGCCGGTTCGGGGCCGACGTGTCGCACCTCAACCTGCACAAGACGTTCTGCATCCCCCACGGCGGTGGGGGACCGGGCGTCGGGCCGGTCGCCGTGCGCCGGCACCTCGAGCCCTACCTGCCGTCCAGGGACCTGCACCACACCCTCGCCGAGTCCCAGGCGGACCGGCACCCGGTCGGGGCGGTCTCCGCGGCCCCGCACGGGTCGGCGTCGATCCTGCCGATCTCGTGGGCGTACATCGCGATGATGGGCGCCGACGGGCTGACCAGGGCGACCCAGGTCGCGGTCCTGGCGGCCAATTACGTCGCGACCCGACTGCGCGACCACTACCCGGTCCTCTACACGGGCCGCAACGGGCTGGTCGCCCACGAGTGCATCCTGGACCTGCGGCCGCTGACCAAGGCGACGGGCATCACCGTCGACGACGTCGCCAAGCGGCTCATCGACTACGGCTTCCACGCCCCGACGATGTCGTTCCCCGTCGCGGGCACGCTGATGGTCGAGCCGACCGAGAGCGAGGACCTCGCCGAGCTGGACCGGTTCTGCGACGCGATGGTCGCCATCCGGGCGGAGGCCGACCGCGTGGCCGCGGGGGAGTGGCCGGCGGACGACAACCCGCTCGTCAACGCCCCGCACACCGCCCGCTGCCTGACCGGCGACTGGGACCACCCGTACTCGCGCGAGGTCGCGGTCTACCCGGACGGCGTCGACACGGTCGGCAAGTACTGGCCGCCCGTCCGGCGGATCGACGGGGCGTACGGCGACCGGAACCTGATGTGCTCCTGCCCGCCGGTGGAGGACCTCGCCGAGGGGTGAGGGACGCCCCCGTCCGGGACCCATGGGCCCGGACGGGGGACCCGCGCGTCAGACCTGCGCCTGCATCACGGTCTGGCCACGGGGCACGACCGTGTCCGGGTCGGTCTCCACCGTGACGGCGACGTCGTCGCCGGGGCGGAACCCGTCCGCCTCCGCGACGTAGCGGCCACCGCCCGCGGGCGTCAGCGCCACCGAGGGCCGCGGACCGTCCTCGTCGACGAACCACAGCTTGTACACCGTCCCCGACGGCAGGTCCGGCAGGTCGGTGGCGACCAGCAGGAACCGTTGCCCGGCCACCACCATCGTCCCCTGCCCGGCGGTGGAGAACCGGGCCTGCGCCACCGCGTCCGGGCTGGCCATCGGCGCCGGCTCCTGCTCGACGAGGGCCTGAGCCTCCCGTGCGTCCTGCCGGTACCCCCACGCGGCGACGGACGTGGCGATGCAGGCGAGGAGCAGCACCGACGCCGCGAGCGCCAGCCACCGCACCGCCGGGTCGGTGGTGCGGGGGGTCGCCGGCGGGGCGAGCGGGGCCTGCCCGTCGGCGCCGTCGCGGTCGCCGCCGTCGCCGTCGCCGGACAAGCCGACAGCCGGGGGCAGCTGCCGCGTCCGGGACACCTCGGCGAGGACGGCGCGCCGCACGCGCGCCGGTGGGGTCCGGGGCGCTGCGGACCCGAGCCGGGCGGTCGTCTCGCGGAAGGACGCCACCTCCTCCCGGCAGGAGGGGCACGTCCCCAGGTGCGCCTCCACGCGCTCGCGTTCCGGCGCGTTGAGCGCGTCGAGCGCGTAGGCCGCCAGCAGTGACTGGGCGTCGTGGTCGCTGGTCACGCGCTGACTCCCATCTCGTCGCGCAGCCTGATCAGGCCGTCCCGCATCCTCGTCTTGACCGTCCCGAGCGGGACGCCGAGCAGCTCGGCGACCTCCCGGTGGGTGTAGCCGCCGTAGTAGGCCAGTGTGACCGCCTCGCGCTGGAGGTCGGTGAGCGAGGTCAGGGCCCGGCGGACCCGCTCGGCCTCCAACCGGTCCTCGACCGTCTCGGACACCTCGTCGTACTCGCGGCCGTGGTCACGTCGCCCGACCCGCTCCTCGCGCTGGCTGCGACTGGCGGCCGAGCGGACCCGGTCCACCGCCCGGCGGTGGGCGATGGTGAGGACCCACGCGCGCGCCGATCCGCGGTCCGGGTCGTACCTGGCGGCCGTGCGCCACACCTCGACGAGCACCTCCTGGGTGACCTCCTCGGACTGCGCGGCGTCCCGCAGCACCCGCAGGACCGTTCCGTGGACCGCTGCCGCGAGGTGGTCGTACAGGCCGGCGAACGCGTCCTCGTCTCCCCGGGCCGTGCGCCGCAGCAGGACGGCCAGGTCGTCGACGCCGTCGGCAGGGACGGTGCCCCGGGTGTCGTGGGCTCCGGTGTCGTGGGCTCCGGCGGCGGGCCGCTCCGGCGACGCGGGTCGGCGCCGTGGGCGCAGGAAGCTCACGTCCCCCACCCTGTCACCTCCCGGTCGACCCGTCCGCGCGGGCGCTGCGCGTCGGACGGTGTTCGGAGCGGGAGTCCGAGCGGATGGGTCCGGCCGACCGCCGGTTCAGGTAAGGGTAGGCTCACCTGCCATGAGCATCGCGCCCCAGGCCCTGGCCGCGGACACCGGCCCGTACGTGCAGGCCCGGGTCACGGTGCGCTCCGTGCGGCGGGTCAGTCCGTCGTTCGTCCGCGTGACGTTCGCCGGCGAGGACGTCGGCGGCCTGTGCTGCCCCGGGCCGGACCAGCGCATCAAGGTCGCCTTCCCGCTGGAGGGTCGCGACGACGTCGCCCTGCCGCCCGGCGGGGACTGGTACCGGTCCTACCGGCTGATGCGCGAGGACGAGCGCCCGCCGATCCGCACGTACACGATCCGCCACCTGCGGGCCGACGCGGGCGAGCTGGACGTCGACATGGTCCTGCACGGGGACAGCGGCCCCGCGTCGGCGTGGGCCGGCCGCGCCGCCGTCGGGGACCGCGTCGTCCTCGTGGCGCCGTCCGCCGCGTGGCGGGGGCCTACGGGCGGCTACGAGTGGCAGCTGCCGGCGGGCACCGCCCGCGTCCTCGTCGCCGGCGACGAGACCGCCCTGCCGGCGGTCTGCGCGATCCTCGAGCGGCTGCCCGGGGACGTCGAGGCGGACGTCGTGCTCGACGTCCCGCACGGCGCGGACCTCGACCTCGTCCCGCGCCGCCCCGGGGTGCGGGTGCACGGCACCGCGCGCAGCGAGGTGGCGCCGGGCCTCGGCACCGGGCCGGGCGCCGGCCTGGTCGACGTGGTGCGGGACCTCGCGCTGCCCGGCACCGCACCTGCTCCTGCCCCCTTCGCCGGCTCCGGAGGTGCCGCAGCCACCGGGGACGTGGCCGAACTCGAGGCGCAGCAGGCCGACGAGGAGACCGTCCTGTGGGATGCCGCCCACCCGGCCACCGGGGCCCCGCTGTACGCCTGGGTCGCCGGCGAGGCCTCCGCGGTGCGTGCCCTGCGCCGCCACCTCGTGGCCGAGCGCGGTGTGGACCGCAGCCTGGTCTCGTTCATGGGCTACTGGCGGCTCGGCCGCGCCGAGTGCTGACGGGTCGCCGCACGCTCCCGCTACCCGTTCACAGCCGCTCGACGCGGTCGGCCTGCGGTCCTCGATCGCTCTGCCGGACCTGGTACCGGACGCGGTCGCCCTGGTGCAGCGCGTCCGCTCCCCGCAGCACCGACACGTGCACGAACAGGTCGTCGCCACCCGCGTCCGGGCTGATGAAGCCGAAACCCCGCTCGGCGTCGTAGCGCGCGACGACGCCCTCTCCACCGCGCGCCGTACGACCGGCGACCCTCTGGCGCCCTGACCGGGCGCGGGTCGGGGGTGCCGCGGGCGCACCCCGGGGGGCCGATCCGCCCACGAGGCGCGCGTCGCGCGCCTGCGGCCCCTTCTCGCTCATCACGACGTCGTACGCCACCCGATCCCCCTCGCGCAGCGAATCGAGTCCACCGGCCAGCGCCCGCACGTGCACGAAGACGTCGGCCCCGCCGGACGTGGGGGTGATGAAGCCGAAGCCCTTGTCCTCGTCGTACCAGGACACCGTCCCGTCGGCACCGTCGGCACCGTCGGCACCGTCGGCGGCGCCTGCGCGCTGGGAGCACCCGCCAGGGCGGGCGGTGGCGGGGCCGGCCTCGACCCGCAGGGGCAGCAGGTGGTCTGCCTGCGGACCCTTCTCGCCGTCGACGACGAGGAAGGCGACCCGCTGCCCCTGCGAGACCACGCCGCCTCCGACGATGGCGGAGCTGTGCAGGAAGATCTCCGCCCCACCACCGTCCGGGCTGACGAAGCCGTACCCCTTGGCGGGCTCATACCACGCGACGGTGCCGAGCAGGCCCGCGAGGGCGTCGGCGGGCTGGTCACCGATGACCCGGACGCGGCGCGCCTGCGGGCCGCGGTCGTTCTCGCCGACGTCGAACGTGACCACCTGCCCCTCCCGCAAGAGCGTGGTGGGCTCGTCGCCGACGACCTCGGACGCGTGGACGAACAGGTCCTCGTCGTCCTGGTCGGGTGCGATGAAACCGAACCCCCGCTCGGCGTCGAACCAGCGGACAGTTCCCTGGGGCACGATGACTCCTCGTCGACAAGCAGCAGACAGGCCCAGTGTCCACCACCGGTGCGCTGACCAGCGGGGGGTGCCAGCGTGACCGCCGGTCGGTGCGCGAGTGCGGGACTCGTCGTCAGCCAGCCACTGCGTGCCGTCAGCGTCGCAGGGCCGTGCCGTGGTCGTCGGCCGCCACGGCGCGGCGGGGGAGCGCCACCCCCGCCAGGCACGCGACGGCGACGACCAGCGAGGCGAGACTCGTCGTCGCCCACCACTGCCACCGCTCCTGCGCACTGATGGCGTCCCTGCTGGCCGCGAGGTCCATGTCGACCGCGAACGCCGTCCAGATGCCGTACCAGTTGCCGGCTGCCAGCGCGCTGCCCGCCGCGAGGGCCAGGGCGCCGACGGCGACGACCGACAGCAGACGCTCCAGGCCCGGGTGCACGGCGCAGACCCTAGAGGGGCACCCCGCGTTCGCGACAGGGGGCTTTGCCCATGTCACACGGGGCGTCACGCGATCTGGTCGCTCAGGTCCGGCCGTCGCGCTCCTGGGCGCGGTGCAGTCGGGAGTCCCTCGGCTGCCACGTCGCCAGCACGACCTCGGCCACGACCGGCGGCCGGGCGGTGCGCACCGTCGCCACCACCTCGGGGTCGTCGTCCACGAGCACGTCGAGGACGTACCGGCGGCGCAACCTGCGCAGCTCCGCCAGCTTGACCACCCGGGCCGGACGGCGGTCGCCGTCGGGGCGCAGCAGCACCTCGCCGGCGGGCAGGTCGTGGCGCCGCAGCCAGTCGAGCGTGTCGGCCCGGGTCCGCTCCGGACGACCGGACAGGTAGACGACGACGCGACCCTCCTGCACCGCGGCCCGGGCCACCGCCACGCCCTCGGGGTGCGGTGGGTCGGCCGGCGCGGCCGCGAAGAACCCGTCCCAGTCCCGTGGTCTGCGGTCGAGGTGGTGCATCCGGTGCCGGGTGTCGGCGACGACGCCGTCCAGGTCCAGCACCACCGCCCGAGGGGCTCCCGGCGCTCCCCTCGGCTCGCCGTCGCCCGCACGGGCGTCGCGGGCGCCGGGACCACCGCTCACGCGACCTTCGCCCGCAGCCGCGAACCGGTCCGGGTGCGTACGACCTCCAGCCGGGCGGGGATCCGCTGCTGCAGCTCGTGGACGTGGCTGACGACGCCGACGGCCCGGCCCCCGTCCCGCAGCCCGTCCAGGACCGCCATGACCTCGTCGAGCGTCTCGGGGTCCAGGGACCCGAAGCCCTCGTCGACGAACAGCGTCTCGATCGCCGCCCCACCCGCTTCGGCCTGCACCACGTCGGCCAGACCCAGCGCCAGGGCCAGCGAGGCGAGGAAGGACTCGCCACCGGAGAGCGTGACCGTCTCGCGGGTGCGCCCGGTCCACCCGTCGACCACGGCCAGGCCGAGCCCGCCGCGCCGACCGCCCCGCTCGGCGGCGTCGGTGTGCACGAGCGCGTACCGACCACCCGACATCACCGCCAACCGCACCGTCGCCGCCCGGGCCACCTGCTCCAACCTGGCCGCCAGCACGTACGAGGACAGCCTCATCCGTCGCCCGTTGCCTCCGCCCGTCCCCGCAGCGCACCAGGCGAGGTCGGCGACCACCGCGTGCTCGTCGCGCAGCGGCCGGGCGCCCGCCTCGGCCGCCGCGAGCTGCTCGGCGAGGAGGTGGACTGAGGCCACCGCCTGGTCGGCCAGCGCCAACCGCCCGGCGGCGACCCGCGACCTGCGTGCGGCGGCGGCGCAGCGCTCGCCGGCGGCATCCAGGGCCTCGCGTACCGGGGCGCCGACGAGCCAGGCGTCGAGGTCGACGCACGACGCACCCACCCCCGCGTCGCCGTGCGAGACGTCGTCGGCGGGGCGGCTCGTCGCTCTCCGTCGACGCTCCGTCTCGGCCCGCGCGAGGTCGGGCTCCTGCAACCTGGCGCGGACGGCGGCGAGGTCCGCGGTCACCTCGTCGACCTCACGCTGCATCCGGTCCCGCACGTGCTCCTCGAGACTCGCCCCGGCGGCGTGGGCGGCGTCCCGGAACCCGGCGGCCCGGGCGGCCTCGTCCGCGCGGACCCGGCACCCCTCGGCACCCTGCACGGCCGCTGCCATCTCACGGCAGGCGGCACCCAGCCGGTCCAGGGCGGTGGCGAGCCCGGCGAGGTGCTCGCGGCGGTCCACCACGCGGGGCCACCCCCCTCGGGCAGCGGCGACGAGCACCTCGTCCCCCTCGAGGGCGGCCACCGCTCCGTCCCGCGCGGCACGCAGCCCGGTGACCCGCACCCGCAGGTCACCGAGCCGGCGCTCGAGGTCCGCCCGCCGGCGGGCGCACCCCTCCAGGTCGGCCCGCGCCGCGTCCATCCCGGCGACGGCGGCCTCCGACTCCGCAGCGGCGGCCTCTGCGCCGGCCACCCGATGCCCGGCCTCCGGGGCGGCCAGGCCCTCGCTGCGCGTGACCTGCACGGCCAGGTCCCGCTGCGCCGAGGCGAGCGCCTCCTCGGCACGTCGTCGCGCCGTCTCGGCGGACTCCGCCGCCGCCTGGGCCCGTCGCTCGGTCGTCTGGTCGACCCCGCCGCCGGCCGGGGACGCGGGCCGGGGGTGCTCCGCGGACCCGCACACCGGGCACGGCGCGCCGTCGACGAGCGCGGCGGCCAGCTCCGCCGACATCCCGGCGAGCCGGCGCTCGCGCAGGTCCAGCCACTCCTGGCGTCGGTCCTGCGCCTCGTCCACCGCGGCCCCCAGCCGAGTGCGGGCCTCCTCGACCCGCCCCGTCAGGTCGTGCGCCGCCACCGCCGCCTCGTGGACGGCACGGGCGCGCCGCAGGAGCTCCGCGTCGGACGCCGCCCTGGCAGCCACCGGCTCCAGCGCGAGCACGGCGCGACGTGCACGCTCCTGCTCGGCCTCGACGGCCGACAGTGCGGCTTCGACCTCGGCGAGCTCCGCGGCGGCGGCGTGGCAGCGTTCCTCGAGGTCGCGCACCGCAGCACGAGACGCCGGCAGCGTCTGCTCGCGCTCCTGCGCGGCGGCCGAGGCGCCACGGGCCTCACGCGCCGCCGTCGCCCCGCGCACCGCCTCCGCGGCGAGGCGGCGGGCGTCGGAAGCGGCACCGGCACCGGCACCGGCCGGACCCTCCGCGGCCGACACCAGCAGAGCCGCCACCTCATCGGCCACCTCATCGGCCACCTCATCGGCCAACGCATCGGCCACCGAGGCGACCGACCCATCGACCGGCCCGTCCACCGACTGCGCCTCGGGCGAGCAGCGGCGCACCGCCACGAGGGCCTCGCGGGTCGAACGCAGAGCGTTCTCGACCTCGGTGGCCGCCGCGTCCGCCGCACGCAGGTCGCCCGCGACGCCCGCCGCGCGGGCGGCGGCACGCAACCGGGCCAGCACGTCACCGCTCGAGGCGGCCCGGTGCTCGAGCTCCCGCCGGCGGTGGACGGTGTCGCCCAGCAGCCGAGCGAGGTCCCAGGACCCCTGCAGGCGCGCCAGCTCGTCCCGGGCGGCCTGCTCCTCGTCGCCGGCGGCGGCGTGCTCGTGCTGCGCCGCCCGGCGTGCGGCGTCCGCGGTCGCGAGGGCGCGGGCGGCGACCACCTCCGCGTCCTGAGCGCCGTCCGGGCCGCCGGGCGGTCCTCCGCCCGGGGCTCCGAGGCCACCGGCGTCCACGGCTCGCAGCGCCTCGTCGAGGCGGCTGAGCAGGCGGTCGCGTTCGGCGTCGTGCCGCTCGACGGCGGCCGCGAGGTCGCGACGGCGCCGCCCGAGCCAGTCCTCGAGGTCGCCGAACCGGTCGGTGCCGAACAGCCGCTCGAGCAGCGGCAGGCGCTCCTCCGCGGGAGCCCGCAGGAAGGCGGCGAAGTCGCCCTGCGGCAGCAGGACCACCTTGGTGAACTGCTCCAGACCCATCCCCAGCAGGTCGGTGAGCAGCTGAGCCGCCTCGTCGTTGCGGTGGGTGACGGGGCGCCACCCCCCGTCCACGTGCTCGCGGACGAGCGTGCGCGCCGGCTGCGTCGTCGTCCCCGCACCGCGCCTCTTCGGCCGCTCCCACGCGGGGGAGCGCGTCACCTCCAGGCGTCGCCCGCCGACCGTCAGGTCCACCACGACCTCCGGCGCCAGACCCTCTGGAGCGTGGTCGCTGCGCAGCCGGGTCGAGCCGGCGCGCGCCCCCGGGACCCGGCCGTACAGGGCGAAGCACACCGCGTCCAGGACGCTGGTCTTGCCGGCACCGGTCGGCCCGTGCAGCAGGAACAGCCCGTGGCCGCCCAGCGCGGCCAGGTCCACCTGCTGGCGGTCGGCGAACGGCCCGAACGCCTGCACCTGCAGGCCGTGAAGCCTCACGCCGCCCCCACCGCACGGTCCGCCGCGTCCCCGCGCCCCGACGCACCGGCTCGCCCGCCCGCGCGCCTGCCCGCGGCCACCTCCGGCCCGGCCGTCGGCGACTCCGCGTCCGCGGCCACCCGGACCGCCTCCAGCCCCTGGCGCAGCAGCGCCGCCTCGCGCTCGTCCGGTCCCTCACCGCGCACGTGCTCCAGGAACGAGCAGCACAGGCCGACGTCGTCCAGACCCCGCACCCGCTCGGCGTACCCGCCTGCGGCGTCGGCACCGCCCTGCGGCTCGAGCACCAGGGACAGCACGTGCGGGAACCTCGCACGCAGCCGCTCCATCGGCTCGGCCGGCCGCCGCGCGTCCGTCAGCGTCACCTGGCACCAGGAGCCCTCGTGCACCGCCAGGGCGGGGTCGCCCAACACCTCCTCGAGCGTGCCGCGCAACGCAGCGAGCGGGCGCGGGACCGGCGCCGGCACATGGTCGACGCGGGTGACCCCGCCCGCCTCCAGCTCCACGAGCCAGGAGCCCTTGCGGTGGTCGCGCTCCGAGAACGAGTACGCCAGCGGCGAGCCGCTGTAGCGCACGTGCTCCGCCAGCCGCTGCGGCCCGTGCAGGTGCCCCAGCGCGACGTAGTCGACGCCGTCGAACACCTCCGACGGCACCGACGACACGCCACCCACGCTGATGTCGCGCTCGCTGTCGCTGCCCTGGCCGCCGACGACGAAGGCGTGCGCGGCCACCACGGCCCGCGCCCCCGGGCGTCCGGCGAGGTCCGCGCGGACCCGGTCCAGCGCCGCGCCCAGCACGGCCGGGTGCGAGCGGGCGCAACCGAGCTCGTCGGCGACCAGGGACGGCTCGAGGTAGGGCAGGCCGTAGAGGGCCACGGGCCCGTGCCCGTCCTCCAGGACGAGCGGCCGGTCGGCCTGGGCGAGGGCCGTGCGCAGGTGCAGACCGGCCCTGGCGCTGCGGTTCGCGCCGAAGCCGAGGCGCGTCGCCGAGTCGTGGTTGCCGCTCGTGACCAGGACCCGGGCGCCGGTGTCCAGCAGCGCGTCCAACCCGTCGTCGAGCACCTGCACGGCGTCGACGGAGGGCAGCGCCCGGTCGTAGACGTCGCCGGCGACCACGACGACGTCGACGGCCTCGCGGCGGACGACGTCGGCCAGGTGATCCAGGAAGCGGGCCTGCTCGTCCAGCAGGCCCACGCGGTGGAAGGACCGGCCGAGGTGCCAGTCGGACGTGTGCAGGATCCTCACGTGCCGAAGGCTAGGAGCGCCCACCGACCGCGCGGCGGTGACGCGCCGCGGCGCGACCACCGTCCGCTCAGCCCTGGCCGCCTCACGCCGCGTGTGGTGGACTCACCCCACGCCGGTCGGCACCGCGGGCGACGCGCCGGCGGTCCGACCGAGGACAGGGGTGGCGGATGGGTGACGAGGTCGCTGGCAGCCAGTTCTCCCGCGAGCAGCGCCAGCAGTACCGCGAGAAGGTCCAGCTGTGCCTCGACGTGTTCGAGCGGATGCTGCGCTCCGGGGGGTTCGAGAGCGACCGGCCCCTGACCGGACTGGAGATCGAGCTCAACCTGGTCGACGAGGACTACCAGCCGACCATGGTCAACAAGGCGGTGCTCGAGCGGATCGCCGACCCCGGCTACCAGACCGAGCTCGGCGCCTACAACATCGAGCTCAACGTCGAGCCGCGCCCCCTCCCCGGTCGCTCGGCGCTCGAGCTCGAGGAGGACCTCCGCCAGAGCCTCAACACCGCCGAGGCCAAGGCGAACGAGTCGGGCGCCCACATCGTGATGATCGGCATCCTGCCGACCGTCATGCCGGACACCTTCGCCGGCGCCTGGATGAGCGAGTCGGCCCGGTACGCGGCGCTGAACGACTCCATCTTCTCCTCCCGGGGCGAGGACCTGTTCATCGACATCCAGGGCGTGGAGCGGCTGGCGACCTACTCGACCACCATCGCGCCCGAGTCGGCCTGCACCAGCGTCCAGCTGCACCTGCAGGTGTCGCCCTCGCGCTTCGCCCCGTACTGGAACGCCGCCCAGCTCCTGGCCGGCCCGCAGCTCGCGATCGGCGCCAACTCGCCGTACTTCTTCGGCCGGGAGCTGTGGGCGGAGACGCGCGTCGAGCTCTTCGCCCAGGCGACCGACACCCGCCCCCAGGAGCTGAAGAACCAGGGGGTGCGACCGCGCGTCTTCTTCGGGGAGCGCTGGATCACCTCGATCTTCGACCTCTTCGAGGAGAACGTCCGGTACTTCCCGTCCCTGCTGCCCGAGGTGACCGACGAGGACCCCGTCGCGGTCCTCGAGGACGGCGGCACCCCGCGGCTGCAGGAGCTGCGGCTGCACAACGGCACCGTCTACCGGTGGAACCGTCCCGTCTACGACGTCGTGCACGGACGGCCGCACCTGCGCGTGGAGAACCGCGTGCTGCCCGCCGGGCCCACCGTCGTGGACGTGATGGCCAACGCCGCCTTCTACTACGGCGCCGTCCGCGTCCTCGCCGAGGAGGACCGGCCCGCGTGGTCCAAGCTCGCCTTCGCGACGGCCGAGGAGAACTTCCGCGAGTGCGCCCGCCGCGGCGTCGACGCCCGCGTCTACTGGCCCGGCCTGGGCGAGGTCACCCCGGACGAGCTCGTGCTGCGCCGGCTCCTGCCGATGGCCCACGAGGGCCTCGAGCGCTGGGGCGTCGCCGCGGAGGTCCGCGAGCGCTACCTGGGGGTCATCGAGGCCCGCGCCAAGAGCGGCCGCACCGGCGCGTCCTGGCAGGTCGACACCGTCCGCGCGCTGCAGCAGCGCGGCGCCGACCGCGCCAGCGCCCTGGCGGGCATGCTGGAGCGCTACTGCGAGGGCATGCACGGCAACGAGCCCGTGCACACCTGGCAGGTCCCGGGGGAGTGACCGCCGTCCCGCCCTACGGGACCACGGTCCCACCACTCGGGACGGCCCACTAGGCTGCGCGCCGTCGTCCGACGCCCCCAGGAGGTCCCGGTGTTCCGCAAGGTCCTGGTCGCCAACCGCGGCGAGATCGCCGTCCGCGCCTTCCGCGCCGCCTACGAGCTCGGCGCCCGCACCGTCGCCGTCTTCCCCCACGAGGACCGCAACGCCGTCCACCGGATCAAGGCCGACGAGTCCTACCTCATCGGCGAGAAGGGCCACCCGGTCCGGGCCTACCTCGACGTCGCCGAGATCGTCCGGGTCGCCGTCGAGTGCGGCGCCGACGCCGTCTACCCCGGGTACGGCTTCCTGTCCGAGAACCCCGACCTCGCGCAGGCGTGCGCCGACGCCGGCATCACCTTCGTCGGCCCCGACGCCCGGGTCCTGACCCTGGCCGGCAACAAGGTCCGCGCCCTGGAGGCCGCCCGCGCCGCGGGCATCCCCACCCTGCGCTCCAGCGCCCCCTCCGCGGACGTCGACACCCTGCTCGCCGCCGCCGATGACGTCGGCTTCCCCGTCTTCGTCAAGGCCGTCGCCGGTGGCGGTGGCCGCGGGATGCGCCGCGTCGACACCCCCGCCGAGCTCCCCGACGCCCTGGCCACCGCCATGCGCGAGGCGGAGGGCGCCTTCGGCGACGCGACCGTCTTCCTCGAGCAGGCCGTCCAGCGCCCCCGGCACGTCGAGGTTCAGGTCCTCGCCGACGCCACCGGCGAGACCGTGCACCTCTTCGAGAGGGACTGCTCGGTGCAGCGCCGCCACCAGAAGGTCGTCGAGATCGCGCCCGCCCCGAACCTCGACCCGGCGCTGCGCGACGCGCTGTGCGCCGACGCCGTCCGGTTCGCCCGCGAGCTCGGCTACGTCAACGCCGGCACCGTCGAGTTCCTCGTCGAGACCACCGGCCCGCGGGCGGGCCAGCACGTGTTCATCGAGATGAACCCCCGCATCCAGGTCGAGCACACGGTGACCGAGGAGGTCACCGACGTCGACCTCGTCCAGTCCCAGCTGCGGATCGCGTCGGGGGAGACCCTGGCCGACCTCGGGCTCAGCCAGGACACCATCCGCGTCAACGGCGCCGCCCTGCAGTGCCGCATCACCACCGAGGACCCTTCCAACGGCTTCCGCCCCGACACCGGCAGGATCACCGCCTACCGGTCGGCGGGCGGCGCCGGCGTGCGGCTGGACGGCGGCACCGCCGCGACCGGCGCCGAGATCAGCGCGCACTTCGACTCGATGCTGGTCAAGCTCTCCTGCCGGGGCCGGGACTTCCCGACCGCCGTCCGGCGCGCCCGGCGGGCCCTGGCCGAGTTCCGCATCCGCGGCGTCCACACGAACATCCCCTTCCTGCAGGCGGTGCTCGACGAGGCGGCGTTCATCGACGGCGACCTCGCGACGTCCTTCATCGACGAGCGCCCGCACCTGCTGTCGGCACGCACGTCCGCCGACCGGGGCACCAAGCTGCTCACGTGGCTCGCCGACGTGACGGTCAACAAGCCCCACGGCGACGCCCCGGTCGACCTCGACCCCGCCACCAAGCTGCCCGCGGCGGACCTGGAGACCGCGCCACCGGACGGCTCACGCCAGCGCCTGCTCGAGCTGGGCCCTGAGGGGTTCGCCGCTGCGCTGCGCGCCCAGCAGGCCGTGGCCGTCACCGACACCACGTTCCGCGACGCCCACCAGTCGCTGCTGGCCACCCGGGTGCGCACCCGCGACCTGCTGGCCGTGGCCCCGCACGTGGCCCGCACCACCCCGGAGCTCCTCAGCGTGGAGTGCTGGGGCGGCGCGACGTACGACGTCACCCTGCGCTTCCTCGGCGAGGACCCCTGGGACCGCCTCGCCCGGCTCCGCGAGGCGATGCCCAACCTCTGCCTGCAGATGCTCCTGCGCGGGCGCAACACCGTCGGCTACACGCCGTACCCCACCGAGGTCACCCGGGCGTTCGTGCAGGAGGCGACCGCGACCGGCGTCGACGTGTTCCGCGTCTTCGACGCCCTCAACGACGTCGACCAGATGCGCCCGGCGATCGAGGCCGTCCGCGAGACCGGTACCGCCGTCGCCGAGGTCGCCGTCTGCTACACCGGCGACCTCACGGACCCCGACGAGTCCCTGTACACGCTGGACTACTACCTGCGGCTCGCCGAGCGGGTCGTCGACGCCGGCGCGCACGTCCTCGCCGTCAAGGACATGGCCGGCCTGCTGCGACCGCCCGCCGCCCGCACGCTCGTGACCGCGCTGCGCGAGCGGTTCGACCTGCCCGTGCACCTGCACACCCACGACACCGCCGGCGGCCAGCTCGCCACCCTGCTGGCCGCCGTCGACGCCGGCGTCGACGCCGTGGACGTCGCCACCGCCTCGATGGCCGGCACCACCAGCCAGCCCCCGGCGTCCGCGCTCGTCGCGGCGCTCGCGCACACCCCGCGCGACACGGGGCTGGACCTGCGCGCCGTGATGGACCTCGAGCCGTACTGGGAGGCGGTCCGCCGCGTGTACGCCCCGTTCGAGTCCGGGCTGCCCAGCCCGACCGGCCGGGTCTACGACCACGAGATCCCCGGCGGCCAGCTGTCCAACCTGCGCCAGCAGGCGATCGCCCTGGGCCTGGGTGAGAAGTTCGAGCAGATCGAGGCGATGTACGCCGCCGCCGACCGCATCCTCGGCCGGCTCGTCAAGGTCACGCCGTCCTCGAAGGTGGTCGGTGACCTGGCCCTGCACCTCGTGGCCGCCGGCGCCGACCCGGTCGCGTTCGCCGACGACCCGCAGTCCTTCGACATCCCCGACAGCGTCATCGGCTTCCTGTCCGGCGAGCTCGGCGACCCGCCCGGCGGCTGGCCCGAGCCGTTCCGGACCAAGGCGCTGCAGGGACGCAACGTCCCCGTCCGCCAGGCCGAGGTGCCACCGGAGGAGCGCCCCGCCCTGCAGGAGCAGGGCCCGGTGCGCCGGGACGCCCTGAACCGGTTGCTCTTCCCCGGTCCGGCGGCCGAGCTCGCGACGGTGCGCGAGACGTACGGCGACGTCTCCGTCCTCGACACGATCGACTACCTGTACGGCCTGCGGCCCGGCGACGAGCACGTCGTGACCCTGGAGCGCGGGGTCAAGCTCATCACCGGGCTCGAGGCCGTCGGCGACGCCGACGAGCGCGGCATGCGCACGGTGATGTGCACGCTCAACGGGCAGCTGCGCCCGGTGCAGGTCCGCGACCGCGGCGTCACGGTGGACGTGAAGGCCGCGGAGAAGGCGGACCCGAGCCGGCCGGGGCACGTGCCGGCACCGTTCGCCGGCGTGGTCAGCCTCAAGGTGTCCGAGGGCGACCGGGTCGAGGCCGGTGCGACGGTGGCGACCATCGAGGCGATGAAGATGGAGGCGTCGATCACCAGCCCCGTGGCGGGCCGCGTCGCCCGTGTCGCGCTCGGGCCCGTGCAGCAGGTCGAGGGAGGTGACCTCGTCCTCGTCGTCGAGACGCAGGACGGGAGGTGACCGCGGGGGCGCCGGTTCCGTCCACACCGCTGAGGGTGGCGGCGGCGCAGGCCGTCGCCGTCCCCGGGGACGTCGCCCGGAACGTCGCGACGGCGGCGCGGCTCGTGGCCCGGGCCGGTGCGGGCGGCGCCCGCCTCGTCGTCCTGCCGGAGCTCTTCCTGCCCGGGTACCACCCACCGACCCTGGCGGCGCACCCCGACGCGGACGTGGACGCCGACGCCGACGGGGAGGTCACCGACACCCGCCTCGAGGCCCTGCGCGGCGCGGCGCGGACCGCCGGCAGCGTGGTGCTCGTCGGGGCCGCCGTCCGCGCACCGGACGGCGCGCGGCACCTGTCCACGCTCGTAGTCGCCGCCGACGGTGGCGTCCGCGAGGCCTACCGCAAGCAGAACCTGTGCCCGCCCGAGGAGACGGCGCTGTTCACCGCCGGGTGCCGCGGGACCGTGCTGGACCTCGACGGCTGGCTGGTCGGTCTGGCGGTCTGCTACGACGGCTGCTTCCCCGAGCACGCCCGCGGGTACGCGCAGCACGGGGCCCACGTCTACGCGTGCTCGTCGGCCTACCGCGTCGGCGCCGAGCACCGACGGGACGTGTACTACCGCGCCCGGGCGGTGGAGAACGGGCTCTTCGTCGTCCTGGCCGACGCCGTGGGCGGGCCCGAGCCCTACTGCTTCGGCGGCGGCAGCGCCGTCCTCGACCCCGAGTCCCGCGCTCTGGGCCGCGCCCGCGCGGGGCAGGAGGACGTCGTCGTGGCCGACCTCGACCCCGCGCTGCTCGTGGCCACCCGCGACCGGCACACGATGCTCGCGGACCTGTCGGCGACCACCGGCCCGGGCACCCCTCGCCGCTTGACCGGCTGACTCACCGACCGGCTGGCTCACCCACCGGCTGACGCGCCGACGGCGCCCACCCCTGGTGCAGGGGAGGGCGCCGTCGGCGTCGGGCGCAGGGCCGGCACCCGGGTGCTCAGCTCCTGCGCCGCAGCATCTCGAACAGCACGTTCTGCAGGTCGTTCGGGTCGTCCGCCTGGAAGTGCTGCGCGCCGTTCTGCGTCGCGATCTGCGACAGCGCCTGGTCGTCGGCGTCCGGACCCAGTCCGATCGTCACGATGATGATCGGGCGGTCCGGGTCCTGCTCGGCGGCGAGCGTGGACAGCAGCTGCTCGAGCTGGATCCCGGTGCTGTCCTCGTTCTTGCCGTCGGTGATGACCGTCAGCGTGTTGACGGCCTCCTCGTCGTAGGTCTGCTGCATGTGCCGGAAGGCGGCCAGGGTCGTGTCGTACAGCGAGGTCCCGCCGGGCGTCAGGCGGTCCGGCAACGTGTCGAGCACACCGGCGAGGTACTCGCGCTGGGTGACGCCGTTGACCTCCTCGGTGAGCTCGCGGGTCGGGCTGAGCTCCGCCCAGTCCTGGTCGCCCTGCATCCGGGAGGCGAACACCCAGGCGCCGAGGCGGCTGTTGTCGGGGAACACCGCCAGTGCGGACTTCGCGGCGTCCCGGGCGAGCTCGATCCGGGTCTGGCGGCCGCCGTCGGTGGCGGCCATGGACGTCGACACGTCGTAGACGGTCAGGACCCGCGAGGGCGCGGAGAGGCTGGAGAGGCGCGAGAGCATCGCGGCGACGTCCTGCGGGTCCGTCGCCAGCGCCTGCGGCGCCGGAGCCTGGGTGCCCTCGGTCGAGGTCCCGGTCGCCGACGTCCCGGCGACGTCACGGAAGCCCGCGAGGCGCGCGGCCTCCTTCGCCTTGTCGCTGGCCAGCGCCTGGACGACGGCGGCCACGGCCTCGGGGGGCGTCTTGTCCTGGGCGCCGACCTTGATGACCGGGTAGTCCAGGTACGGCGACCCATCGGAGGGGTACACGGCCATCAGCCGCGACTCCTGCCGGGAGCGGTTCATCAGGTGCACGTCGCGCTCGGACAGCGGCACGAGCGGTGCGCTGGCGCCGCCGTCCGCGGCCAGGGTCAGCGCCTGCGCGGCGGTGGGGACCTCACCGCGCCGGGCGGCCACGACCGCCTGGACGACGGCGTTGTCGGCGTCCTCGTCACCGCCGAGGGAGGCGCGGATGGCGGCGAGGGCGGCGATGCCCTCGGCGGAGCTGATGAGGTCCGGCACCGCCAGCTGGCGCCCGGACCGCGCGGCCTCGGCCCAGCTCGGGGAGGCGGTGACCCAGCCGAGCTCGTCCGCCGCCTCACGGCTGGTGCCGATGACGACGGGGGAGGTGGCGAACGAGCCCACCGGCTCCACCGGCACCTCGCCGGCACGGCCGAGCCACAGGCTCGAGTCCGGGATCCACAGGTGGGGCAGCGCGCTCGCGTCGAGCGTCGTCAGGCTGGACGCCGCCTGCACCGGCTCGACGGTGCGCAGCGCGGCGCGGGTGCACTGGTCCTCACCGAACGGAACGGGCTCGGCGAGGAGCTCGCCGACGACCTGGGCGATGTCCGGCGAGACCACGAGGCGCACGGCCGAGGTCGGGCGACAGCCCTCCGCCGCACCGGCACGGTCCCCGCCCCGCAGCGCGGGGACGCCGAGGACGGCGACCAGGGCGAGGACCGTGGCGCCGGCGAGCGTGGCCGCCCACCAGGGCAGCTTCGGCCGGGCTCTGCGAGCAGTCGAGTGTCGTCCCACGAGGCGCGAGCCTAAGCGGTGGAGTGCGCTGTGTGTCACCAACGACGCGATGAATCACGTCCGGTAGTGCGGGTTTCGACCGACAGTGACCGGCGGTGCCGAGTTTGATCACCTGAAGTCGAGGGTCGAGCACTGTCGGTGACCGCAGAGGTGGACGGGTGACAGGCGGCGACCGATGCGCGCCCGGCGCCTCAGGCCGTCGCGGGCACGTGGTTCCAGCTGCGGATCGTCGCCACCCCGTGGTGCGACGACAGCACGCTGACCGACCCCGGGGACAGCTCGAGCATCGCCCCGGCGTCGGGCGGCAGCCCGAGCCAGGCGGTGGTGAGCACACGCAGCGCGTGACCGTGCCCGACCAGCGCGACCGGTCCGCGCTCCAGCGGCTCGCGTACCCGCCCCAGGACGCTGCGGGCGCGGTCGGCGACGGAGTGCACGTTCTCACCCGGGGACTGCCCAGGACCGCCCGGACGCACCCCGGCAGCGAACACCTGCCACGCCGGGTCCTCCTCCTGGCGCCGGATCTCCGGTGTCGTCAGGCCCTCGAAGGCGCCGTAGTCCCACTCGGCCAGGTCGTCGTCGACGGCGACCTCGCCACCGCGTGCGTCGCCGGGCGCGACCAACCCGGCCAGCTCGGCCGTGCGGCGTGCGCGCTGCAGCGGGCTGACGCGCACGTGGACGATGCCCAGCCCCGCCAGCAGGGGCTCGAGCCGGGCCGCCTGCGCCTCCCCGTCGGCGTCCAGCGGCACGTCGGTCCGCCCGGTGTGGCGCCCGGCCGCGGACCACTCCGTCCTGCCGTGGCGGACCAGGACCAGCGTCGGTGCGGTGCTCACCCGGCGACCCTACGCACGCTCCCGCGGGCACGACCCTGACGACCGCAGAGCGGGACGGCGCACCTATCCTCCCGACGTGGTCTCGGCGTTGGCGTGGGTGACGGTGACCGCCTGCCTGGTGCTGGCGGGGTGGGCGCTGGTCGGCGCCGTGCGGGGGAGCAGGCCGTCCGGCCCGCAGCTCGCCGCGCTCGTCGGCACGGAGGCCGTGCTGGTGGTGCAGGCGCTCGTCGGGGCGGTGCAGCTCGCGCGCACGGACCAGGACGTGGGGGCGGTGACGTTCGCCGGGTACCTCGTCGCCTCGGTGGTGCTGCTCCCCGCAGGCGTGCTGTGGGGCATCGCCGACCGCAGCCGGTGGGGCAACGGCGTCATCGCGGTCGCCTGCGTCGCCTGCGTCGTGGTGGTGCTGCGGATGCTGCAGGTCTGGTCGTGAGCACCGCGCCGGGCGAACCCGCCGACGGTCGCGCGAGCGGACCCGGGCGCCTGCTGGTCGCCGTGTACGCGGTCTTCGCGCTGTCCGCGTCGGCACGGGCCGGCGTCCAGCTCGCCACCGACCTGGACAGCGCGCCGCTGGCCTACTCGCTGTCGGCGTTCGCGGCCGGTGTGTACGTGGTGGCGACGGTGGCGATCGCGGGTCGCGGCCCGGTGTCGCGCCGGGTCGCCTGGGCCGCCGTCCTCGTGGAGCTCGTGGGGGTCGTGGGCGTGGGGACCTTCAGCCTGCTCGCTCCCGAGCTCTTTCCGCAGGCCACGGTCTGGTCGCGGTTCGGTCGGGGCTACGGCTTCGTGCCGCTGGTGCTGCCCCTGGTCGGGGTCTGGTGGCTGCGTCGGAGCGCACCGCGTCGCGGCGCGGGACTCACGCCAGCGCCAGGCTGATGACCCCGGCGCACGCCGCCGCCCACAGGACGCTGGTGAAGGTGCCGATGATGAACCGCTCGGCGGCACCGGGCTGACGGAGCTCGGGGTAGCGCCCGAGGCCCTTGACCGCGAGGACGACGGCCAGCCCCTCCGGCCACCCCGTCGCCAGGGTCGCGACGATCGCCGCGCGCTCCAGCGCCCCGATCCAGGCTCCTCCGCGCAGGACCTCACCGGCCGCCTCGATGTCCCCGCCCGCGGACGACGGGGCCTCGTGGCGGCCCGGTTCGTTGAGGTCGGTGCGCCCGGAGACGGTTCGGAGCACCGCCACGGTGACGGGACCACCACCCACGACGGCGACGACGACCCCGACCACGGCCGTGAGCGCACCGGGGGCGGTTGGCAGGTCGGCGGGGACCACCTGGGCGAGCGCGGCTCCGGCCAGCGCGACCGCGGCGAGCAGGGGGAGCACCCACGCGCTCGTGCGCCGACCGACCCACCAGGCGGGCGCGGCGAGCAGCGTGGAGATCGTCATCAGCACGGCGGTCACGGCGACGAGGATGCCCTACGCCCTGCGGACCGGCGGGGGCTCCTGCCTGGGCAAGCCAGAGGGCTTGACGTGGTCAGCGTCAAGCCACGCCAGGACGGGCCTGTGGCGTCAGTCGGTGGAGCCGGCGGCCGCGCGCAGGAGCGCTGCGGCACCTGGGTGCGCGGCGTGCTCGTGCTGCACGAGTCCCGCGAGCACCCGCTGGCTGACCGCTTGCTTGGAGATGCCCAGGCGCTCGGCGACCTCGGTCTGCGTCAGGCCGGCGGCGAGCAGCTGCGCGACCTCCCGGCCGGCGTCCGAGCGTCGCTGCACGACCGCCGCCAAGAGGCGCAGGACCGCCTCCGCGTCGGCCGCGGCCCTCGGGTCGGGACCCTCGACCGCCAACCCCTCCCGCACGTCCTTCGCCCGGTCGACGGCCGCACGCGCGAGCTCGAAGGCCTGGCCGTGCGCGGCGCGGGTGCTCCGCGGCAGAGGGGTGCGCACGCCGCCCAGACCCAGACCGGTGCTCCAGGTGCCGTCGGCGGCCAGGTCGAGGCAGATCCGGACGGCGGCCAGCGGATCGCGCAGGACCCCTTGCGCCTCGTCACCGGCGGTGCGCTCGAAGTCGAGGACGCGTGCCGTCGCGAGCGCGGGGGAGTTGAGTGCGGTCAGGAGGGAGTCGACCTGGTCGGTGCTCGTGCGGGAGGCGCGTTGGTCGATCGTCAGGACCACCAGCCACTCACCTGTACGCATTCGACAAGCGTAGAACCTTGACCTCTGGGCGAGCAAGCCCTTGACCTTGTCCCCGGGCGGCTCGGTTCCCGACGAGCGGCGACGCCACGCGTACTCCAGACTGCCTCGGTGCGAAGCATCGGAGTCGAGGAAGAGCTGCTGCTGGTCGACGTCGCGACGGGCCGTCCGCGGGCCCTGGCCGGCGCGGTCCTGCGTCGCGCGGAGGAGGCCGCCGCGCACGACGAGACGGTCCGGGAGGACGGTGAGCAACCACCGGACGGCGACCCGGGCGGTGCGCTGGAGGGCGAGCTGCAGCAGCAGCAGGTGGAGACCGACACCAAGCCGCACACCGACCTCGGCGCGCTGGAGCACGAGGTCGTCGAGTGGCGGGCCCGCGCCCTGGCGGCCGCGCAGCGGGCCGGCGCCAAGATCGCTGCGGTGGGTACGGCGCCGACGCAGGTCTCGCCCCGGCTGGCCGACGTCGAGCGCTACCAGGAGATGGCGGAGCGCTTCGGGGTCACCACGGACGAGCAGCTCACCTGCGGCCTGCACGTGCACGTCTCGATCGACTCCGAGGAGGAGGCGGTCGCCGTCATCGACCGCATCCGCGTCTGGCTGCCGTCCCTGCTGGCCCTCAGCGCCAACTCCCCGTTCTGGCAGGGCCGGGACACCGGCTACGAGAGCTTCCGGTCCCAGGTGTGGACCCGGTGGCCGTCCGCAGGGCCGACGGACGTCTTCGGTTCGGCCGAGGCGTACCGCAGCGCCGTCCAGCGGATGCTCGCCACCGGCGTCCTGCTCGACGAGGGGATGGTCTACTTCACCGCCCGCGCCTCGCACCGCTACCCGACGGTCGAGCTGCGCGCGGCCGACGTCTGCATGAACCCGCGCGACACGGTGCTGATCGCCGCCCTCGCCCGCGGCCTGGTCGAGACGGCGGCGCGCGAGTGGGCGGCGGGGGAGCCGGTCCCCGACGTCCCGACGTCGCTGCTGCGCCTGGCGGACTGGCGGGCCGGGCGCAGCGGCGTCGACGGCGAGCTGCTGCACCCGGAGCACTGCGGTCCGCGACCCGCGCGCGAGGTGCTGGAGGCTCTGGTCGACCACGTGCGGCCCGCCCTGCAGGAGAGCGGGGACGACAAGCTCGTCGACGAGCGGCTCGAGGAGGTGCTGCGGCGGGGGACCGGGGCGAGGTTCCAGCGGCAGACGTTCGAGCGGACGGGCAACCTCGTGGACGTCGTCGCCGCCGCCGCCAGGGTCACCGCCGGCCAGGAGTGAGCCGGCGGTGTCGTCCGACGAACGCGTCGCCGTGGCCGCCGACGCCTGGTTGAGCGACCCCACCGACGCGCGGCGTTACGCCCGGCTCGTCGCCGCGGTCACGGCGTGGCGGACCGACCGCGCCGCGTCGCCCGTCGGCGACCCGCCGGGCGACGACACGCCAGGAGAAAGCCCGTCGGGCGACACGGACGGCCCGGCGCCGTTCGAGGATCAGCTCGAGGCCGGGGACGACGGCGAGGACGCCGTCGACGACTCGCGGACGGTGGTGACCGCAGTGGGGGAGGACCTGGTCGGCGACCCGCGCGCCGTCCTCGACCGGCTGCGCCGCGGCCTGTGACCGTCGCGCGCACGGCCCTGCTTAGGGTGCTGCCGTGAGCACCGCCGAGCAGACCATCCACTCCCGGACGATCGGCGAGGACGGCGAGCCGGTCGTCTTCCTCCACGGCCTGTTCGGCCAGGGCCGCAACTTCACCCAGGTCGCCAAGGCGCTGCAGCCAGAGCTGCGCTCCCTGCTGGTCGACCTGCCGAACCACGGCCGGTCCGCCTGGACGGACGCCGTCGACTACGCGGACATGGCCGACGCCGTCGCCGACCACCTGCGCTCCGGCTTCGCCGCCGACGGCCGGGTGCACGTCGTCGGGCACTCGATGGGCGGGAAGGTCGCGATGGTCCTCGCCCTGCGCCACCCCGACCTCGTGGACCGCCTCGTCGTCGCCGACATCGCCCCCGTCGCCGGCGGGTCGACGGGGGAGTTCGAGCACCTGCTCGGCAGCCTCGCCGCGCTCGACCTGTCGTCCCTGGAGCGTCGCGGGGACGCCGACGAGCAGCTGCGCGGCCCGATCGACGACGAGCGCGTCCGCGGCTTCCTGCTGCAGAACCTGCGCTCGCACGACGGCGGCTTCCGCTGGCAGGCCAACCTCGAGCTGCTGCGCCGGGACCTGCCCACGATCGCGGGGTTCCCCGACGTCGACGACCTCGTCTTCGACCGGCCCGTGCTGTGGGTGGCGGGGGACCGGTCCGACTACATCAAGGACGAGCACGCACCGCGGATGCGCGAGCTGTTCCCGCGCACGATGCAGGTGACGATCCGCGGGGCGGGCCACTGGGTGCACTCCGAGCAGCCGGAGGCGTTCGTCTCGGCGCTGCGCACGTTCCTCACCGCCCCCGACCGGTGAGCACGGGTGCCGTAGGACTCGCGCTGGTCGCCTGGGGCGCGGTGCTGAGCCTGCGCGCCGGGCGCAGACTGACGCGAGCCAACCCCGGGGAGCGCCTCGCCATGTGGTCCGGTCGACCGACCGTGCTGCCCGGTGGTGCGCACTGGGCCCGAGCCGTCGGCGCGGGGTCGGCCGTGGCAGGCGCTGCACTGGTGCCCTCGTCCTGGTGGGTCAAGGGAGCGCTCCTCCTCGTGGCGCTCGCGCCCGAGGGGGTGCTCCTGCTCCAGCCCAACCGCCGGCTCCGCGGGTTCACGAGCGCGTGACGTCCGGTCCCGCTCACAGGTCCAGCAGGAGCGGCCGGTGGTCGGAGACCTCGGGGGAGCGGACCACCTCGAAGCGGCGGACGGCGTCGGGGTCGGAGACGAGCACGTAGCCGGCGTGACGGACCGGCTTGGCGTACCGAGAGGTGCGGGTGTCCGCGTCACCGACCAGGTCGGTGAGCCCGAGCCGACCGAGGACAGCGAAGGTCTCACTGGTCGGGAGCACGTTCAGGTCGCCGCAGACGACCGTCCGGTCACCGGGTTCCCGGACGTCGACCACGAGACCTGCCAGCCGTTCCGCTTGAGCACGGCGGGCGGGGGAGTCGGCCTTGCCGTCCTCGTCCCGCAGGCCGTGCAGGTGCCCGATGGTCGTGGCCTCGCCCGTCGTCGGGTCGACGAGGCGAAGGACCTGGGCGGCGCGTGGCCGACCGCTGTGCGGCCACGTCGCGCCGTGGTCCCGGTAGGAGCCGTGCACGTGAGTGCTCCTGGTCGCCACCACGGCCAGGTTCTCGTGGGTGTACACGGCGAGGCCGAACTGCTGGCGGTGCACCCGACCCGCGTCGTCGCGCACGGGACCGCTGTCGCTCACCGTGAACCACGGGACGTGCCGGGGGAGCGCCGCGCCGACGTCTGCCACCAGGTCGGCCCGCTGCGGGAGCGTGCGCGCCGCGTCCTCGAACCGCGTCCACCCGCGCAGGCCCGGCGTCCGGGTCATCTCCTGCAGGCACACCACGTCCGCGTCGACGGTGGGTAGCCAGGCCGTCAGCTCGTCGAGCATCACCCCGCCCCAGGCATTCACGGACAGGATGCGCACGGCGCGAACGTAGCGCCCTGGGCTGCGGTGGTTACGTGCGGCAGTGCGTTGCGTCAGTGGCTTGGTGGGGGACCAGCGACCAGGAGCAGGTCGTTCTCATAGTCGCTGTCGAAGTCGACTCGAGTGAGCTCGGAGAAGCGCCATTGCGACACGGTGCCGTCCCAGACCGCTTGCGGGGTCACCTCCTGCAGCCACACGTTGCGGTCGGAGTAGCGAGTGGGGACTCCGATGAAGCCGACCTCCGGGTCCTGGTCCTCGATGTGCAGAGTGACCAGGGTGGCGTCGACGTGGGCCGTCTCGATCAGTCCGCGGGTCCGGTCGAGGTCGATCGCGGTGGCCGGCGCACTCGGCGGCCATGTCCCCGCTGCCTCGGCCACCTTCTGGGGGAAGGACCCCGCGGGCATCGGCTGGATCCGTGCGACGTCTCGGACGCGGACCGCGGCGAAGCCGTCGAGACGTGCGCCGGAGAGACCTGCCAAGAGCACCCACTTACGGCCGACGCCGACGACGTACCCCTGGAGGACGTCGGCACCAGGGATGCTCCGGAGCAGCCGGATTCCGGACTGGGAGGACTGGGCGTGCTGCAGCCGGAGCCCCCAGGCCGAGTTGACGGTGACCACCTACGCATTGTCGGGCGTAGGGGGACCCGCGACGTCGTCGTCGAGCGCTGATCACCCGTCCGACGAAGGGGGAGCGCCCAGGACGGAGCAGACGAGGTTCCCGGAACCATTGCTTGACATAATGTCCATTATCGGCGGTAACGGCAGGCCGGTTCCTGGCGCCACCAATCCACCGATAGTGCCGACTATCGCGGGAATTCGCCGCAACCAACGGTCGATCGGGGCCAGCGCCACCGATCCGTTCGTCCCCACATCCGGACCGTCCCGGGCGCGACGGCGTACGCGCCGCGACGCGTGAGTCGCGTCGCGCGCCTCCAGGGCGTCGACACCCCGACGTCCTCGTCGCGCGGCGGTGGACGACGACCACACACCCGGCACCGAGCGCTCCCAGACCGCACACGAGGGCACCGACGGGTCCGACGGCCCAGGACGCCGGGGCGCTCACCGGCGGATCCCTGCCCCGACCGATCACGCCGTCTTCCGCCCTATTTCTGCGATAGTTCTCAGGTCTACCCGACGTGTCCCGCAGCCTCCTCCGGGACGCGGGCCGGTTGTCTGCGACCCGGTCTACGGTGCCCCCGTGATCATCGCCGACGAGAGCCCTGGGCCGCCGGAGGACGCAGCCCGCTCCCGGCACGTCCCGCTCAGCAGCCTCGTCGAGTCCTTCCTCACCGACAGGGCGACGCTGACGCGCCGTGGCCTGACCGAGCGCTCACGTGCCGCGTACCGGCTCGACCTGCGCGCGTGGGCCGCTCAGCTCGTCCCCGGGCAGACCGCGGGTGACGACGCCGGCGACGACGCCCTCACCGTCGTGACCGTGGGCGACCTGACCGCCGACGCGCTCAAGGCCGCGTACCGCCGCATCCGGACCACCTCGGCCGCCTCCACCTGCCAGCGCCGCGTCGGCACCCTCAAGCTCTTCACGCACTGGCTCCAGGTCGAGGGCCACCTGGACAGCGACCCGACGCTGCGCATCGAGGCACCGGTGCGACCCGGCCGGCTCCCGGCCGGATGGGACGACGACGAGCTGCTGCGGCTCGGCCGCGCCGTCTCCACGCCCGCGCCCGGACGCGACGCCCGGCGGTGGCCGGCACGCGACCGCGCCGTGTTCGCCGTCCTGGTCACCACCGGCCTGCGCGCCAGCGAGCTCTGCTCGCTCACCGACCGGTCCCTGCGCCTCGAGGGCGGCGGCGACGCGGTCCTCACCGTGATCGGCAAGGGCAACAAGCAGCGCAACCTGCCGGTACCGCCCGAGGCCGTCGACGCCCTCCAGGAGTACCTCGCCGACCGGGAGCACCGGCTGGGACGGCAGGAGCTCACCACTCCCCTGTTCCGGCTGACCAACGGTCGCCCGATGACACCGGGCGCGCTGAACCACCTGGTCGACTCGTGGGTCCGGCGGTCTGGGGTGACCAAGCAGGACGGCGAGGCGGCGCACGGCTTCCGGCACACCTTCGCCAAGGGGCTCGTTCGCTCGGGCGTCCCGGCTCCGTCGGTGCAGGCCCTGCTCGGGCACGAGGACCTCAAGACGACGGGCATCTACGTCAAGGCGACCGCCTCCGACGTGCGGGACGCCGTCCTGCTCGGCCCGGCCCGCTCTGTGCTGCGCGAGACCGCCCCCGGTGCGGGTGCGCACGGGCCGGACGACGCGACGGCTGACCAGGCCTGACGGGGCCTGACGAGAGCCGACGAGCGAGCACGACGATCGAGCTCCGTCCCGGCACACCGGGACGCCGGGCTGTCGGACCCCGCTGGTTGGCTGCTGCCACCGACAAGAGGAGCACCCCGTGCCAGGCAACGTCCCCCCGGTCCGCGACGAGCGCGAGGGCCTGCTGGCCTTCCTGGCCCAGCAACGCGACGCCCTGCGCTTCGCCGTCCACGGGCTGACCGACGAGCAGGCGTCCGCCACACCGACCCGCAGCGCGCTCAGCGTCGTCGGGCTGCTCAAGCACTGCCTGCACATGGAGCAGCAGTGGATCACCGAGACCGTGCTGCGCCAGCCCCTGGAGGCGCCGGTCCGCTACGACGAGCAGTTCCGCCTCGCGCCGGGCGAGACGGTCGCCGACGTGCTGTCCGCCTACGCCCAGGTGGCGCGACGGACTGAGGAGGTCGCCTACGACCTGCCGATGGACCACCCGGTTCCCGTCCCGCGGGACGTCCCGTGGTTCCCGCAGGACGTCGAGGCGTGGTCGCTGCGCTGGGTCCTGCTGCACCTGATCGAGGAGACGGCCCGCCACGCCGGTCACGCCGACATCGTGCGCGAGCACGTCGACGGGTCGACGGCCTTCCAGCTGATGGCCCGGGCCGAGGGCTGGGAGGACCAGCTCCGGCAGTGGACGTCCGCCTGACCCCTCACGGGCTCCTCACCGCGTCCGGGTACCGGCCTCTCCCCCACCCTCCGGTCCCTGCGTGCGGCTCTCGTCCTGCTCCACCGCCTCGCGGTGCACGCTGGGCAGCATCTCGGCGGGCAGCTCCTCGACGGCCACCACGACCATGTCCTGCACCTTCCAGTCGAGGTCGAGGGCCTTCTCGCGCAAGGCGTCCAGCTCCGCGAGCGTCGGACGGTAACCCCGCACCGGCACGACGAACGACTCGACGTGGAAGACGTGCCCCTCGTCGCGCACCCGCGACCTCGCCCGCTCCACCCACGACTCACGGCACAGCACCTCGTCCACCGCGTCGACGAGCGGGTGCGGCCGGCCCCCGTCGACGGTGCGCGCACTCGCGTCCATCAACGCGGTCACCGCGGTCCGCAGGTTGCGCACCCCGTCCCGCAGGATGCTGACGGAGATGAACAGGGCCGCGACGGCGTCCGCCCACCACAGGCCCAGCCCGATCCCGACCACACCGGCGATACCGCCGACCGCCGTCATCCAGTCCGCCTTGTTCATGTCCGCGTCCGCGTACAGGACCCGGTCGTGCAGCTGCTCCGCCAGGGGCAGCTTCGCCCGGCCGAGAAGGACGGGCGGCACCGCGGTGTAGGCCAGGACGGCGATCATCAACCAGCCGGACCACACCGGCTGGCCGAGCACCACCATCACCCCGACGGGTGGGTGCTCCGCCGACAGCAGCCCGGTCGCCGAGTCGTAGACCAGGAACGTGCCCATCCCGAGCAGCGCCGTCGCCGCGACGAGGTGACCGACGCCCACGGACCGGTGGTACCCGTACGGGTGCCCCTCGCTCGGCCGGCGGCGGGCGACCCGGATCGCGACCAGGAACGCCAGCGGCGGGATGAAGGACAGCAGGTCCTCGGCCCACGCCGCCTTCATCGCCTGCGACGACCCCATCACCGCGTACATCAGCGCCACGGCGGTCACGAGGAAGCCGATGGTCCACCACTCCAGGTGCACCGCACGCCGCAGGGCGCCCTGCACCTCGTCCGGCAGCTCGGTGTGCCCGAAGCGTCCCGTGCGGGTGAGCCGGGTACCCGTCGACCTGCCCGTCGACCTGCCCGTCGACTCAGTCCGCCGGGTCACGGCCGGACCTCCTGTTCCAGCAGGTATCGCTCCAGCCTCACCAGGAACGCGTTCTCCCCCATCCGCACGGCCACCACGTGCCCCTGCGGCTTCCCGTCCCGACCCGGCACCTCGACGTACGGCACCGTCAGCGCCGCGTGCGAGGACCAGGGCGAACGGCTCGTCAGGCCGCCCACGACGACGTCCAGGTGCCCGCGCTCCAGCTGGTCGAACAGGTCCTCCTCACCGCCGGCCGTCCACCGGACCTCGGCGTCGAGCTCCTCGGCGAACCCTTCGACCAGCTCGACCTCCCGACCCAGCGGCCGGGGGTCGTCGGCACCCGTGGGCAGCTCGGTCCACGGTGGGTTCGGCGAAACGCCCACCCGTAGGACGCCGCCACGGACGCGGTCCAAGGTGCCCTCCGGGTCCGTCGGCACGGTCAGCGAGCACCCCGACGCCAGCAGGACGCACAGCACCAGCGACAGCGCCCTGCCCGCCGCCCCTCCCGTACCCGCCCGCCCCACCATGGCCGTCAGTCAACACCGTTCCGGCGGAAGCGCACCGCGACGCGCGGCGCACCGCTGCGCGGCGCTGGCCTCGCCCCACCGGCGCCGCCGCACCCCGCACTAAGGTTGCCCGGGTGACCCCCTCGACACCCCCAGCCGCCCGACCGCAGACGTGGTGGAAGGGTGCGGACGCGCCCGCGAGCCTGGCGGTCATCACGGCGGAGAACGCCCGCCGTCAGCCGGACAGGGTCGTCGTCCAGCGGCGCGACGGCAAGGAGTGGCTGGACGTCACCGCCGCGGCGCTCGAGGAGCACGTCCGTCGGCTCGCCCGCGGCTTCCTCGCCGCGGGCGTGCAGCCCGGCGACCGGGTCGTGCTGATGTCACGGACCCGCTACGAGTGGACGGTCGTCGACTTCGCCCTGTGGTCCGTGGGTGCGGTCGTGGTGCCCGTGTACGAGACCTCCTCGGCGTCCCAGCTCGAGTGGATCCTGCGGGACTCCGAGGCCGTCGCCGCGGTGGTCGAGAGCCGTGGCCACGCCCGCACGCTCCAGCAGGCCCGCGCCGAGGCACCCGCCCTGCGTCACCACTGGGTCATCGAGGGCGGTGACGGCGAGCCCTCGCTGAGCGACCTCGAGGGCTCCGGGACGGACGCGGCCGACCCGGAGGTCGACGCCCGCCGCCGGGCCCTGGGCCGCGACGACCTGGCCACCCTCATCTACACCTCCGGCACGACCGGACGCCCCAAGGGCTGCGAGCTGACGCACGGCAACTTCCTCGCCGAGGTCACCTCCGCGATCGACGCGCTGCCGGAGCTGTTCGAGGACCCCGAGGCGGCCACGCTGCTGTTCCTGCCCCTGGCCCACGTGTTCGGCCGGATGATCCAGGTCGCCGTCGTCCTGCACGCCGTCCGGACCGGTCACACGGACGTCGGGCGCATCACGGTCGACCTGCCCACGTTCCGACCCACGTTCGTGCTCGCGGTCCCCCGCGTCTTCGAGCGCGTCTTCGACACCGCCCAGCGCAAGGCCGTCGCCAACGGCAAGGGGCGCGTCTTCGAGGCGGCTGCGGCGACCGCGGTGGCGTGGAGCGAGGCCCTGGACGCGGGCCGCCGCCCGGGCGTCCTGCTGTCGGTGCGGCGCGCCCTGTTCGACCGCCTGGTCTACGGCAGGATCCGCGCGGCGTTCGGCGGGCGGACGCAGTGGGCCGTGTCCGGCGGCGCAGCCCTCGGGGCGCGGCTCGGCCACTTCTTCCGCGGCATCGGCGTCACCGTGCTGGAGGGCTACGGCCTGACGGAGACCACGGCGGCGTGCACCGTCAACACCCGCGCCGCGACCAGGATCGGCACCGTGGGGCGTCCGCTGCCCGGCTTCGAGGTCCGGATCGCCGAGGACGGCGAGATCCGCGTGCGGGGCGGCCACGTCTTCCGTGGCTACTTCAACAACCCCGAGGCCACCGCGGCCGCGTTCGACGAGGACGGCTGGTTCCGCACCGGCGACCTGGGGGCCGTCGACGCCGACGGCTTCCTCACGATCACGGGCCGCTCCAAGGAGATCCTCGTGACCGCCGCGGGCAAGAACGTCTCCCCCGCACCGCTCGAGGACGTCGTGCGCGGGCACGTGCTGGTCAGCCAGGCGATGGTCGTCGGTGACGGCCGCAACCACGTCGCCGCGCTGGTGACACTCGACGCGGAGTCCGTGGCCGCCTGGCTGGAGCAGAACGGCCGCCCACCGACCGCCGTGGCCGACCTCGTGGACGACCCGCAGGTGCGCGCGGAGGTCCAGCATGCCGTGGACTCCGCGAACGCGACGGTCTCCGCCGCCGAGCGCATCCGCAGGTTCCGCATCCTGCCGGTGGACTTCACCGAGGACGCCGGCTACCTGACCCCGACCCTGAAGCTCAAGCGGGCGGTCGTCATGCGTGACTTCGCCGCCGACGTCGAGTCGCTGTACACCGCCGGCTCCTGAGGCCTCACCGTCGGTCGGACCGTCAGGCGGCCGCCGGGCCGGGGGCCACCGCGTCCAGCTCGGCCAGGTCCTGCGCCGTGGGCACCCAGGCCCCGGCCCGGGCGTTGGCCCGCACCTGCTCGGCGCTGGTCGCCCCGGCGATCACGGAGGCGACCGCCGGCTGCGCGGCCAGGCCGCCGATCGCGACGTCCAGGATCGTCAGGTCGCGGTCGGCGGCGTAGCGCTCGAGCGCCTCGATCCGGTCGAAGTCCGCGGCAGCGAGCCGCTCGGGCCGCTTCACCAGGCGCGTCCCGTCGGGCGCGGGCTGGTCACGGCGGTACTTGCCGGTCAGCAGGCCGGAGGCCAGCGGGAAGTACGGCAGCAGCCCGACGCCCACGTGCTCGCACGCCGGCACGAGGTCCGCCTCGACCCCGCGGTCCAGCAGCGAGTACTCGTTCTGCGCCGAGACGAACGGGGTCATGCCGCTCGTGCGGGCCAGCCAGTCGGCGTCGACGACCTGCCAGGCGCTGAGGTTCGAGTGCCCGACGTACCGGACCTTGCCCTCCTGCACCAGCTCGTGCAGGGCGGCGACGGTCTCCTCGACCGGGGTCAGCGGGTCCGGGCGGTGCAGCTGGTACAGGTCGATCCAGTCGGTCCCGAGCCGGCGCAGGCTCGCCTCGACGGCGGCGCGCACGTACCGCCGCGACCCACGGGCGCCGCGGGCGGGACCGTTCGCGTCCCCGACGTCCAGCCCGAACTTCGTCGCCACCACGGCCTCGTCCCGCCGCGAGCCCAGCGCCCGTCCGAGGAGCTCCTCGCTCTGCCCCGGGGTGCCGCCGTACGCGTCGGCCGTGTCGAACAGGGTGATCCCCGCGTCGAGCGCCGCGGCGACGACCTCCTCGGTCCGCTCCGCGTCGATCCGGCCACCGAAGTTGTTGCACCCGAGCCCCACGGCCGAGACGGTGAGCCCGCTCGCGCCGAGCTGCCGGTAGGTCATCGTGTCGGTGTCGTCCACCCCGCCACCCTAAGGACCTCGCGCTGCCTCCGCAGCGGGCCGCGTCACCGGCCCGTCACCGGACGACCGCCGAATGGCCGCGACCTGCCCGCCGGTTCGACTCCCGCGGGCGGCCCTCGTGACGCACACTGGGACCCGACCGTGACCGGCCGGCGCAGGAGGGGAGTCCACGTGGTGCACCGGACCCTGGGTGGTCTGCTGACCGCGTGCGCGCTGACGGGTGCGCTGGCAGCCGGCGGGCCGGTCGCGCACGCCACCGCGGACGCCGGCGCGCCGCGGACCGGAGCGGAGACCGGTGCGGAGGCCAGTACCCGCGCGGCCGGGGCCGGGCTCGACGCGCCGCCCGCACCCGACCCGGACCACGAGCGGACGCCGGAGGAGCTGGCCGAGCAGCAGGCCGAGGCCGAACGGCTGCTGGAGACCATCGGGACGCAGGCCGCCGCCGTCGACGCCGCGCGCGAGCGGCTGCTGGAGCTGTCCGAGGCGGCGGGCGCCGCCCTCGAGGCCGCGGAGGAGGCGCTGCGGGCCAGGGACGCGGCGCTGGCCGAGGAGCAGCACCAGCTGGGGCGTCTGGAGGCGGCGCGCGAGCTGGTCGGGGCGAAGCGCGGCGAGATGGGCCGGTGGGCCTCGCGCACCTACCGCGAGGGCGGGACGCTCGCCGACTACGAGCGGCTGATGGGTGCCCTGACCCGGGGCAGCACCGACGACCTGGCGCAGCGGCTGACGATGCTCGACCGGGTCGGGCGGATGCGTGGCGGCGTCGTCGTCGACGTCACGGAGGCGGAGGCGGTCCAGGCCGACGCGACCCGCCGTGCGCGGGACGCGGCCGCCGCGGCGGTGACCGCGGCCGAGGAGGCCGAGCGGGCGCGCCAGGAGGCCGACCGGCTGGTCACCGAGCAGGCCACGGCGGTCGGCGTCCTGGAGTCGCTGCTGTCCCAGACGCTGGAGTCCGCCGGCCTGGGTGCCGAGCAGCTCGAGGCGGCCCGTGCGGTCGCGGAGCAGCGGCGCCTCGAGGCGGCTGCCCGCCCCGGCGGGGTGAACGCGGTCACCGGTGAGGTCGGCACCTGCCTGGGCGGCGACGTCGGGCGCTACCCCAACGGGATGATCCCCGTGGACGCGCTGTGCCCGGTCTGGGGCGCACCCGGCCACTACCTCCGCGCGGACGCGGCGCACGCCTTCGACCAGCTGAGCCTGGCCTACGCGACCCGGTTCGGTGAGCCGCTGTGCGTCACCGACTCCTACCGCAGCCACGCCGCCCAGGTCAGCGTCCGGCAGCGCAAGCCCCACCTCGCCGCCGTGCCGGGCACCAGCCACCACGGGTGGGGCACGGCGGTGGACCTGTGCGGCGGGGTGGAGTCGTTCGGCTCGCCGCAGCACGAGTGGCTGCGCCTGCACGCCCCGCTGCACGGGTGGTACCACCCCCGCTGGGCGCAGGCGGGCGGGACCAAGCCCGAGCCGTGGCACTGGGAGTACGGCGGGTGACCGCCTTCCTCGACGCACCCCGACCGCTGGCGTTCGCCCACCGAGGGTTCTCCCGGGACGGGCTCGAGAACACCATGGTCGCGTTCCAGGCCGCCGTCGACCTCGGCTTCACGCACCTGGAGACCGACGTCCACGCCACGCGCGACGGTCGGCTGGTCGCCTTCCACGACGACCACCTCGACCGGGTCACGGACGGCGCCGGCGCCGTGCGCGACCTGGCGTGGGACGTCGTCCGGCGCGCGCGGGTGGGTGGGGTGCAGGCGATCCCCCTGCTGGAGGACGTGCTCGGGGCCTGGCCGGACGTCCGGGTCAACGTCGACGTCAAGCGCCCCGCCGCCGTGGCCCCCCTGGTGGACGTGATCGAGCGCACGGCCGCGCACGACCGGGTGTGCGTCGCGTCGTTCTCCGACCGCCGGCGCCAGGCGGTGCTGCGCAGGCTGTCGCGGCCGGTGGCGACCTCGGCGGGTGGGGGGACGGTCGGTCGGCTGCTGGCCGCGCTGCGGTCGGGGGCTCCCGGCGCGGTAGTCGACCGGGTGCTGCGCGGCGTCGACTGCGTGCAGGTGCCGGAGCGGGTGGCCGTCCCCGTACCCGGCGGTCGTCGCGTCCTGACCGTGGTGACCCCGCGGCTCCTGGGCGCAGCGCACCGCGCCGGGGTGCAGGTGCACGTCTGGACCGTCGACCAGGCGGACGACATGCACCGGCTGCTGGACGCCGGTGTCGACGGTCTGATGACGGACCGGGCGGACAGGCTGCGCGTCGTCCTGGACGACCGCGCTGACCGACAGACTGACCGACGGACTGACCGACAGGCTGGGCGGCGGGCTGACCGGCGCGGTGGGCGCACGGCATGATCGCCCGGTGACGACGAGCGGAACCGCCGCCCCCGCCGGGGCGGCCACCGGTGACCGGCGCGAGCAGCGCGCCTGGTACTTCTACGACTGGGCCAACAGCGCCTACGTGACCACGACCGCCACGGTGCTGTTCAGCCCGTACCTGACGACCGTCGCGCAGGCCGCCGCGTGCCCGGACCTGGCGGACGGCGAGGTGTGCCGCACCGACCTGTCGGTGCTGGGCCTGCCCGTGGCGCCCGGCTCCCTGGCGCTGTACGTCATCACGGTCTCGACGGTCCTGTCGGCCGTCCTGCTCCCGCTCGTCGGGGCGCTGGCCGACCGCACCGCCCGCAAGCGGCACCTGATGGCCGGCTTCGCCTGGGTCGGCGCCGCGGCCGCCGCGTCCATGTTCTTCGTCACCGGCTCGAGCTGGCAGCTCGGTGCGGTGCTGCAGTTCGTCGCCAACATCTGCCTCGGCGCCTCGCTGGTGGCCTACGAGGCCGTCCTGCCGGCCATCGCCGGGCCGGACGAGCGGGACCGGGTCTCCTCCCGCGGGTGGGCACTGGGCTACCTCGGCGGCGGCCTGCTCCTCGCGGCCAACCTGGCGCTGGTCACCGCCCACGAGGCACTCGGCCTGACCCAGGGCGAGGCCGTGCGCTGGAGCCTGCTGACCGCCGGCCTGTGGTGGGGCGGGTTCACCGTCATCCCCTTCCTCGGGCTGCGCGACCGCCCCCCTGCCCGGGTCGTCCCGGTCCGCTCCGGGGGACTCGTCGCGGAGGCGTTCGGACAGCTCGCCGCGACGCTGCGCCACGCCCGCGGCTACCCCCAGACCCTGCTGTTCCTGCTCGCCTACCTGTTCTTCAACGACGGCATCCAGACGGTGATCGGCTCGTCCAGCCTGTACGGGCAGGAGCAGCTCGGTTTCGAGACCCAGCAGCTGATCACGACGATCCTGCTGGTGCAGTTCGTGGCCTTCGGCGGCGCCCTGCTCTTCGGCCGGATCGCCGAGTCCGTGGGCGCCAAGCGGACGGTGCTCGGCGGGCTGGTGATGTGGACGCTGGTCGTGGCCGCCGGCTTCCTGCTGCCCGCGGGCCGGTTCGGGCTGTTCCTCGCGTTGGCGGTGGGCATCGGGATCGTCCTGGGCGGGACACAGGCGCTCACCCGGTCGCTGTACAGCCAGATGCTCCCCCGCGGCCGCGAGGCGGAGTACTTCAGCCTGTACCAGGCGGCCGAGCGCGGGACGAGCTGGTTCGGCACGTTCACCTTCGGCGTGGTCTTCCAGCTCACGGACTCCTACCGGCCCGCGATCCTGTCGCTCCTCGTCTTCTTCGTCGTCGGCGGCGTGCTCCTGCTCAGGGTTGACGTCCGCAAGGGCATCGAGGACGCCGGCAACCCGCAACCGCGCGTCATCTGAGCCGCGCTCTCCCGTCGGCCAGCACGGACCGGGAGGATCTTCACCATCCACGCACCTCTCGGCCACACGACCTGCGCGATCGCTCCGGACCCTTCACGCTGGGCATCGGAACACGGACGCCCCGTGAGGCGTTCTGCAGGATGTGGACGCCGCTGACGTCCGCACCCCCGCCGACGGGACCGTCCGCGGGGGTTCAACCCGAGTACCTCGAGGGGGTCGACAGCATGAGTGACCGGAGCCTACGAGGGTCGAACCTGGGTTCGCGGAGCATGGAGTCGGATGCCGGCGTGACGCTGGCACCGCGGCAGACCGTCGAGTACGTGTGCCCGGAGGGGCACATCACGTCGCTGCCGTTCTCCACGGAGGCGGAGGTGCCCGCGCTGTGGGAGTGCCGTTGCGGTGCCGAGGCGCTGATGCGGGACGCGAGCCGTCCCGAGGAGAAGCCGGGCAAGCCGGCCCGCACCCACTGGGACATGCTGCTGGAGCGCCGGACCGTCGCCGAGCTGGAGGACCTGCTCGCCGAGCGCCTGGAGCTGCTCCGCAGCGGCCAGCTGCACGTCAAGAAGCGCAGCGCCTGACCCCCGTCCGCGCCGGTGAGCAGTCGGTGCGCGGCGAACGGCCCCACCCGTCGGGTGGGGCCGTTCGCCGTTCAGCTCCGAGGTTCAGCGCCAGCTTCAGTGGCGGGGCCCGTCAGGGTCCCGTGGGGGCAGCACCCGGCCCTGGACCGGACGCGCCGCCGGGCCGGAGCCGGTGTCCTCGCGCGGCTCGGCGTCCAGCACGACCTGCCCCGTGACGACGTCCCCGAAGGCGCCCCCGCTGACGCGCACCACAGCCCTGGCCGCCCACCTGCCGACGACGAGCACCACCAGGGCCCGCACCCCCCACCGCAACGGCGGGAGCAGGCAGCACACGGCGAGCACGTCGGTGACGAACCCGGGGACGAGTAACAGCACGCCGCCGACCACGGTGAGGGCGCCGTCCACCGCCTCACGCTGCGGGGCGCGTCCCTGCCGGGCGCTCTCCCGGGCCCGGCGCCACGCCGCGCGGCTGCCCCGGGACAGGACGAGGACCCCGGCGACGGTCGACGCCGCCAGCAGCACCAGCGCCCAGCCGCCGATCCGGTCGGCGACGGCGAGCACGACGAGCAGCTCGACCACGGGGGTGAGCAGCAGGACCGCCAGCACCCACAGCAGCCACGCGGGTCTGCGCCGAGCGGTCACGGCGGAGGACCCCCACCCCGCCGGCCGCGCAGGATCCCGCGGGCACGCTGCACCCGCCGCTCGACACCCCAGCGGGTCAGCCGCCAGAGCGCCTCCAGGACGATCTGCTGGCTCATCTTGCTGCGCCCCGCCACGCGCTCCACGAAGGTGATCGGCACCTCGGCCACCTCGAACCCGGCCTGCAGGGTCCGCCACGCGAGGTCGACCTGGAAGCAGTAGCCCTGCGAGGCGACGGTGTCCAGGGCGATCTTCTCGAGAACCTCGCGCCGGTAGGCGCGGAACCCGCCGGTGGCGTCGCGCAGCGGGATGCCGAGGCTCCACCGCGCGTAGGTGTTGCCACCGCGGCTGAGCAGCAGCCGGTGCCGCGGCCAGTTCACGACGGACCCACCGGGGACCCACCGCGAGCCGAGCACCAGGTCCGCGCCCTCGGCGAGACGGTCGAGGAGCAGCCGCAGCTGCTCGGGCTGGTGGGAGCCGTCGGCGTCCATCTCCACCAGCACGTCGTACCCGCGCTCGATCCCCCAGGCGAACCCGGCGACGTACGCCTGGCCCAGACCGGCCTTCTCGGTCCGGTGCAGGACGTGGACGCGGTCGTCCTGCGCGGCCATCGCGTCGGCGAGGTCGCCGGTGCCGTCGGGACTGGAGTCGTCGACGACCAGCAGGTCGACGTCCGGCTCGGCGGCCCGCAGCCGGCCGGCGGTGCCGGGCAGCGACTCGCGCTCGTTGTAGGTGGGGGTGATCACCAGCACCCGGAAGCCGTGCGGTCCGGTCGCTCCGGCGGGCTCGAGCGGCCCGCTCCCCTGCGTCATGCCTGCGTGGCGCCGTCGCGGCGCGCTCGTCGTGTGCCCGTCACGGCGGCAAGGATGCCAGCCAGGACGAGAACCGTCTCGGGTCCGTCCCGCAGCCTGGACGCGATCGTCAGGTCGCTGCGCAGCGGCAGGTCGGCCTCCAGGACCTCCTGGGTGAAGTGCCCGCTGCGCTCGACGACCCGGCCGTCGGGCGCGACCAGCGCGCTGATCCCGACCGTGGAGACGTGGGCGACGGAGCGGCCGTGCTCGACGGCGCGCAGCCGTGACATGGCGAGCTGCTGGACGCTCTCGTCGGTGTACCCGAACGTGGCGTTGTTGGTCTGGACGACGAGCAGGCGCGCCCCGGCGGCCACGACGTCGCCGGTCAGGTCGTCGTCCACCACCTCGAAGCAGATCAGGTCCCCGACCACCGTCCCGGCGACGTCCAGCGTGCCGACCCGGTCACCGGGGACCATGTCTGCGCGGACGAGGTCCACGAGGTCGGTGATGGACCGGAAGAAGTTCCGGTAGGGCACGTACTCGGCGAACGGCACGGGGTGGCGCTTGGCGTAGCGCTGGCCGGGGCCGTCCTGCGGGTCCCAGACGATGGTGACGTTCTGCAGCCGGTCCCGGTCGTCGCGGACCAGGGTGCCGACGAGGACGGGCGCGTCGACCGCGCGGGCGGCACGGTCGATGACCCTGCGGGCGTCGTCGTTGACCAGCGGGTTGATGTCGCTGGCGTTCTCGGGCCACACCACCAGGTCGGGCCGCGGGCTCCCGCCGGAGCCGACCCGGTCGGCGAGGTCCTCCGTGGCCCGGGCGTGGTTGTCCAGGACGGCGCGGCGCTCGGCGTTGAAGTCCAGCCCCGGACGCGGCACGTTGCCCTGCACGCCGGCCACGCGCACGGTGCCGTCCTGGGCGTCGACCGGCGTGGGCACGAGGAGCCCGACGAGCAGGGCCGTGACGCCGGTCGCCGTGGCGAGCGCGGCGGCCCCGAGCCGCCGGTCGGCGGTGCGGCGGACCGCGAGGGCCAGGACGGCGCCGGCCAGGGCGACGGCGAAGGTGACCAGCGGCGCCCCGCCGAGGGCGGCCAGGCCGAGCGTCGGCGCGTCGGCCTGCGAGAAGGCCAGCCGTCCCCACCCGAACCCGCCGAACGGCACCCGGGCGCGTGCGGCCTCGATCGCGACCCAGGCCCCTGCGGTGCCGACGAGGGCCAGGGCGGGCGGGTTGCGCTGGACGAGGCGCAGCAGCACCCCGCCCGCGGTCATGAACAGCGTCTGGACGGCGACCAGCGCGGTCAGGGGCAGCCAGCCGACGTAGATCCCGGCCCAGGAGAGGTGGGGCAGGAGGAAGGCGACACCGGCGACGGTGCCGACGACGGCGGAGCCGCGCAGCGAGCGACCTCGCAGGGCGGTGTCGACGACGGCGACACCGAGCGGGGCGGTCCACCACCAGCCCGCTCCCGGGAAGGCCCACCACAGCAGCAGGCCCCCGCCGGTGGCGAGGGCGACGGCGCGGGCCCGGTCCGCGGCCACGGAGGAGGTGACCGTGACGGCGCGCGGCGTCGGGGCCGGTGGCGCGGTCGTCACGTGGCGAACTCTAGGTCAGCGGCCGCGCGCGGGTGGAGCCGGCCGGGTGGAGCCGGTCGGCCCGTGCGCCCTTCGGACCGGACCGTGCCGCGATGGGTTCGCGACAGCGCCCCGTTGTCTACTGAGCGCACGGGCCCGACCGTGGTCCACCCCGTGGTGGGCGACCCGCTCCGTCCACCGCACGGACCGCGGACCTGGCAGGCTCGGGTGCTGTGACCCTCGGGCCCGCCCCGCGCTGTCTCGGGGGCGATCGCCGGCCACTGCTGCATGGCCGCCGCGTACGTTACCCAGAGGTCACCGGCTGTCAAGGCGCGGTTACCCGCTCCAGGTGACGTCGTCGCAGGTCAGCGGGTTGCGGCTGCCCGCGGCCTCACCCAGGTCGCCGCGTGTCGTCGCGGCGTGTCGCGGGGTCGGGCACGTGGAGGGCACGGTGTCCGGCGTCAGAGCGCCCCGGCGGTCGGGGGGACGACGACCGTCCCGCGGGCGGTGGTCACGACCAGCGGTTCGTCCAGGACGTCCGCGGCGGACGCACCGCGGGCGGGGTTGCCCCGGCAGACGACCCGGGCGGTCAGGTCGAGCTCGCGGCTGCGGGTGCCGACGCGGACGACGACGGCCTCCACCTCCAGGACGTCACCGGCGCGGACGGGGGCCAGGAAGCGCACGTCGGCGTAGCCGGCGAACAGGCCCTCGTCACCGTCGGTGCGGATGCACACCTCGGTGGCGACGTCCCCGAAGCACGCGAGCGAGTACGCGCCGTCGACGAGGTCGCCGGCGTAGTGGGCGTGGGAGTAGGGGACGTAGCGCCGGTGCACGACCGTCAGTCCGACGCGCGGGTCCTCGGGGGTGGTCATGCTGTCCTCCGGTCGGTGGGGGCCCCGGCCGGCGCGCCGCGGCGGCGTCCGGTCGTCGGGGGCAGCAGGGCGTGCACGAGGTAGGACGCCACCTCGCCGGGGGTGGTGCCTCGGCCGAACACCCGGTCGACGCCGAGCCGCTCGGCGGCGGACTCGTCGAAGCGCGGGCCGCCGACGACGAGCAGCGGGACGGCTCCGGCGGGGTAGGCCTCGCGGAAGGCCGCCGACATCTCCGCGGTGTTGTGCAGGTGCGCGTCCCGCTGGGTGACGACCTGGGAGACCAGGACGGCGTCGGCCCGGCGGGCGCGCGCCTGCTCGACGAGCTCGGGCACGAGGACCTGGGCGCCGAGGTTCACGACCTCGATCTCCCGGTAGTACTCCAGGCCCTTCTCCCCGGCGAAGCCCTTGATGTTGAGGATCGCGTCGATCCCCACCGTGTGGGCGTCGGTGCCGATGCACGCGCCGACGACGACCAGCTTGCGGCGCAGCCGCTTCTTGATCGCCGCGTTGACCTCCTTGGCGCTCAGCAGGGGGTACTCCCGCTCGACGACCTGCACCTGCGACAGGTCGACGAGGTGGCGGACCGGCCCGTACACGACGAAGAAGGTGAAGTGCGGGCCCATCGGCTTGGCGTGCACGACCAGGGCCGGGTCGATCCCCATCTTCTCGGCCAGCTGCTGCGCGGCGCCCTCGGCGCGCTTGTCGTGGGCGACCGGGAGGGTGAAGGACACCTGGACCATGCCGTCGCCGGTCGTGTCGCCGTAGGGGCGGACGACGGTCCGCTCCCCCGGGTCCCTGGCGTCGCCATGGAAGGCGCTGAGCTCCTCGCTGCTCATCGGGTCGCTCCCTCCTCGAGCAGGTCGACGGCGGGGTTGACGTACCCGTCGGCGCGGGCGACGACGCCGTCCAGGCCCTTGCCCTTGTCGGCGGGGCGCTTCATCAGGCCGAACGTGCCGTCCGCGATGGCGCTGAGCAGCGGCGCGTCGCCCTCCTCGGCGACGATCCGCTCCAGCAGGTCGACGGCCTCCGACAGCACCTGCCGGGCGCGGGTGGCGATGAAGCCGTCCGCTGGCGGGTGGAAGTCCTCGGTCAAGCCGCCGGCTGCGTTCATGACGTACCGGACGTTCTGCAGGGCGAGGTCGCGGTCGGACAGCCAGGGCGTGACGACGGCCTCGGTCATCATGCCCACGAGCAGGATCCCCTGGCCGGTCATGGCGCCGACGAGGTTGAAGAAGCCGTCGAGCAGGTACCCGCGGAAGACGTCGCCGGTCATGTGCTTGGTGGGCGGCATCCACTTCAGCGGCGCCTTGGGGAACAGCTGGCGGGCGAGCAGGGCGTGCGCGAGCTCCATCCGGAACGAGTCCGGCAGGTCGGGGTTGATCTCGAAGGCGTGCCCGAGACCGAGCAGGTCGTCGGTGAGCCCGGCCTCCTTCGCGAACGCCTCGTTGACGAGCTGGCTGACCGTGACGGTGTGGGCTGCCTCGACGGCGTCGGCGGTGGTGAGGTAGTTGTCCTCGCCCGTGTTGATGATGATCCCGGCTCGGGCGTGGACCTGCCGGGAGAAGCGCTGGTCGACGAACGTCCGCACCGGGTTGATGTCGCGGAACAGGATCCCGTACATCGAGTCGTTGAGCATCATGTCGAGCCGCTCGAGCCCGGCCAGGGTCGCGATCTCCGGCATGCACAGGCCCGACGCGTAGTTGGTCAGCCGCACGTAGCGGCCGAGCTCGGCGCTGACGTCGTCCAGCGCCGCGCGCATCAGCCGGAAGTTCTCCTGCGTGGCGTAGGTGCCGGCGTAACCCTCCCGGGTGGCGCCCTCCGGCACGTAGTCCAGCAGGCTCTGGCCGGTCGAGCGGATCACCGCGATCACGTCGGCGCCCTCACGTGCCGCCGCCTGCGCCTGCGGGATGTCCTCGTAGATGTCGCCGGTGGCCACGATGAGGTAGATCCACGGGCGCTGCGCCGGGTCCCCGTGCCGGCGCACGAGGCGCTCGCGCTGGGCCCTGGCGCGGTCGATGCGCCGGACGCCGGTCGCGACGGAAGCGCGGGCGCGGCGGGCGGCGCGGTCGGCGTCGCGTCGCTCCGGCAGCCGGAAGGTGACGGAGCCGCTGGCCGCCTTCTGCGCCAGCGTGGTCAGGTCGGGCGCCTCGTCGCGCAGCAGCGCGTCCCAGACCGGGAGCGCGACCCCGTGCTCCAACCCGACCTGCTCGCGCACCTGGTCGACGAGGTGGTTCACCCACGGCACGCGCTCGGCGTCCGCCCCGGCCAGGCCGGCCATCCGCAGCGTGGCGCGCTCGACCGAGACGGTCGTGTGGGTCCTGGCGAGGCGGACCACGGGCCGGGTGGCCCGGCGGGCGAGGGCGCGGGCGCGCCTCACGACCGCGGGGTCGAGGTCGAGCAGCGGCGCGCGGCGCGCGGCGGAGCGGGACACGGACTCTCCTGTCGTGGGGCTTGCCGGGCTGGCCTGGCGGGTGGGTCTGCCTGGCGGGGGGGACGGGGACCACGGGACGATCCCGCATCGATCCGGAACGTCCTGCGTGGATCTTACGGTGAGCAGCCTGTCAGACCGGACGTTCTCCGGGCAACGACACCTGGTCGGGGGTGTCGGCCGGGCAGCGCGCCAGGGCCGGTACCGTCGACGCACCGCGCGGTGCCCCACGCCGGGGCGACGGAACGGTGCGGCACCACCGGCACCCCGGGAGACCCCCATGCTCTACTCGCTGACCCGCGGCACCCTCCGCACGCTGCTGCGGTTGTTCTGGCGCACGGAGGTCGACGGCCTGGAGCACGTGCCGAGCACCGGCCCGTTCCTCCTCGCGAGCAACCACCTGTCCTTCATCGACAGCGTCGTCATCCCCCTCGTCGTCCCCCGTCGGGTCGCCTTCCTCGCCAAGGCCGAGTACTTCACGGGCACCGGCGTGCGCGGTGCGCTCAGCCGCGCGCTGTTCGAGGCGGTCGGGGCCCTGCCGGTCGACCGCGACACCGGCAGCGCGGCGCAGGCCTCCCTGGACGCCGCGCTCGGCGTCCTGCGCCAGGGCGACGGCTTCGGCATCTACCCCGAGGGCACCCGGTCCAGGGACGGCAGGCTGTACCGCGGCCGGACCGGGGTCGGCTGGCTCGCGGTGGCGTCGGGAGCGCCCGTCGTGCCCGTGGGGCTCGTCGGCACCGACCGGGTGCAGCCGGTGGGCGCCCGGATGGTCCGCCCGTTCCGGCGCATCCGCGTCACCTTCGCCGAGCCCGTGCGGCCCCAGGACCACGCCGGCGGTCCCGCCGCCGCAGCACGTCGCGCGATCACCGACGAGGTGATGGAGCGCATCCACGCGATCACCGGCCAGGAGCGCGCGCCCGGGTACAACGACCGCACCGGACCCGGCTGAGCCGACTCCGGCCCATCGCGCCCGGACCAGCCGCGCACTGACCAGCCGCGCCCTGACCAGCGCGCTGCGTGGACGACGTCAGCCCAGCGCCCCTGCGTCGTGCAGGACCACGCCGTCCCGGACGGTCCGCAGGCAGACCGGTGTCGGCGCACCGGGCGACAGGTCGGGCAGCACCGGGGTCCCCGACCGCGGGTCGGTGCTCCACGCGGCGACCGACGGGTCCGCGGACTGCACGACGAGCTCGTCGACCTGCCAGACGGCGAAGGTCGCCGGCGCACCGGGCGCCACGACACCGCCGCCGTCACGGCGCGCCGCCCGCCACCCGCCGCGGGTGTGCGCCAGGAAGGCGGCACGCGCGGACAGCCGCTCGTCGGGGGTGCGGTGGTACACCGCCGCCCGGACCGCCCCCCAGGGGTCGAACGGGGTGACGGGGCTGTCCGACCCCAGCGCCAGCGGGACACCCGCCGCGGCGAGGGAGCCGAACCTGTTCAGCGCCGCGCCGCGCTGCGGTCCCAGCCGCTGCGCGTACATGCCCCGCTCACCGCCCCAGGCCGCGTCGAACGCGGGCTGCACGCTGGCCGTCAGGCCCAGCCGCGCGAGCTCGGCGACACCGGCGTCGTCCACCGCCTCGGCGTGCTCCACGCGGTGCCTGGCCGCGGTCAGGGCCGCGAGCCCGACGCGCTCCGCGGCAGCGGCGGCCCCGGCGAGGACGGCGTCCACGGCGGCGTCGCCGATCGCGTGGAAGCCGGCCTGGACCCCGGCGCCGCTGCACGCGACGAGGTGGTCGCGCACCTGGTCGGCGTCCAGGTACGCCAGACCCCGGTGGTCGGCGGGCAGACCGGCCTCGGTCGCGTCGGCGTAGGCGTGGTGGAAGCAGGCGGTGCGCGACCCGACGGACCCGTCGGCGTTGAGGTCGCCGGCGAGCCCGAGGAAGCGGTCGGCGTGCACCCCGAGCGCACCGCGGACCTCGGCGAGGACCCGCGCGGCCTCCTCGTCGGACCCGACCAGCTCCCCCCAGTACAGGAGCACCTCGGGCAGGTCCGGCGCGGCGGACAGCGCGAGCAGCGTGGCCGCGTCCTCGAGCGAGGAGACGTTCGGGCCGGCGCACTCGTGGACGACGGCGACGCCGGCCCGGGACGCGGCGCGCAGGGTGTCCTCGGCCAGCCGGCGCCGGTGACCGACGTCCAGGCGCCGGGTGACGGTGCGGGCGGCGTGGTGGGCGTCGCGCTCGACCCGGCCGTCACCGTGCCACCCGGGTAGGTCGTGCAGGCCGGCCCGCACGGCCAGCTCGCCGGACACGACGGCGGAGTGCACGTCGACCCGGGACAGGTACACGGGCACCCCGGGCGCGGCCCGGTCCAGCTCCTCGGCGGTGGGCGGCCGGCGGTCGGCCCAGTGCCGCTCGTCCCACCCGTGGCCGAGGACGGTCTCCCCCGGCCGGTGACGCGCCGCCCGGGCCACCGCGTCGAGCACCTCCTGCAGGCTCGTGGCCCCGAACAGGTCGAGACCGTCCCGCAGCAGCCCGGTCTCCGTCACGTGGACGTGGGCGTCGACGAAGGCGGGCGCCAGGAGCGCCCCGTCGAGGTCGACGACCCGGTCGACGCCGTCGCGGTGCGCGTCGGCCGCCTGCTCCGAGCCGACCCAGGCGACGGTGCCACCGTCGACCAGGGCGGCGGTCGCGAAGGGGTCCGCGGGGCTGTAGACGGAGCCGTTGCGGTACAGGGTCGTCGTCACGGGGCACAGTGTGCCGCCTCGCTGCCGCGGTGCCGCGCGGGGTGGGCCCGGCGGACCGCTGCGACGCGCTCGCCCCGTTGCCTTCCTCGTGTCCCCGATCGGCGGTGGGCCGATCGGGCGCCCGCCCAGGTCGGGCCGCCCCGTGGCTTCACCCGGCCCCCGGACGTGCCGACACAGGAAGTCATGGAGGCGGAGGTCCCGGTGGCGCGCGGTGCCGTGTCGCGGTGGCTGTGCCCCACCGAGATGCAGCGCCAGCGCTTCCTGGACATGAACGACCGGGTCCGGACCGCGCGGATGATCCAGGGCGCGGCGATGTCGCTGGCCTGCCTCGTCGCGAGCTACTGGTACGGCTGGCCGGTGGCGGCGACCGTGGCCGCGGCGGTGACGACCCTGGTGGGCCTCGACGTCGCCTACCGGCTCGTGCGCCGACCGGAGATCGCCTCGTTCGCGTCGATCACGGTGCTCGAGGTGATCCTGCTCGTCACCGCCACGTTCTCCGGCGGGGCGCACAGCCCGCTGCTGCCGTTCACCGCCATCCCCACCATCATGCTCGCCGCCCGGTTCCGGCCGGCCGTCGTGGCGTGGGGCGTGGGCGGCTCCCTCGTCGGTACGGCGGGTGCGCTCGTCACCGCCGCCCGGTGGCTGCCCGCGGCGCCCGAGGTGCCGTGGGTCGTCCCGGTGGTCGCCTACCTGGCGGTGCTCGCCAGCGTGGTGGCCGCCTCCACGATCCTCCTGCAGGCCGAGCTGCAGTCACGGGGTGACGCGGTCGTCGACCAGCTCACCGGGTTGTTCAACCGCAAGGCGCTGCACGGCCGCTACGTCGAGGCGATGGCGCAGGCCCGCGCCATCGGCGCGTCGGTGTCGCTGGTGATCTGCGACCTCGACCACTTCAAGCGGGTCAACGACGAGCACGGTCACGACCGCGGCGACGTGGTGCTGCGGGAGGCCGCGTACCGGATGCGCCGCACGCTGCGGGTCTTCGACCTGGTCTACCGGCTCGGCGGCGAGGAGTTCCTCGTGCTGCTGCCCGGTCAGGACGAGCACGCCGCCGCCCTGGTGGCCGAGCGCCTCGTGCAGGACCTCGGCGCGGAGCCGCTGGCCGGGCTCGCCGTCACGATGTCCGCCGGTGTCGCGTGCACGCACGGCGAGGACCTGTCCTTCGAGGACCTGCTGCGCAGGGCGGACCTGGCGCTGTACGCCGCCAAGCGCGGCGGGCGCAACCGGGTCGAGCGGGCCTCCGACGTCCCCGTCCACCTCCCCGTCTGACACCGCCCCCGCCCCCGCCCCGGCCGCCGTCGGCGGCCCGGCAGAGCCACGCGTCCGGAGTCACGCGTCGGCGGCCCGACGCAGTCAGGCGTGCTCGGCCGCGAGCCGGCGCTCGAACAGCATCCGGACGCCCGGCGTGGTGCGCAGCAGGTCCAGCGCGAGGTCCGCGTGCCCGGGCACGTACCCGTTGCCCACGAGCATCGTGACGTCGGCGGCCAGGCCCTCGGCGCCGAGAGCCGCCGCGCTGAACGACGTCGCCATCGAGAAGAAGACGACGGTCCCGCCGTCCGCGGTCGCGAGCACCGCGCCGTGCTCGCAGCCGGGGACGTCGACGCAGACCACGGTCACGTCCGCGGGGCGGCCGAGCGCCCCCTGGACGGCGTCGGCGAGCGCGAGCGGGTCGCGGGCGTCGGCGACCACGACGTGGTCGGCGAGTCCGGCCTCCGTCAGCAGCTCGGCCTCGTGGGAGGTCGGCACGACGCCGACGGTGGCGCCGGCTCCCGCGGCACGCGCGGCGGCGAGGGACAGGGAGCCGGACTTGCCGGCGCCGCCGACGACCGCGACGAGGGGGCCGTCGGCGCGGGCCGCGACGACGCGGCGGACGAGGGCCGGTGCCCCGCAGACGTCCATGACCATGAGGGACATCGCCGGGTCGAGGTCGTCGGGCAGGACGGCGGCGATGCTGCGGCCGAAGAGGATCGCGTGCCCCTCGGCGGGCACCTGCTCCCCCAGCCCGTCCCACCCGGCGAGGTCGTCGGTGAGGGACAGCGGGGTCAGGGACAGGGAGACGAGGGTCGCCACGCGCTGGCCGGGCCGCAGGCCGAGCGGGGACGCCGGGCCGACCTCGTCGACGACGCCGATGAGCATCCCGCCCGAGCCGGTGACCGGGTTCTGCATCTTGCCGCGCTCGGCGACGATGCCGAGGACGGCGCGGCGGACCGCGTCGCCGTCGACGACGCCGTCCACGGTGTGCGTCTGGGCGAGCTGCCGGTAGCTGGCGGCGTCGAGGTTGAGCCGCTCGACGCGCACCCGCACCTCGTCCTCGGCGAGCTGCGGGCTGGCGTCCAGGCGCCAGGCCGCCTGCGGGAGCACGCCGGCGGGCTCCAGGACGCGATGCACCCCGATGGGCGACGCGGGACGCTCGGACACGAAGACCTCCATCGGGCGGAAGAATTGCGGCGACACGGTTTGTCGGCCGCAAGGTTTCCCGTATCCTGCCACGTGTGAGCCAGGAGATCAGCACCCCGCGCCTCGGTCAGCCGTATGCCTACAGCCGTCGTGAGCTCGTCGAGCCCGACTGGCGGCGCCTGCCCGGGTGGCGCGACGTCACGCCGCAGGAGTGGGCCAGCGCGCAGTGGCAGCGCGTGCACTGCGTGAAGAACGTCAAGCAGCTGCGCGAGCTGATGGGTGACCTGCTCACCGAGGAGTTCTACGCCGACCTCGAGCGCGACCAGGCGGAGCGGGCGACGATGTCGATGCTCGTCCCGCCGCAGATGCTCAACACGATGGTCGGTGCCACGGGCGTGTTCGACGACGGCCGGATGCCCGCTGCCGGCGAGGAGTTCACCCGCGCGTTCTACGCCGACCCGGTCCGCCGCTACATGCTGCCGGTGTTCTCGGACCGCCGCACCGACTGGCCGAGCCACCCGTTCGCCACGCGCGACTCCCTGCACGAGCACGACATGTGGGTGGCCGAGGGGCTGACCCACCGCTACCCGACCAAGGTGCTCGCCGAGCTGCTGCCGACCTGCCCGCAGTACTGCGGGCACTGCACCCGGATGGACCTGGTCGGCAACTCCACCCCGGTGGTGCCGAAGCTGAAGTTCGACCTGAAGCCGGTCGACCGGCACGCGGCGATGGTCGACTACCTGCGCCGCACGCCGTCGGTGCGGGACGTCGTCGTGTCCGGCGGGGACGTGGCGAACATGCCGTGGAAGAACCTCGAGGCGTTCGTGATGCGCCTGCTCGAGATCGACAACATCCGCGACATCCGCCTGGCGACGAAGGCGCTGATGGGCCTGCCGCAGCACTGGTCCCAGCCGGACGTCGTCGAGGGCATGGCCCGGGTGGCGGCGACGGCGCGCTCGCGCGGGGTGAGCCTGGCGATCCACACGCACGTCAACAACGCCCAGTCGGTGACGCCGGCGGTGGCCGAGGCGTCGCGCGCGATGCTCGAGGCGGGGGTGCGCGACGTCCGCAACCAGGGCGTGCTGATGCGGGGGGTCAACGACAGCGCCGAGCAGCTGCTCGACCTGTGCTTCGCGCTGCAGGACGAGGCGTCGATCACGCCGTACTACTTCTACATGTGCGACATGATCCCGTTCAGCGAGCACTGGCGGATGTCGCTCGCCGAGGCGCAGCACCTGCAGCACGCGATCATGGGCTACCTGCCGGGCTTCGCGACCCCGCGGATCGTGTGCGACGTCCCGTTCGTCGGCAAGCGGTGGGTGCACCAGGTGCACACGTACGACACCGAGCGCGGCATCTCCTACTGGACGAAGAACTACCGCACGTCCATCGAGAGCGACGACGCGGACGCCCTGAACCGCGAGTACGTCTACTACGACCCGATCTACACCCTCCCCGAGCCGGGTCAGGACTGGTGGCGCGAGCACGGCGGCGCGGCCGAGGCGCACGCGGCAGCGCTGGAGCAGGCCGCAGGCAGCCGCGCGGCGGCCGCGCGGCAGGCCGAGGGCCTGGCCAGCCACGCCGTCCACGCCTGAGGGGTCCACGCCCGAGGAGTCCACGGGACGGCCCGGACGAGCGGCCCGGTGACGCGCGGTGGGGGCGCGTCACCGGGCCGTCGCCGTGGTGGCCTCCCCGTCCCGCTCACAGCTCCGGGGGGCGCGACTCCCACGGGGTGGACAGCACGACGGTGGTGCGGGTGGCCACGTTCGCCGCGGAGCGCACCCGGCTGAGCAGGTCCTCGAGGTGGCCGGGGGTGGGGACGCGCACCTTGAGGATGTACGCCTCGTCGCCGGCGACGGAGTGGCAGGCCTCGATCTCGGTGATGTGCTCGAGCCGCTCGGGGACGTCGTCGGGTGCGGAGGGGTCGAACGGGGTGACGGAGATGAACGCCGTCAGGGACAGCCCGACCGCCTCGGGGTCCAGCACCGCGGTGTACCCGGTGACGACACCGCGTTCCTCGAGCCGACGGACCCGCTGGTGCACCGCGGAGGTGGACAGGCCCGTGGCGCGGGCGAGGTCGGTGTAGCTCATCCGCCCGTCCCGGGCGAGCAGCCGGACGATCTGGCGGTCGGTGTCCTCCACGTCTGGAGGGTACCGACTGGCAGGATCGCTCCCGTGACGAACGCGGACGCGCCGGCCCCCACCCCCGACCCCTGCAGCGGACGCAGGGTCCTGCTCCTGGACTCGGCGTCCCTGTACTTCAGGGCCTACTTCGGGATGCCGGACTCGCTGAAGGCCCCCGACGGCACCCCGGTCAACGCGGTCCGCGGGTTCCTGGACATGATCGCCCACCTGGTGACGCGGTACCGGCCCACCGACCTGGTGGCGTGCTGGGACGACGACTGGCGGCCGCAGTGGCGGGTCGACGCGATCCCCTCGTACAAGGCGCACCGGGTCGTCGAGGAGGTCGCCGGCGGCGCGGACGTCGAGGAGGTCCCCGACACCCTGTCACCGCAGGTGCCCGTCATCGCCGAGCTGCTCGAGGTGCTGGGGATCGCCCGGGTCGGCGCACCCGGCTGCGAGGCGGACGACGTCATCGGGACGCTCGCGACCCGGGCCGTGGCCGACGGTGCCGACTGGGTGGGCGTCGTCACCGGCGACCGGGACCTGTTCCAGCTCGTGGACGACGCCCGTGGCGTCCAGGTCCTCTACACCGCCAAGGGCGTGCGCGACCTCACCGTCGTCGACGGCGCGTGGCTGGCCGAGCGGTACGGCGTCGCGGGCGGTCCGGCGTACGCCGACCTCGCCGTGCTGCGCGGCGACCCCTCCGACGGGCTGCCGGGTGTCCCGGGCGTCGGTGAGAAGACGGCCGCCAAGCTCCTGCGCGGCTACGGCGACCTGGCCGGGGTCCTCGCCGCGGTGGAGTCCGGCGACCGGGGGCTGACGGCGACCCAACGCGGCCGCCTGCAGGACGCGGCCGCCTACCTGGCCGTGGCCCCGGCCGTGGTGAACGTGCTGCGCGACGCGGACCTGCCCGACGTCGGCTCCGGGCTGCCGCCTGTCCCCCGCGACGGCGAGGTGCTGGACCGGCTGGCGGCTCTGGCCGAGCGCTGGGGCGTCCGGGCGTCGGTCAACCGCGTGCTGGAGGCGCTGTCCGCCTGCGAGGCGCGCACCGGCTGAACCGCGTCCTCAGGGCCGGTAGGTGCCGAGGCTCCAGACGACGCCCTGAGGGTCGCGGCAGGTCAGGGTCGGGCCCTGCTCGGCGTCGGCGAGCGGACGCACCACCTGCCACCCGGCCGCGCGGACGCGCCGGTCGACCGCGGCGAGCTCGCCCGGGTCGACCGCCACGTACACGCACGCGGCCGTCGGCTGGCCGGGCCGCGACGCGGCCAGGCCGATGTCGCCACCGCCGGAGCTGACCATCACCATGCCGCCGGAGAGCTGGACCTCCGCGTGGGCGACCTGGCCGTCCTCGGTGTCGTAGCGGGCGACGACCTCGAAGCCGAGGACGTCGGCGAGGTCGGCGAGCGCACGCGGGGCGTCGTCGTAGCGCAGGCACGGGTACACGGTGCGCCGGGTCCCCTCGGGGGTGGCCGACCGGTCCTGCTGGCGCTGGTCGGTGCTGGTCGCGTCGGGCACGGGAACCTCCTGGGTCCGGGTCATCGACCGGTGGCCGCGGTGGCCACCGGCGGCCACGGCGATGTGGCCTCTCCCCCGAGCGTGCCCGCCGCGGGTCCTCGCGTCTTGGACGCAGGGGACCTGGCGGGAGGGCGGCGCTCAGGGGCGACGCAGCTCGGTGGGTGCCCGCCCCGCGAGCGCCCGGCACTCGCGGACCAGGTGGGAGTGGTCGGCGTACCCGCAGCGCGCGGCGACGGTGGCCACGGGCAGGTCGGTGCCCGCGAGCAGGGCGCGGGCGCGGGTGAGCCGGTGCAGGCGGTGGACGTCGTGGGGGGCCAGTCCCAGCTCGGGTGAGAGCCGGCGGGACAGGTGCCGGCGGCTCACCCCGACCGCCTGCGCGGCGTCCGCGACGGGGGTCCCGGTGGCGAGGGCCGACCAGGCCGCGGCCAGCCACCGCGGTGGGTCGTCGCCGCGCTGGTGGGCGCGGGTGGCCAACCCACGCAGGGCTCGCTCGACGACGTCCAGCCTCGCGGGCCAGTCGTTGGCGTCGTGCACCTGCTCGGTGAGGTCCTGCAGCACGCCGGAGCCGAGGGCGTCGAGGGGGACCACGCGGTCGACGAGCTCGTGCAGCGGCATGCCGAGCAGCCGCCGGGCGGCAGGGGCGGTGAGCTCGACGTGGACCCCTGCCGAGGGTCCGGCGGCGCGGGTGTCGGTCCAGCGGGTCCCCGGTCCGGCGACGAACGACCCGACGGTCAGCGCCCCGTCCGCCGTCCGCACGTCGAGCGGTGCGGCGGTCTGGACCATGAGCAGCACGTGCGGTGAGGCGGCCTCGCGTCGCCGGCGCTCGTGCTCGTGGTCCTCGGACCAGCCGGTCCAGCGCCGGACGGCGCGTCGCAGGTCGGACGGGGGCTCGCGGGTGGCGGCCGTCCAGGTGGCGGCGCCGTCACCGTCGACGGTGACGCGCACGGGTGCGCTGGCCCCGGCTGCGGTACCCACACCCCCAGGATGGCGCCGTGGGGTTCGTGGGCGCCAGGCTCGCGCGCCGGCTGCGCTCCCGGTCGCCGTGCCCTCAGGTCCCGGTGAGGTGCTCGGGGCGGACCGGGACGCGGGTCAGCGCCAGGCCGGTGGCGTCCCGGATCGCCGCGACGACGGCGGGCGTCGACGACAGCGTGGGCGGCTCCCCCACGCCGCGCAGGCCGTAGGGGGCGTGCGGGTCGGGGTGCTCGAGCAGCTCGACCCGCATCGGCGGGACGTCCAGGACGGTGGGCAGCAGGTAGTCGGTGAAGGAGGCGTTGAGGACGGCGCCGTCGTGGACCTGGAGCTCCTCCATCACGGCCAGCCCGAGGCCCTGGACGCTGCCGCCGTGCACCTGCCCGAGGACGGCCTGCGGGTTCACGGCGAAGCCGACGTCCTGGGCGCAGTCGAGTGCGACGACCTTGACCAGGCCGAGCTCGGTGTCGACGTCCACGACGGCGCGGTGGGCGGCGAACGCGAGCTGCACGTGCGGACGTCCCTGCCCGGTGGCGGGGTCGAGCGGGGTGGTGGGCCGGTGCCGCCAGGTGACGGTCTCGTCGACGGGGCCCGCGGCGAGGGCCTGGAGGGGGTCGGGGCAGCGGGCGGCGAGGACGGCGCGGACCCGTTCGCAGGCGGCCCGGGTCGCACCGCCGGTCACGTACGTCTGCCGGGACGCCGAGGTCGAGCCCGCGCTGGCGACCGTGGTGTCGGCGGGGGCGAGGACCACCCGTTCGACGCCGAGGCCGCCGAGCTCGGTGCGCACGACCTGGGCGAGCACGGTGACCAGGCCCTGGCCGACCTCGGCCGCGGCGGTGCGGACCTCGGCGACGGGTTCGCCGCCGAGGAGCTCGAGTCGCAGCCGGACGGTGGCGGAGTCGTCGAACCCCTCGGAGAAGCAGACGTTCTTGATGCCGACGCCGTAGCCGACGCCTCGCACGACGCCCTCGCCGCGGGTGGTGCCGGCGACGCCTCCGGGCAGGGTCCTGGGGTCGGCTGCGGGCGGGGGTGGCAGGGGCAGGTCGCGGACGCGTCGCAGCAGCTCGGCGACGGGGGCCGGGGAGTCGAGTGCCTGCCCGGCGGCGGTGGTGTCGCCCTCGGTCAGGGCGTTGCGGATGCGGACCTCGACGGGGTCGAGCCCGACGGCGGCGGCGAGCCGGTCCATCTGGGACTCGTAGGCGAACGCGGCCTGAACGGCGCCGAAGCCGCGCATCGCCCCGCACGGCGGGTTGTTCGTGCGGACGCCCCAGCAGTCGATCTGCACGTGGTCGACCCGGTACGGGCCGGCGCCGAGGGTGGCGGCGTTGGCGACGACGGCTGGGGTGGAGGAGGCGTAGGCGCCGCCGTCCAGCACGATGGTGGCGGCGACGGACAGCAGGCGGCCGTCGGCGGTGGCGGTGTGGCGATAGCGCAGTCGCGCAGGGTGCCGGTGGACGTGCCCGACGAAGGACTCCTGACGTCCGTAGACCATCCTGACGGGGCGGCCGGTGCGCAGGGCGAGCATCGCGGCGTGCACCTGGACGGAGAGGTCCTCGCGGGCTCCGAAGGCGCCGCCGACACCGGCGAGGGTGATCCGGACCAGGTCGGGTGCCAGGCCCAGGGCGTGGGCGACCTGGTCGCGGTCGGCGTGCAGCCACTGGGTGGCGACGTGCAGGTCGACGCCTCCGTCCTCGGCGGGGACGGCCAGCCCGGACTCGGGCCCGAGCGGCGCCTGGTCCTGCATCCCGACGTCGTACTCCCCCTCGACGACGACCGTGCCGGCCGCGGGCACGGGGTCGCCCTTGCGGATGCGCACGTGCCGGACCACGTCGCCGTCGGGGTGCAGTGGTTCGCCGGTGTGCTGGAGCGCGGCCTGCGGGTCCGTCCGTGGGGTGAGGACCTCGTAGTCGACGTCGACGAGGTCGAGGGCGCGCCGGGCGGTCTCCGGTTGGTCGGCGGCGACGACGGCCACCGGCTCCCCCTGGTACCGGACGAGGTCCTCGGCGAGCACCGGTTGGTCGCGCCGTTCGAGCCCGTAGCGGTTCTGTCCCGGGACGTCCTGGTGGGTCAGGGCGGCCAGGACACCGGGGGCGGCCAGCGCCCGGGAGGTGTCCAGGCGCCGGATCCGGGCGTGCGGGTGGGGGCTGCGCAGCGTCGCGCCCCACAGCATCCCCTCGACCCAGGCGTCGGAGGCGAAGGCGAACGCGCCGGTGACCTTCAGGCGCCCGTCCGGGCGGGTGGCGCTGGCCCCCACTCCCCCGGTGACCGTGGCCGCGGGCAGCCTGGTCCGGTGCGGCCTCACGGCGGGGCCGCCTCGCCGGTGGGGCCGTCGTCGCGCAGCCGCTGCGCGGCGACCCGGACGGCGAGCAGGACCGCCTCGTAGCCGGTGCAGCGGCACAGGTTGCCGGCGAGCGCCTCCCGGACGTCGGCGTCGGGTGGGTCGGGGTCGCGGGCCAGGAGGTCGTGGACGGCGACGACGAGCCCCGGGGTGCAGAAGCCGCACTGCACGGCGCCGGTGTCCAGGAACGCCTGCTGCACGGGGTGCAGGGCCCCGGGTGGGGCCAGTCCCTCGACGGTGACCACGTCGCGGCCCTCGGCCTGACCGGCCGCCACGAGGCAGGCGCACACCGTCCGGCCGTCGAGGTAGACGGTGCAGGAGCCGCACTCGCCCTGCTCGCAGGCGTTCTTCGCACCGGGTAGGCCGAGCCGCTCCCGCAGGACGTGCAGGAGGCTCTCGCCGGGCCAGACGTCGTCGGCGACGCGGTCCTGGCCGTTGACCGTCAGCGTCACGCGCACGGTCGGCCGTCCCCCGAGGCGGGTGCCCGGTCGTGCCAGGCCCAGGTCAGGCAGCGTCGGGCGAGCACGCGCAGGGCGTGACGCCGGTACGCGGCGGTGCCGCGCAGGTCGTCCCTGGGGGCGGCGGCGGCCACGACGAGGTCGGCGAAGCGGTCCACGAGGTCGCTGGGCAGCGGACGCGCGTCGTGCCAGTACGTGACGGTGGTGGCGAGGTGGTCCTCCGCTGCGCGCGCCCGCAGGGGGGTGGGGCCGGCCGACCCGATGCCGGTGCGCGCCCGGCCGGCGGCGACGTCGACGGCGAGGGCGAAGGAGACGACGGCGATGACCATCGCGTTGCGGGTCCCGACCTTGGCGAAAGGCTGGGGGCCGCGGGCGGTGGGGACCCGCACGCCGGCGACCAGCTCGTCCGGGGCGAGGACGGTGCGCTTGGGTCCGGTGAAGAGCTCGTCGACCGGCACGTCGCGACGGCCGCGCACGGACTCGCACTCGACCACGGCGCCGGCTGCCAGCAGCGGCGGGTGGCAGTCGCCGGCGGGCGAGGCGGAGGCCAGGTTCCCGGCGACGGTGCCGCGGTTGCGGATCTGCGGGGACCCGACGGTCCGGGCGGCGGCGGCGAGCCCGGGCAGCAGGTCGCCCAGCTCCTCGACGACCGCCCGGTAGGTCAGGGCGGGGCCGATCCGCACCCACCCTCCGTCCACCGACCAGGACGCCAGGCCGGGGACCGCGGTCAGGTCGAGCAGCCCTGACGGGCGGGACCGGTCGAGGTTGATCTCCACCATGACGTCGGTGCCGCCGCAGACGGGGACCAGCCCCGGCTCGTCCGCCCGCGCGGCGAGTGCCTGGGACCACGTCCTGGGGCGGACCAGGTCCATCCCACGGTTGTACCACCGGCCGGTGCGCCGGGCTGTGGTTTCGACCTGTCGCGGTCGGCGTCCCGGCGGCGTCGACGCCCGGTCAGCGGCGCGCTGCGCCGGCGCCCGCGGAGTAGGAGATGACCCCGCGGTCGACCGCTCCCACGGCCTGGCGGGCGGTGCGCCGCAGCGCCGGGTCCTCGCTGGCCTGCGCGACCTGGTCGAGCAGGTCGATGACCTGCCGGCACCAGCGGACGAAGTCGCCCGCGGCGAGCTCGGCCTCCTCCAGCACCTCCTCCAGCCGGGCGCCGCGCGCCCACCGCTGCATCGGCAGCGCCAGGGCCAGGTCGGGTTCGCCGGTCGTGTCCAGCCGGTGGTCCACCTCGCGGTCCTGCAGGCCGGACCAGATCCGCACCGTCTCGGTGAGCGCGGCCCGCACCGCACCGGTGGGCACGCGGGGGGCGATCGCGTGCTCCTCGCGGCGGGACTGGTGGACGATCGCGCTGACCACGGCAGCCAGCCCGGCGGCGTCCAGACCCTCCCACGCGCCGTGGCGCAGGCACTCGGCGACGAGCAGGTCCTTCTCGGTGTAGACCCGGCGCAGCCGCTGGCCGTGGTCGGTGACGACGACGCCCGCAGGGGCCGCCGGGACGTCGTCCGGGCCGTACGGCGGACGGTCCGCCGGGCTGTCCGCCTGGTCGGCGGCGACCGGGGCGACGGCCAGGTACCCGAGCTCGGCGAGCAGATCGCAGACCCGGTCGAACGTACGGGCGATGGTGTTGGTGCGTCCCTCGATCCGGCGCACGAGCCCCTGGTGCTCGCGATGCAGGCGCCACCACCGCTCGGCCCAGCGGGCGTGCTCCTCGCGGTCGGAGCAGCCGTGGCACGGGTGCTGGCGCATCCGCCGGCGCAGGTCGTCGACGCGCTCCCCCGCCGCCTGGGTCCGAGGACCCCGCCCCGGGCGGGCGGCCGGCTCGGACTGGCGCCGCCCCTCGCTCAGGGCGTTGCGCAGGGACGACGCGAGGTCGCGGCGGGAGGCGGCGTCCCGGGGGTTGAAGTCCCGGGGGATGCGCACCCGCCCGTACGGCTCGACCGCCTCGGGCAGCTCGGGCACGGACAGCCGGCGGACCTGCCGCTCGGCGGTCAGCACCGTGGGGCGCGGACCCTCCAGCCCGCCGGCGGTGCCCGGGTCCAGGACGACCGCGAAACCGGCGCGCCGGCCGGCGGGGACCCGGATGACGTCACCGCGGGACAGGCCCTCCAGCGACGCGACGGTTCGGCTGCGCCGGTCGCGCGAGGCGGCGCGGGCGACGTCCTTCTCCAGGTCGTTGAGCCGCCGGCGCAGCGCCGCGTACTCGGTGAAGTCCCCGAGGTGGCAGGTCATCGCCTCCGCGTACCCGGCGAGCGCCTCCTCCTGCTTGCGCGCCTGGCGGGCCAGGCCCACCACGGCCCGGTCGGCCTGGAACTGGGCGAACGAGGTCTCGAGGATCTCGCGGGCGGTGGCCCGCCCGACCTGGGCGACGAGGTTGACCGCCATGTTGTACGTGGGGCGGAAGCTGGAGCGCAGCGGGTAGGTGCGGGTGGACGCCAGACCGGCGACGGCCTCGGCGTCCAGGCCGGGCTGCCACAGGACGACGGCGTGGCCCTCGACGTCGATGCCGCGGCGGCCGGCACGGCCGGTGAGCTGGGTGTACTCCCCCGGGGTGACGTCGACGTGGGACTCGCCGTTGAACTTGACGAGCTTCTCCAGGACGACGGTGCGGGCGGGCATGTTGATGCCCAGGGCGAGGGTCTCGGTCGCGAACACGGCCTTCACCAGCCCCCGGGAGAACAGCTCCTCGACGACCTCCTTGAACGCCGGCAGCATGCCGGCGTGGTGCGCCGCCAGGCCGCGCTCGAGGCCGTCGAGCCACTCCCAGTAGCCCAGGACCGCCAGGTCGGCGTCGGGGATCCCCGCGGTGCGGCGCTCGACGACCTCGCGGATGCGCACCTGCTCGTCGGGGGTGGTCAGCCGCAGCCCCCAGGCGTGGCACTGCCGGACGGCGGCGTCGCACCCGGCCCGGCTGAACACGAACGTGATGGCCGGCAGGAGGCCCTCCGCGTCCAGCCGCTCGAGGACCTGGGCCCGGCCGGGGTTGGAGCGCCGCTCGTCGCGTCGCTGCGGGTACCCGCGGCGCCCGCGCCCGCGGTCCTCACGCAGCCGGCGCGGGTCCGAGCGGGTCGCCCGGACCAGCTCGGGGTTGACCCGCAGCCCCGTCGTGGGGGCCGGCGCGGTCCCCTCGGTGCCCTCCACGGCGCGCCCGCCGTCGTCGACGAACAGGTCGACGAGCTGGTTGCCCACCATGACGTGCTGCCACAGCGGCACCGGCCGGTGCTCGGAGACGACGACCTCGGTGTCCCCGCGCACCGTGTCCAGCCAGGCACCGAACTCCTCGGCGTTGCTGACCGTGGCGGACAAGGAGGCGATGAGCACGTCGTCGGGCAGGTGGATGATCACCTCCTCCCACACGGCACCGCGGAACCGGTCCGCGAGGTAGTGCACCTCGTCCATGACGACGTAGCCGAGCCCGGCGAGAGTCGGCGAGTCGGCGTAGAGCATGTTGCGCAGCACCTCGGTGGTCATCACCACCACCGGCGCCTCCCCGTTCAGGGTGGTGTCGCCGGTCAGCAGACCCACGTTCGCCTCACCGTGGCGGGCGACGAGGTCCGCGTGCTTCTGGTTGCTCAGCGCCTTGATCGGGGTGGTGTAGAACGCCTTGCGACCGGAGGCGAGGGCCAGGTGGACCGCGAACTCCCCGACCACGGTCTTGCCCGCGCCGGTGGGGGCCGCGACCAGGACCCCGCGGCCGGACTCCAGCGCCTGGCAGGCCTGCACCTGGAACGGGTCGAGGTCGAAGCCGAGACCGGCGGTGAAGGTGCCGAGCTCGCTGCGGGCGACGGCCTGGCGGCGACGGGCGGCGGCGAAGCGCTCCGCCGGGGACTGCTGGGGCTGCTGCTCCCCCGGGGACACCATGCGGTCAGGCTAGGTCACCGCCGGGACGTCGTCGCGCCGCGGCGCGCGTGGCCGGCGAGGCGCCCTCCGCTCACGGGCGCGGGTCGCGGCGCTGCCACCGGCGCCCGCCGCGGCCCCGTCCCGCGGCGGCCAGGCAGCGGGGGCAGACGCGCCGTACGGCGTCCGCCGCCCCGCCGCTGGCGGGGTCGGTGTCGTCGAGCACGACGTGCGGGAAGCGGGTGAGCCGGGAGCGGTGCAGCGACAGGCCGCACAGGGTCTGGTTCGTCCCGGGTCTCCACCCGTGGACCTCGCCGGACGGCAGCCGCACGCCGTCCGGGTCGGTCCAGGTGCCCGTCGCGGCGACGGATGCGGGGGCGGTGCGCACCGGGTTCACCCGGTGCCGGGGCCGGTCTGGTCCCGCGGGTCGGTGGCCCCCGGGTCGCTGGCCCCCGGGCCGTTGGCCCCCGGGCCGGCGTCCGCGTCGCCATCGAGGGCCACGGGCCGGTCGTGTCGTCGGTCGTCCACCCCGGCGGTGTTCCCCGTCGCCGGGCGGCCATGCGCGGCACGGCGCGCCCGTTCGCCCACGGTCGCCGGCCGACGGGGACTCGCGGTCCGTTGCGCCGGACCCGCGCGGATCCGACCGGGTCTGTCCTACCGTGTCCTGGTGCCCCGGACCCGGCGCAGGTCCCCCGGGGGCGTCGCAAAGCACGACGCCACCCCGGACGGTCCCGCCGCGCCGCCCGCCGCCGGGGAGGCCGCCGTGCTGCACCGGTTGGAGGAGGCACTCGGCGCGGCGCGGGACCTCGACGAGGTCGCCCGCGCGGCGCTGACCGCTGCGCTGTCCCTGCCGGGTGCCACCCGCGCCGGGCTCGCGGCCCTGGTGGAGGGCGGGCGGCTGGTGCGCTTCACCGTCGCCGGCGCCGCGGGTCCGCGACGACCCGTGCGGTGGTGCGAGCTCGACGGCCTGGCCGACGTCCCGGTGGTGCGCTCCTGCCTGACCGGGCGCCCGGTGCTGCTCCCCGACCGCGACGCCATCGAGCGCCGGTACCCGCACCTGCTCGGCCGGCGCACCGCGCCGGACGCCGGGGCGCTGGCCGCCGTCCCGATGGACCCCGGCGGCGTGGTCGTCGGCGCCCTGCTCGTGGGCTGGGCCCACGCCCGCGACCTCGACGCGGACCTGCCGGTGCTGCGTCGGGTGGCCCGGGCGGTCGGTGACGCGCTCGGCCGGCGCGACCACGCCCCGGACGACGCGCGACCGCCCGCCGGCGACCTGCGCCCGCACCGGGCCGTCGACGCGCGGGAGCCGCGGTTGGAGCACGCCTTCCACCTGGCCGCGCGGGTGTCGGCACCCCGGGCCGCGCGCCGCATCGCCCACGCGCAGATGTCCCGCTGGGGCGTGGACGCCGCCACCCAGGAGGACGTGGCGCTGTGCCTGTCCGAGGTCGTCACCAACGCCGTCATCCACGCCGCGTCCGCCACCGACGTCACCCTGACGCTGGCGACCGACCGGGTGCGGGTGGAGGTCACGGACGAGGGGCTGTCCGCGCGCCCCCGCCACCGGGAGCCGGCGGCGCGCACGAGCACCCGGGCAGGGGGGCGCCACGTCGCCGGCGGACGCGCCGACGGGACGGGCAGCCCTCGCGCCGCCCTGCACCGGCAGGGGGGCCTCGCGGTCGGCGGACGCGGGTTCCTGCTGCTGGAGCACCTGGCCGCGCGGGTCACCCAGGACGACGGCCCGCGCGGGACCACGGTGGCCTTCGAGGTGCTGCGTCCCCCCGGTCAGCCCGCGGCCGGCGCCAGCACCGTCAGCGCCCCCGGGACCACCTCGCACACCACGGGCAGCGGGCCGACGGACTCACCGTCCGCGTAGCCCACGACCCGGCGGTCGACCGGCTCCAGGCGCACCGTCCGCGCCCGCCGGATGCTCACCTGCGGGTGGTCGACGTGGCTTCCGGCGAACACCCGTGGGAAGACCCGGACGAACTCGGCCTTCCCCACCGGTCGCAGCACCAGGACGTCGAGCAGCCCGTCGTCGTACCGGGCGTCGGGGGCCACCCGCATCCCGCCACCGTACGAAGGGCCGTTGGCGACGGCCACGAGCATCGCCGAGACCTCCTCGGTGTGCCCGTCCAGCGTCAACCGGTACCGGATCGGCCGGAAGACGGGCAGCTCACGCAGCACGGCCAGGTTGTAGCGCATCCGACCGCGAGGCCACCGCCAGTCGTTCGCCCGCTCGTTGACGACGGCGTCGAACCCGGCCGCGAGGACCCCCACGAACCACGTCGACGCGCCCTCCCTGCCCGCCTGCCCGCCCGCCAGACCGTCCGGCGGCGGCGGCGCGACGGTCACCGGTTCGACCCGCACCGCGTCGACCTGCCGGCGGTGCGCAGCCCGACCGCCGGCCCCCTCACCCGTCGCGCCCAGTCCCGCCAGCACCTGCCGGACCCCGGCGGCGACGTCACCGACCGGCAGGCCGAGCCCCCGCGCGACGTCGTTGCCCGTGCCCGCGGCGACCACGCCCAGCGCCACCTGCGTCCCGGCGCACACCTGGGTCCCCAGGTGCACGGCGCCGTCCCCACCCACGACGACGAGCGCGGCGGCGCCTGCCGCCACCGCCGCGTCGGCAGCGGCGCGCGCCTGCCGCGCGGTCGCGGAGGTGACGTCGACGACGTCCAGCCCCTCGGCACGCAAGGCGGCGAGGACCTGCTCGCCGGCGTGGCAGCCGCGGCCGGTGCCGGCGGTCGGGTTGGTCAGGACGGCGACGGTGTCGGGCACGGCGGACACCGTAGGGGGCGCGGCGCCCCGTCGTGGCCTGATCCCCCCACACGACGCCCGTTCACACGGCATCCCACAGGACATCCGTTCACAGGACACCCGTTCACAGGACGCTGGCGGTGTCGTCGTCCAGGTCGGAGAAGTCCTCGGTGCGCCGGGCGCGCCGCCGGTCGTTCAGGGCCGCGACGCCGATGGCGAGGGCGAACAGGCCGAGCAGCGGCAGCGCGAGGACGAACATCGACAGGACGTCCGGGGTGGGGGTGGCCATCGCGGCGAAGGTGAACGCCACGACCACCACCCACCGCCACGCCCTGACCATCGACCGGGCGGTGACGAGACCGACGAAGTTCAGCGCCACCAGCACCACCGGCACGAGGAACGACAGGCCGAACGCCAGGATGATGCGCATCACGAAGCCCAGGTACACCTGGGCGTCGATGACGTTGGAGAACCCCTCCGGGGTGAAGCCGACGAGGAAGCGCACGGCGTTCGGCAGGAACTGGAAGGCCAGCCACGACCCGGCCAGGAACAGCGGGACCGCGCTCGCCACGAACGCCAACGCGTACCGGCGCTCCCTGCGCGTCAGCCCGGGGGTGATGAACGCCCACAGCTGGTAGATCCAGACCGGCGCCGAGACGAGTACCCCGATGAAGACGGCGATCTTGACCTTCAGATCGAACGCCTGGGCGACGGAGGAGAAGTTCGGGCTGACCTGCCGCTCGGACTCCCGGGCCAGCTGCTCCAGCGGGGCGGTGAGCGCCTCGAGGACCGGGTCGTACAGGAACCACCCCGCGACCGCCCCGGCGAGCAGCCCGAGAGCGGCCTTGAAGGACCGGTTCCGCAGCTCGCGCAGGTGCTCGCGCAGCGGCATCCGGCCGTCGGGGTTCGCGCGACGGCGCGGGGTCGTCAGCGCCATCGCGGCAGCCCCATCCGGTGCGGGACTGCTCAGGCGTCGCGGCGGGGCTCGGACTCGGCCGAGCGGGTGGGCTCACCCGGCCGCGCCTCCCGGTCGGTGTCGTGCCGCCGGTCCGCCGGGTGGACGCGGCCCTCGAGGGGCGCGGAGGAGTCCGAGGAGGCCTTCGCGCCGCCGTCGTCGTCCTTCATCTCCTTGACCTCGGACTTGAAGATGCGCATCGAGCGGCCGAGGCTGCGGGCCGCACCGGGCAGCCGGTTCGCGCCGAACACGAGGACGATGATCAGCACGAGCAGGATGAGCAGCAGCGGGTTGTCCGCCAGGTTTCGGAACATCGTCAGCCTCCGGCTCGGGTAGCCCTCATCGTACGCCGGGGACGCGCACCCCGACGGCGGCGGTCGCGTTCACGACGCAGCTCGTGCGGGTCGGCGAACACGGCCGGCTCGGGCGCCTGCTCGGCGCGTTGCAGGCGCTCCACCTGCGCAGCGGCGCGGTCCAGCAGCTCGGCCGCCTCGCCGACCTGCGTGACCAGCACGAGGCCCTTGCGGACGAGCCGGTAGGCGAGCAGACCGAGGACTACCAGCGCCCCGAGGACGAGGACCGTCCAGATCGCGAACCACAGCACCCGGCGACCCTACACAGCAGCGGGGTCCGCCGGTGGTCGACCCGCGGACGGGCCGGTGGCCGGTGCGTGGCGGGCCGGTGGCCTGCGGGTGGTCTGCGGGTGGTCCGCCTGCGGGGAGCGGCTCAGGCGACCGGACGGCGGTGCCGGGCCGCGCCCGCGGCGACGGCCGCGACGTGGTCGAGCCGCTCCAGGGCCAGGGCGAAGTCCAGGACGTCGTCGTAGGCGATCGCGGGACCGGCGTGCTCCTCGAGGGCCTCGGCCGGGACGGTCCACGGCTCGGCGTGCACGCCCCCGGAGGTCAGCAGCGCCACGACCTGCGGGGCGGCGGGCTTGCGGACCTCGTCACGGCAGGTGCTGCACGTGAAGGTGTAGTAGGACCAGTCCTCCACCGAGCACACCACGAGCCGCACCTGCGGCGGGGTCAGCTCGACGTCCCCGCAGCTGGGGCACGACGCCTTGATCGTGGTCATGACCGGTTCTCCTCCGGGCCGAGCACCCCCGCGGGGTGACCTGCTCATGTCCTCGGCCCGGCGGCGCGGGGACTTGAGGGGGCAGGGCGTGTGAGCACCGTCGCCCCCGCCGGGGATCACCCGACTGCCGCAGCCCCCCGGGCGGGCGGGTGCCGGCGCCCCCGCGTCAGGGCCCGGCGGGACCCTCCCGGGGACCGGCGACGGGGTCGTCGGGGTCGTCGGCGTACGCGGCCAGGGCCTGCAGCGCCACCTCCCGGGTGCGCGTCGCGAGCTCCGGCGGGTGCACCACCCGCGCCGCGCCCCCCAGCCGCAGCAGCAGCCGGCGCAGCCACCCCGGGTCCGCGGTGCGCAGGCGCACCCGCAGCACGTCACCGGGCGCCTCCTCGGTGGACTCCACCGGGTAGTACTCGGCCACCCACCGGGCCGCCGGACCGAGCTCCAGGGTGACCGTGGTGTCGTCCGGCCCGGGCCGGAACAGGGCGTCGTCCAGGTCCCGGCCCACCGCGCCGGCCGGCGGGGTGCCGTCGACGTCCAGGACGTCGGCGCTCAGCACCCGGTCCAGGCGGAAGAGCCGCACGTCCTCGACGCGGTGGCACCACGCCTCCAGGTACCAGCGCCCGTCGGCGGACACCAGCCGCATGGGGTCGACGTCCCGCTCGGTTGCCTCGTCGCGGGCCGTGACCAGGTAGCGCAGGTGCACGCGGCGCCGACGGCGCAGCGCGTCGCGGCAGGTGGTCAGGACGTCGGCCGCCGCCCCGGTGGACAGGTCGACCCGCACCGCGTCGGCGGCCCGGGCGGCGTCCCCGGCGGCGGCGGACAGCTTGGCCCGGGCGCTGTCGAGCGCCTCGGAGTCCCCCACTCCCCTGGCCTCGGCCAGGGTGCGCAGCCCGGCGAGCAGCGCGACGGCCTCGTCCAGCCCGAGCCGCAGCGGCCGGGCGATCGCGTCGGCGTTGGTCAGGTAGACGCGCCCGGACTCCCACTCCGCGTCGATCAGGTCGTCCGGCATGTGACCGGGGGTCCCGCAGACGAACAGCAGCTGCAGGTCCGCGACCAGCTGGTCCTCGGTGATGTCGAAGTGCCGGGCCGCCTCGGCCAGCGGCACCCCCTGGCGGGCGGTCAGGTACGGCACGAGGGCCAGCAGCCGCGACAGCCGGTCGGCGGCACCGGCGGGGGCCGGGCTCACGCGCCCACCCGCGCCCCGGCCGCGCCCGTCCCGGCGTGCGCGTCCGCCGCGCCGCGCAGCAGGCCGACCACCGCCCGGCGCAGCTGCGGGGGGTCGAGCACCACGACGTCGGGACCGTGCCACGCGACGGTCTCGGCGACCTCCGCGAGGTCGGCGTACGGCACCTCGACGACGTCGGCGTCGCGGTCGGCGCCGGCGCGCAGCCGCAGCGACTGGCAGGTCCCCGGTCGCAGCCGCAGCCTGGCGGTCCCGCGGTGGGACTCACCGGCGCTGCCGGAGACCAGCCGGCGCGCGTCGACGTCGTCCGGGACGGTGAACGACCCCGCCGGCCCGACCCGGCGCACCCGGCCCTCCACGCGCGAGAGGCGGAAGACGCGCTCGGCCCGCCGGTCCCGGTCCAGGCCCACGAGGTACCAGCGGCCGTGCCAGGAGGTGATGACCCACGGCTCGACCGTGCGGACGGCGGACGCGCCGTCCGGCTTGCGGTAGGTGAACGACACCGGCGCCCCGTCCCGCGCCGCCGCGTACAGCGGGTCGAACGCCGGCTCGGTGGTGCGCACCCGCGGCTCCACGCCCACCAGGGAGTCGGCGTCCGGCTCGACCCCGAGCGCCTTGAGCTTGACCAGGGCGCGCGCGGCGGGACCGGCCAGGCTCGCCTGCTGCCACACCCGGGACGCCAGGCCCAGGACCGCGAGCTCCCCGGGGGTGAAGTCGATCGCGGGCAGCGCGTAGGCGTCACGGTCGATCCGGTAGCCGACCTCGTCCTCGAACCACGCCGAGTCCGACCCGGTGACCAGGGGGACCCCCAGCTCGCGCAGCTCCTCCTTGTCCCGCTCGAACATGCGGTCGAACGCCTCGACGGAGTCGCTGTCGGCGTACTGGGGGACGGCGGCGCGGATCTGCTCCTTGGTCAGCCACCGCCGGGTCGACAGCAGGGCGATGACGAGGTTGAGCAGGCGCTCGGTGCGGCGGGGAGACATCGGTTCGCACGCTACCCGAGTAGCGTGCGCTGGCGTGACGGACAGCAGCGAACCGGTGGCACCGCGGTCGGGACCGGGGACGGAGCCGGCGGGCGGTGAGGTGACCGCCGGCACGTGGGCGGACGGTCCGGAGTGGACGGAGCCCGCGCCGGTGGTGCGCTGGCGGCGCGGCACGGTGGCCGCCGTCCGCCGGTCGTGGCGGGGAGCCCGCGAGCTCGACGTCCTGGTCGAGGAGCCCGGCACAGACGGGCCGGGCGCTGAGGGCTCGGGCGGTGAGGGCCGGGGCGGTGAGGAGCCGGGCACCCGGACCGTGCCCGCCCGCGCGCTGGCGTACACCGCCCTGGTCGGCGAGCCCCGTGAGGGCGACCTGGTGCTCCTGAGCACTTCCGCGCTGGCCCGCGGGCTGGGGACGGGTGGCTACGCGCTGGTCGTGGCCGTCCCCGACCGGCTGCCCCCGGACCCGCCGGCGGGCCCCGGTCACCTGGTCAAGGCGCGCTACACGCCCTCGCAGGCGATGGTGCTCGGTGCGGACGAGCAGGAGTCGCCGCACCACGCGACGCTGGCCGCCGCGGACTCGCTGCACGGCGCGCCGGTGGTGGTCGCCGACCTTCACTCGGCCCTGCCGGCGGTGGTGGCCGGGGTCCTGGACGCGCTGCCCGGTGCGCGCGTCGCCTACGTGATGACCGACGGCGGCGCCCTGCCCGCGTGGTTCTCCCGGGCCGTGGACGGGCTGCGGCGCGCCGGGTGGCTGGCGGGGTGCGTGACCGTGGGGCAGGCGGTCGGCGGTGACCTGGAGGCGGTGACCACGCACACCGGCCTGCTCGCCGCGCGGGACGTCCTGGGGGCGGACGTCGTGGTCGTCGCGCAGGGGCCGGGCAACCTGGGCACCGGCACGCGCTGGGGCTTCTCGGGCGTCGCCGCCGGCGAGGCGGTCAACGCCGTCGCGGCGCTCGACGGCCGCGCGGTCGCGTCGCTGCGGGTGTCCGGCGCGGACCCCCGCGAACGGCACCGCGGTGTCTCGCACCACAGCCTGACCGCGTACGGGCGGGTGGCCCTGGCCGCGGCCGACGTCGTCGTCCCCGAGCTGGAGGGGCCGCTCGGCGCGAGGGTGGCCGCGGAGGCGGCACCGCTCGGGCCGCCCGCCGGCCGGCACCGACTGGTGCGGGTGCCGACCGACGGGCTGCTGGAGGCGCTGCGCACCTGCCCGGTCGGGTTGTCGACGATGGGGCGCGGCCTGGACGAGGACCCCGCGGCGTTCCTGTCCGCCGCGGCGGCGGGACGGCACGCCGCGGCGGTCCTGGGCTGACCGCGCCGCAGCTCGGGCCGCGCGGCTCGGGCCACTCGGCTCAGGCCACTCGGGTCAGCGGACGGCGACCAGGTCGACGACGAAGATCAGCGTCTCCCCGCCCTTGATCACGCCGCCGGCGCCGCGGTCCCCGTACCCGAGGTGCGGCGGGATGGTGATCGTCCGGCGCCCGCCGACCCGCATCCCCTGGATGCCCTGGTCCCAGCCCGAGATCACCTGACCGGCGCCGAGCCGGAACTCCAGCGGCTGCCCGCGGTTCCAGGACGAGTCGAACTCCTCACCGGTCGAGAACGCGACGCCCACGTAGTGCGCGCTGACGGTGCTCCCTGCGGTCGCCTCCGGGCCGTCGCCGACGACCTGGTCGTCGAGGACGAGGTCGGTCGGAGGCTCGCCCTCGGGGAAGTCCACCTCGGGCTTGCCGCGCTCGCTGATCGGGTCGTTCATGGGTGTGCGCCTCTCGGGTCGGTGGTGCCGCTCGGGTGGGTGGTCGTCCGCGGGTCGGGGCGTGCCGGCCGACGTCCGGTCAGCTCGCGTCCAGGATGTCGACCACGAAGACCAGGGTGTCGGTGCCGGAGATCCCCGAGTCCGGGCGGCCCTCCGCACCGTAGCCGTGCTCCGGGGGCGCCACGATCAGGACCTGGCTCCCGACGGGCTGGCCGACCAGGGCGATGTCCCACGCGGAGATGACGTTCCCGGTGCCGATCGGGAACTGCGCCGCGGCCCCGCGGTCCCAGGACGAGTCGAACTGGGAGCCGTCGGCCCACTTCACGCCGGTGTAGTGCACGCTGACGGTCTGGCCCGCGGCGACCGGCGGTCCCGTCCCCGTGATGAGGGGCTGCACGAGCAGCTCCGTGGGCGCCTCGCGGTCCGGGATCGTGATCGTCGGCTTGCCGTTCTCGTCCAGCGCCACCTGGGGCAGGTTGGGCATCTGCTCGACGGCCGTGCCGGTGGCGCGCTGGGGGACGACGCCGTGGACGTCGATGACGAACAGCAGCGAGTCGTCCGCCTCGATGCCGGCGCCCTCCACCCCGCCCTGCGGGCCGTAGCCGTCGTCGGGCGCGACGCCGACGAGGACCCGGCTGCCCACGGTGGTGCCGACGAGGCCGTCGAGGAACCCGTCGATGATCTGCCCGCGGGCCAGCGTGAAGGTCGCCCGGCCCTCACCGAAGGAGGTGTCGAACTCGGCGCCGTCGCGGCCGTTGACCCCCAGGTAGTCGATCTTGAGGGTCTGGCCCTCCTCCACGACGGGTCCCTCGCCCTCGGTCAGGACCCTGCGGTCGCTCTCGGTGACCGAGTACTCGCCGTCGACCGTGATGGTCGGCTTCTCGCCGGGCTCGCCGGTGACCTCGACCTCCGCGAGGTCGGTGACGGGTGGCGGCCCCTCCTCCTCGGCGGACGCGGCGGGCTCGTCCGAGCCGCAGGCGGTCAGCAGGAGGGCGGGCAGGACGAGCAGGGCCCACAGTCGACGCACGGTGCTCCTCGCGGGGTGTGACGGGTGCTGCCAGCCGCCGGCGGCTGGCTGCCGGGGGCTGCGGGGGGCGGGCGGCGCGGGTGCGCCGGCGCCCGGTGCGCACCCTAACCGGCGACCCTGGGAGCGGGCTGACAGGCCGCCGGCCGGCGACCGTCGCGGAGGTCACATCCCCGCGATGAGGCGCTCCACGCGCTCGTCGACGGACCGGAACGGGTCCTTGCACAGGACGGTCCGCTGCGCCTGGTCGTTCAGCTTGAGGTGGACCCAGTCCACGGTGAAGTCGCGGCGACGCTCCTGCGCCCGCCGGACGAAGTCCCCGCGCAGTCGCGCCCGTGTCGTCTGCGGCGGCGTCGACGTCGCCGCGAACACCTCGATGTCGCTGGTGACCCGCTCCACCAGCCCCTTCGCCGCGAGCAGGTAGTACAGGCCGCGGCGGCGGCTGATGTCGTGGTAGGCGAGGTCGAGCCGGGCGATCCGAGCGCTGGACAGGGGCAGGTCGTGCCGGGCCTGGTACCGCTCGACGAGCTTGTGCTTGATCACCCAGTCGAGCTCGCGGTCGACCAGGCCGAGGTCCCCGTCACGCACGGCGCGCAGGCCGCGCTCCCACAGGTCGAGGACCCGCTTGGTCGTCGGGGTGATGCGACCGGAGGAGTCCACGAACGTCTTGGCGCGGTCGAGGTACTCCTCCTGGATGTCCAGGGCGCTGGCCTCTCGTCCGTTGGCCAGCCGCACCGGCCGGCGTCCGGTCAGGTCGTGGCTGATCTCGCGGATGGCGCGGATCGGGTTCTCCAGGGACAGGTCCCGCATCGGCGTGCCGGCCTCGACCATCTGGAGCACCAGCTCCGCGGCACCGACCTTGAGCATCGTGGTCGTCTCCGACATGTTGGAGTCGCCGACGATGACGTGCAGGCGCCGGTACCGCTCGGCGTCGGCGTGGGGCTCGTCCCGGGTGTTGATGATGGGGCGGCTGCGGGTGGTGGCGCTGGACACGCCCTCCCAGATGTGGTCGGCGCGCTGGGACAGGCAGAACACCGCGCCGCGCGGCGTCTGCAGCACCTTGCCGGCGCCGACGAGCACCTGCCGGGTCACCAGGAAGGGGATCAGGACGTCCGACAGGCGGGCGAACTCGCCCTGACGGCTGACCAGGTAGTTCTCGTGGCAGCCGTAGGAGTTGCCGGCCGAGTCCGTGTTGTTCTTGAACAGGAAGACCTCGCCGTCGATGCCCTCCTCACGCAGCCGGCGCTCGGCGTCCACCATGAGCCCCTCGAGGACCCGCTCCCCCGCCCGGTCGTGCACGACCAGCTCCCGCACGTCGTCGCACTCCGGGGTCGCGTACTCGGGGTGGCTGCCGACGTCCAGGTACAGCCGCGCGCCGTTGCGCAGGAAGACGTTGGAGGACCGGCCCCAGGACACGACCTTGCGGAAGAGGTACCGCGCGACCTCGTCCGCGGACAGCTTGCGCTGCCCGTCCGCCGCGCACGTGACGCCGTACTCGGTCTCGAGCCCGAAGATCCGCCGCTCCATGTCGTCACACTACGACCGGCGCGGGGAGCCTGCGCGGGCCACGCCGTGACGCACGCCGGTCCAGCGGCCCGACGGCCTCCGCCCGGCCCGCAGGAGGGCCGGGCCGGGTCAGCTCGGGTCGTCCTCCGGCAGCCCGGAGTGCCCCTCGCCCGGCGCGGACCCCGACCCGCCACCGGGCGGCGGCGTGGCGGTCCCGCCGGCGCCGCGCCCGTCCTCACCGGAGAGCGTGTCGTGCGGTCCCGGACGACGGTCGTCGGCCTCCGGGACGTCGGACGTGGGGTCCTGCCGGGACAGCAGGCGCTCCAGCAGCGACCCGGTGAGCCGGCGGAACGCGCGGCGCGGCCGGTGCCGGTCCAGCACGGCGACCTCGAGGACGTCGGTGCCCAGGTCGCGGCGCTGGTCGCTGCCCGGCTCCACGGACAGCGCCTGCACCGCCACGGCCAGCGCCTCCGCGAGGCTCATCCCGGGCCGCCAGCCCTCCTGGAGCACGGCCATCACCTGGTCGGCGGCACCCCCCATCACGACGAACCCGTGCTCCTCGGCGACCGAGCCGTCGTAGGTGAGCCGGTAGAGCTGGTCGGTCTGCGGGGTGGCTCCCACCTCGGCGACGACCAGCTCGACCTCGAGCGGCTTGGGCTCGGTGGTGAACACGGTGCCCAGGGTCTGGGCGTAGGCGTTGGACAGCGCCCGCGCGGTCACGTCGGTGCGGTCGTAGGAGTAGCCGCGCAGGTCCGCGTAGCGGACGCCCGCGACCCGCAGGTTCTCGAACTCGTTGTACTTGCCCGCGGCGGCGAACGCGATCCGGTCGTAGATCTCGCTGATCTTGTGGAGGGCGCGGGACGGGTTCTCGGCAGCGAAGGCGATGCCGCCCTCGTAGGCGACGACGACGACGGAGCGTCCCCGGGCGATGCCCTTGCGCGCGAAGTCCGCCTTGTCCTTCATCAGCTGCTCGGGCGAGACGTAGAACGGCATGCTCATCGGGCGTCCTCCCGTCCCTCGCCGGCCGGGCGGTCCGGTGTCGTCGCGCCGTCGCCTCGCCGCGAGCCGCCGCCCGGGTCGCCGCGGCGGTCGGCGAGCACCTGCTCCACCACGCCGCCGACGTGCTCGTCGGTCCACCGGCTGTAGCCCTCGTCGGTGACCGTCGCCACGACCGGCCAGATCCGGCGGGTGACGTCAGGCCCACCGGTGGCGCTGTCGTCGTCCGCCGCGTCGTACAGCGCCTCGACCGCGACCCGCACCGCCTCACCGACCCCGTGCGTCGGCCGGTACAGCTTCTTCAGTGCCCCGCGGGCGAACAGCGAGCCGGACCCCACCGAGTGGTGGCCGTGCTCCTCGTACCGGCCGCCGGTGACGTCGTAGGAGAAGATCCGCCCCTCGGCGCGGTCGAGGTCGTACCCGGCGAACAGCGGCACCACCGCCAGACCCTGCATGGCCAGGCCGAGGTTGCCGCGGATCATCGTCGCCAGCCGGTTGGCCTTGCCGTCGAGGCTGAGGAGCGTGCCCTCGATCTTCTCGTAGTGCTCGAGCTCGACCTGGAACAGGCGGACCATCTCGACCGCGACGCCCGCCGTCCCGGCGATCCCCACGCACGAGTACTCGTCCGCCGGGAAGACCTTCTCGATCTCCCGGTTGGCGATGTAGCTGCCCATCGTGGCGCGACGGTCACCGGCCATCACGACGCCGCCGGGGAACGTCAGCGCGACGATCGTCGTCCCGTGCGGGGCCTCGGGCACGGTGCCCGGCGGCAGCGGGCGACGTCCGGGCAGCAGCTCGGGGCTGTGGGCGGAGAGGAACTCGGTGAAGGACGACGAGCCCGCGGCCAGGTAGGCCGCGGGCAGGCGCCCGGGCAGGTCGGTGCTCACCCGGTGGACCCTACTGCCGCCACCGGCGGCTCACTCGCCGCCCTTCTGCTGGAACTGGCGGACGAACGTCTCGGCGTTGGCCTCCAGGGCCTCGTCGATGTCGTCGAGGATCGCGTCGATGTCCTCGTCCTTGGCCTGCGTCGCCGGCGCCGCGGGGGCGGGCGGCGGGGCCTCGTCCGGCTCGTCACCGTCCCGGCGCGTCGGTCGGGTCTGTTCCTGTCCGGCCATCGTCGGCTCCTCACTGGCGTCGTCCCTGACGTCCTGGTCACCGATCCTAGGCTGGCCCGTCCCCGACGGGCGCGCCGGCCCGCCGGTCAGCGCCCGGTGAGCGTGCGCACCAGGTCGCGGGCGGTCGGGCTCCCCTCCAGCAGCGCGCCGACGTGCTCGCGCGTGCCGCGCAGCGGCTCCAGGGTCGGCACCCGCTGCAGCGACGGCAGCCCCGGGACGTCGAAGACCACCGAGTCCCAGCTGGCCGCCACCACGTTCTCGCCGTAGCGGGCCAGGCACTCGCCGCGGAAGAACGCCCGGGTGTCCTGCGGCGGCTCGGTGACCGCGCGCTCGACGTCCTGCTCGTCCAGCAGCCGCTCGACGGCGCCCCGGGCGGCCAGCCGCTGGTAGAGGCCCTTCTCCGGACGCACGTCGCTGTACTGCAGGTCGATCAGCTCGAGCCGGGGGTGCCCCCAGTCCAGGCCCTCGCGCTGGCGGAACCCCTCGAGCAGCCGGAGCTTGCAGACCCAGTCGAGCTCACGGTGCAGCTGCATCGGGTCCTGCTCCAGCCGGGTCAGCACGCTCTCCCAGCGGGCGAGCACCTGGGCGGTCTGCCCGTCCGGGTCGTCCTGCCCGCGGGAGGCGACGAACGCCTCCGCGGCCTCGTAGAAGCGCCACTGGAGCTGCACCGCCGTCATCCGGGTGCCGTCGCGCAGGGTGACCAGCTGCTGCAGCGACGGGTCGTGGCTGACCGCGTGCAGGGTCGCGACCGGGCGCTCGAGCGTCAGGTCGGGCAGGGCGTGCGCCTCGATCATGTCGAGGACCAGGGCCGTCGTCCCCAGCTTGAGGAAGGTGGCCACCTCGCAGAGGTTCGCGTCACCGATGATGACGTGCAGGCGCCGGTACTTGTCCGCGCTGGCGTGCGGCTCGTCGCGCGTGTTGACGATCGGCCGCTTGAGGGTGGTCTCCAGGCCCACCTCCACCTCGAAGAAGTCGGCGCGCTGGCTGAGCTGGAAGCCGGGCCGCTCCCCTGCCTGACCGATGCCGACCTTGCCGCTGCCGGCGAACACCTGCCGGGTGACGAAGAAGGGGACCAGGCCCCGCACGATCTCCTGGAACGGCGTCTCACGCCGCATCAGGTAGTTCTCGTGGGTGCCGTACGACGCCCCCTTGTTGTCGGTGTTGTTCTTGTACAGGTTGACCGGCGCCAGACCCGGCGAGGCGGCGATCCGGCGCGCGGCGGTGGCCATCACCCGCTCCCCCGCCTTGTCCCACCGGACGGCGTCCAGCGGCGTGCGCACCTCGGGGCTGGAGTACTCGGGGTGCGCGTGGTCGACGTACAGGCGGGCGCCGTTGGTCAGCACGACGTTGGCCAGGCCGGGGTCCTCGGCGTCCGAGCCGGGGTCGGCGTGGCCGGGGGCGTCGGTGAGCTGGCTGGGGTCGGCGGCCTCGCGCGAGACGTCCCAGCCGCGCGCGTCCCGCAGGGGCTGCTCGTCCTCGTAGTCCCACCGCGCCCGGGCCACGGCGCGGCCCAGGGGGGCGGCGTAGGCGTTGACGACCTGGCCCGACAGCAGCATGGCGCTGGCCCCCGGGTCGCCGGGGGCGCTGACGCCGTACTCCGTCTCGATCCCCATCACGCGGTGGACGCTCATGAGGCGGAGCCTACGTGCGGCCCGCGACGCGGCCGCGGCCGCCGTGCCGCCCACCGGGAGCCGGTGGGCGGGTCGACGACGTGCGTGGGGGCCGGGTCAGGCGGCGCCGGGGCTGACGAGCCCGGGCCCCGTCGCGGCGGGGCTCACAGGTACTGCCCGGTGTTCGCGACCGTGTCGATCGAGCGCCCGGGCTCCTTGCCGGTCTTGCCCTGGATGATCGTGCGGATGTAGACGATCCGCTCACCCTTCTTGCCGGAGATGCGGGCCCAGTCGTCGGGGTTCGTGGTGTTGGGCAGGTCCTCGTTCTCCTTGAACTCGTCGACGCAGGCCGCGAGCAGGTGGTCGACCCGAAGACCCCGCTGCCCGGTGGCGAGCAGGTCCTTGATCGCCATCTTCTTGGCGCGGTCGACGATGTTCTGGATCATCGCCCCGGAGTTGAAGTCCTTGAAGTACAGGATCTCCTTGTCGCCGTTGGCGTACGTGACCTCGAGGAACTGGTTCTCCTCGGACTCGGCGTACATCCGCTCGACGGTCGCCTGGATCATCGCCTCCACGCAGGCCTGCTCCGACCCACCGTGCTCGGCGAGGTCGTGCGGGTGCAGCGGCAGGTCCTTGGTGAGGTACTTGGCGAAGATGTCCTTCGCCCCCTCGGCGTCGGGCCGCTGGATCTTGATCTTCACGTCCAGCCGGCCCGGGCGCAGGATGGCCGGGTCGATCATGTCCTCGCGGTTCGACGCCCCGATGACGATGACGTTCTCGAGCCGCTCGACGCCGTCGATCTCCGCCAGCAGCTGCGGGACGATCGTCGTCTCCACGTCCGAGGAGACCCCGGAGCCGCGGGTGCGGAACAGGGACTCCATCTCGTCGAAGAACACCACGACCGGGGTGCCCTCGGAGGCCTTCTCCCGGGCCCGGGCGAAGATCAGCCGGATGTGCCGCTCGGTCTCGCCCACGTACTTGTTCAGCAGCTCGGGGCCCTTGACGTTGAGGAAGTAGCTCTTCGCCTCCTTCAGGCCGCGCTGCTCCGCGGTCTTCTGCGCCAGGGAGTTGGCCACCGCCTTGGCGATGAGGGTCTTGCCGCACCCGGGCGGCCCGTACAGCAGCACGCCCTTGGGCGCCTTGAGCCCGTGCTCGCGGAAGAGGTCGGGGTGCAGGAACGGCAGCTCGACGGCGTCGCGGATCTGGTCGATCTGGGACCCCAGGCCGCCGATGTCCGTGTACTGGATGTCGGGAACCTCCTCGAGGACCAGCTCCTCGACCTCCGCCTTCGGCACCTTCTCGTACACGTAGCCGGAGCGGGCGTCCAGCGTCAGCGCGTCACCGACGCGCAGCCGCTGCCCCACCAGGGACCCGGCGAGGCGGACGACGCGCTCCTCGTCGGCGTGCGCGACGACCAGCACCCGCTCGTCGTCCAGCAGCTCCTTCAGGACGACGATCTCACCCGTCCGCTCGTACTCGGTGGCGGCGACGACGTTCAGCGCCTCGTTGAGCATCACCTCCTGGCCCGGGCCGAGGGACGGGACGTCGACCGTCGGGCTCACGGCCACCCGCAGCTTGCGACCCGACTGGGTGATGTCGACCGTGCCGTCGTCGTGGGCCTTGAGGAAGACCCCGTACCCGCTGGGCGGCTGCGCCAGCCGGTCCACCTCGGTCTTGAGGGTGAGGATCTGCTCGCGCGCGTCGGTGAGGGTGCGCACGAGCCGCTCGTTGCGCTCGCTGAGGTCACCGACCTGCCGCTGCAGGTGCACGACCCTGTCCTCCAGGGCCTGGTAGCGCCGCGGTGACTCCGCGAGGCGCAGCCGCAGGGCGGCCAGCTCGGCCTGCAGCGCCTCGACCTCGTGTCGCGAAGGGTCCTGGGCGTCCATCTCGCACCTCCCCGGTAGGGCTCGTGCACTCGACCCTAACCCGCGGCACCGACCGACGCGCCACGACCCGCCGTGCCCCACCCGGACGGGGCCGGCGCCGGGCGGGTGCCCGGTGCGTCGGTGGGACCCGCTGTGCCGCAGCGCATCGGCCCGCCCGCGTCACCGTCGCCGACGCGGTGCGCGACGCCCCGCCGCGCCGGCACGGACGGGCGTCTCACGTACCGGGACGGTTCCCGGGGTCCCCGGCCGCCCCGGGGTCCTCCGGTCGCTCCGGCGGGCCGGCGGGGTCGCCGTCCCCGCCGTCGCGCCGTCCGTGCACCGCGAGGTCGCGGGTCGCGGTGACGTCGCGCCGCACCCGGCGCAGCTTCTTGGCCGACACCGCGCGCTCACCGAGGGCCTCGGGCGTCCACGCCTCCTCGACGGAGGCCGCCAGGACGTCGGTGGACGGCGCCTCCTGGGCCGCCTTGGCCGGCCTCCGGCGCCGGGGCGGCGCGGTGACCAGCGGCGCCATCCTCCGCGTGGTGAGCAGGAACCCCGTGTGACCGACCATCCGGTGCTGCGGACGCACGGCCAGGCCCTCGAGGTGCCAGCCGCGGACCATCGACTCCCACGCGGCCGGCTCGGTGAAGCGCCCGTCGGCGCGCACCTCCTCGGCGAGCCGGGAGAGCTGCGTCGCCGTGGCGACGTACCCGATCAGCACCCCTCCCGGCGCCAGGGCCGTCGCGACCGCGTCCAGGCACTCCCACGGGGCGAGCATGTCGAGCACCACGCGGTCGACCGACCCGGCCTCCTCGTGGCGCGGGAGCTCCTCGGCGAGGTCGCCCACGGTCACCGTCCACGCCGGGTGCGGCCCCCCGAAGAAGGTCTCCACGTTGGCGCGCGCGATGTCGGCGAAGTCCTCCCGCCGCTCGAAGGAGTGCAGGTGCCCGGCGTCGCCGACCGCCCGCAGCAGGGACATGCTCAGCGCGCCGGAGCCCACGCCGGCCTCGACGACCCGGGCGCCGGGGAACACGTCGGCCATCGCCACGACCTGCCCCGCGTCCTTGGGGTAGACGACGGCGGCGCCGCGGGGCATGGACAGCACGTAGTCCGACAGCAGCGGCCGCAGCGCCAGGTAGGCGATGCCGGCGGTGCTCTCGACGACCGAGCCCTCCGGCCGGCCGATCAGCGCGTCGTGCGGGAAGGACCCCCGGTGGGTGTGGAACTCCTTGCCGCTCGCCAGGGTGATGGTGTGCATCCGGCCCTTCGGGTCGGTCAGCTGCACGCGCTCACCCTCGCGCAGGGGGCCGCGCCGCCGGTCCGCACCGGTCGGAGGGGCGGGGGGCGGGTCGGGGACGTGCCCGGCGGTCTGCTCGGGGCTGTGCCCGGGGGTCAGCGGCGTCACGGCGAGCGAGTCTAGGTGCCGGCCGCGGTCCCCCGACCGCCGTACCGCCGTCCCCGGCAGGACGCGGGCTCAGCGCCCGGACCGCGGGAGCAGCACGGCGACGAGCGCGGCCGCGCGCAGCACGCCGGTGACCTCGCCGGTGGCGCCGACCACGACCCACTCCTCGCCCGCGGACCGGGACACCGCGTCGAGCAGGGCCGCCCCGGACAGGTCGGCGGGCAGCAGCGGCCCGGGAGGCAGGGCCCGGGCGGTGGAGGCGACCGGTACCTCCTCGCGGCGCTGCGGGGGGACGGCGCCGGCGGCCTCGGCGTCCACGACGGCGACCGGACGGCCCTGCGGGTCCAGCAGGACGACGTCGCGTGCGCCGGCGGCGACGGCCCGCCGGCCCGCCTCGGCGAGGGTGACCTGCGACGGGACGCCGACCGCGGGGTCGGCGAGGTGAGCCAGGTCGGCGCGTCCCAGCCGCCGACGGACACCGGCGGCGCGCACCGCCTCACCGGCGCCCTGCCACAGCAACCCGCCGATCATGGCGGTCCAGACCACCGTGAGCAGGCCCGGCGCACCACCGCGCGCCAGCGGCACGACGACGAGCCCGATGACGAGCCCGACGGCGACCACCCGGCCCGCCCACCCGGCGACGACCATCCCGGTGGCCCGGTCGCCGGTGGCCTTCCAGACCAGCGCCTCGAGCACGCGACCGCCGTCCAGGGGCAGGCCCGGGACGAGGTTGAACACCGCGACGAAGCCGTTGGTCAGCGCCAGCGCCCCGAGCAGGAGCCCCGGCACGCCGCCGTCGACCAGGCCCAGGGCGAGGTAGGCGACCACCGCGATCACCCCGTTGGCCGCGGGACCGACGGCGGCGACGGCCATGCTGCGTCCCGGGGTCGTGGCCTCGGTCTCGAACTGGGTGTGACCGCCCCACAGGTTGAGCACGATCCGCGTGGCCGGGGTGCCGGTGGCCCGGGCGACGGCGGCGTGGCCGAGCTCGTGCAGCAGGACGGACAGGAGCAGCAGCACCGCGTAGCCGAGGGCCACGAACCAGGCGGCGGCGCCGAGACCGGGCTCCTGGTCCCGGACGAGAGGGCCGAACAGGACGGTCACCACGGCGGCGATGACCAGCCACGACCGGGCCAGGACGACGGGGACGCCGAGGAGCGTCGCGACCTGCCAGCCCTCGGGGTGCCGCAGCGACGGCGGGGACCGGTCGGGCGCTGCGCTCACCGCACCAGCGTACGGCGCTCACGCCGGGCCGGTCGGCGCCGGTGCCGCCCCCGACGCGCGGGGCGCTCCCGGCCCGCGTCGTCGGACCGGCCGCGTACGGTCGGGACCATGACGACGACGGACCTGCGGCCCGCGGCCGGTCCCGGGCCGGACCCGCAGGCGGGCACCCCGTCCGCCGCACCGGCCGCCCTGTCACCGTCGCGCGCCGCCGACTTCCGGCAGTGCCCGCTGCTGTACCGGTTCCGGGTGGTGGACCGGCTGCCCGAGCCACCGAGCCCGGCGGCTGCCCGGGGCACCCTGGTGCACGCGGTGCTCGAGCGCCTGTTCGACGTCCCGGCGCCCGAGCGGACGCTCGAGCACGCCCGGGGGCTGCTGGGCCCGCAGTGGGAGCGGCTGCTGGCCGAGGAGCCGGGCCTGGACGCGCTGTTCGGCGACGACGCGCAGGCCCTGGAGTCCTGGTTCGCCGGGGCGGGGCAGCTCGTGGAGCGGTGGTTCACCCTCGAGGACCCCACCCGGCTCGAACCGGCCGAGCGCGAGCTGTACGTCGAGACCGACCTGCCCAGCGGGCTGCGGCTACGGGGGTACGTGGACCGTCTCGACGTGGCGCCGAACGGCGCGATCAGGGTCGTCGACTACAAGACCGGCCGGGCGCCCTCCGCCCTGTTCGAGGCCAAGGCGCTGTTCCAGATGCGGTTCTACGGGCTGGTGCTGTGGCGCACCCGGGGCGTGGTCCCCGCGCTGCTGCAGCTGGTCTACCTCGGCGACGGGCAGGTGCTGCGGTACGCACCGACCGAGCACGAGCTGCTCGCCACCGAGCGCACCGTCGAGGCGCTGTGGGCGGCGATCCGCCGGGCGTCCGAGACGGGCGACTGGCGGCCCTCCCCCGGTCGCCTGTGCGACTGGTGCCACCACCGGTCCCTGTGCCCGTCCTTCGGGGGCACCCCGCCACCGGTCCCCGTCGACGCAGCGGCGCGCGCCGCGGGTGGTCAGTCCGGCCGGCTGCCCGCACCGGGTCAGGACGAGGACGGCTGAGCCGCGCGGTCCTGGCCCGAGCACGGCACCGGCACGGTCGCCTCGTCCACCGTCCGGTGGACTCCCGGGGGCGCCGGAAAGCGGGTGCCGTCACAGCCCGCGACGCACGAGGATGGACCCGTGCGGGCACTCGGGTTGTCCCCACCTGCCGTCCGGGTGCCCACCGGCCGGTCCGAGCACCACGCTGGAGACGAGGATGGCCCCATGACCGACGACACCGCCGCCACGCGCGGCCCGGGTGGCTCGCCCACGACGACGGAGCCGACCCCACAGGCGCAGGAGACCGACCGGCCGAGCCCGCGCCGCTCCCGCAGCCGGGGCCAGGTCCCGCAGGCCCGCACCGACGCGGGGGCTCCCGTGGCGCAGGCCCGGGACCTGGTCAAGGTGTACGGCACCGGCGACGCGCAGGTGCGTGCTCTCGACGGGGTGAGCGTGGCGTTCCGGCCCGGCGAGCTGACGGCGATCATGGGGCCGTCGGGGTCGGGCAAGTCCACCCTCATGCACTGCCTGGCGGCGTTGGACACGCCGACCTCCGGCAGCGTCGTCGTCGACGGGGTCGAGGTCGCGGGGCTGCGCGACAAGGCCCTCACCCGGCTCAGGCGGGACCGGATCGGGTTCGTGTTCCAGTCGTTCAACCTCGTGCCCACCCTGACCGCGGCGGAGAACATCACCCTCCCGCTGGACATCGCCGGACGGCGGGTCGACCGCGAGTGGTACGACACCGTCGTCGACACCGTGGGGCTGCGCTCGCGACTCGGGCACAAGCCGAGCGAGCTGTCCGGCGGGCAGCAGCAGCGGGTGGCCTGCGCGCGCGCTCTGGTGAGCCGGCCGGCCATCGTCTTCGCGGACGAGCCCACCGGCAACCTGGACTCCAACGCCAGCGCGGAGATCCTCGGGTTCCTGCGCCGGTCCGTGGACGAGTTCGGCCAGACCGTGGTGATGGTGACCCACGAGCCGTCCGCCGCCGCCTACGCGGACCGGGTGCTGTTCATCGCCGACGGGCGCCTGGTGGGCGAGCTCCTCGACCCGACCGCCGCCACCGTGCTCGAGCAGATGGCCCGGCACGACCCTGCGCAGCGGGTCAGCTGATGCTGCGGGTGACGCTGGCCGGGGTCCGCGGCCACCGGGTGCGCTTCCTGCTGACGACCCTGTCCGTGCTGCTCGGGGTCGCCTTCGTCTCCGGCACCCTCGTGCTGACCGAGAGCCTGGACCGCACCTTCACCGGCATCTTCGACCAGGCCAACGAGGGCACCACCGTCTACGTCCGGGGCGAGCAGGGGGCCCAGGCGTTCGACGGGACGTCCCTGCGCGCCGGTCTGCCGCTCGAGCTCGCCGAGGAGATCGAGTCGGTCCCGGGCGTGCGGCGGGCCGTTCCCGAGCTCGCCGGCAGCGCGGTGCTCGTCGGGGCCGACGGCACCGCCGTCCGACGAGGTGGCGCTCCCACGCTCGCGTTCCAGTTCCTCGAGGACGACCCGGTCGTCGACCTCGTCGAGGGCCGCGAGCCCCGCGGCGGCGACGAGGTCGTGGTGGAGACGGGGACGCTGGAGGCGGCGGGCCTGGACGTCGGCGACCGCACCCGCGTCGTGGTCGCAGGGGGCGACGTCCGGGACGTCGAGGTCGTGGGCAGGGTCGAGTTCGGCGCCCTGGCGGGCAGCACGCTGGTCCTGTTCGACGCCGGCACCGCCCAGGAGCTCTTCGCGCCCGACGGGACGGTCCCCGCGTTCTCCGTCGAGGCGACGGACCTCTCGACCGACCAGGGGGCCCTGGCCACGGCGGTCGCCGACGTGCTGCCCGAGGGTGCGGAGGCGATCACCGGGCAGGCCAAGTCCGAGGAGGACACCGCGGCGATCCGCGACGCCCTGGGCTTCATCAACACGTTCCTGCTGGTCTTCGCCGGGATCAGCCTGGTGGTGGGGACGTTCATCATCTGGAACACGTTCTCGATGCTCGTGGCCCAGCGCACCCGCGAGCTGGCTCTGCTGCGGGCCGTCGGCGCCGGCGCCCGGCAGGTCGAGCTGATGGTGCTGGCCGAGGCCGCGGTCGTCGGCCTCGTCGGTGGCGCCATCGGCCTGGTCGCGGGGATCGGCCTGGCCGCGCTGCTGCAGGTCGCCGTGGGCCAGTTCGGGCTGGAGATCTCCGGTGGTCTGCCGGTGACGGCCACGACCGTCGTGGTCAGCCTCCTCATCGGGCTGGTCGTCACCGTGGTCGCGGCGGCCCTGCCCGCGCGCCGGGCGTCACGCATCGCCCCGGTCGCCGCCATGCGGGACGAGGTGGCGCTGCCCGAGGGGAGCCTGCGCCGGCGCGCCGGGTTGGCCGTGGTGCTGCTCGTGCTCGGCCTGGAGACGGTGCCGCTCGCGCTGTGGCGGGACTCCGGCTGGAGCGGGTGGGCGCTGGCGGCCTGCGCGCTGCTGCTGCTCGGCGCCTTCCTCGTCGGGGCGGCCCCGGTGGCCCGGCCGGTGCTGCGCCTGCTGGGCAAGCCGTTCGCGGCCGCGTCGCGCACGGTCGGCCGGATGGCCCGCGGCAACGCGGTCCGCAACCCCCGCCGGACGGCGGTCACGGCCAGCGCCCTGATGATCGGCCTCGCGCTGGTGACGGCGGTCTCGGTGCTCTCCTCGTCCGCCACGCAGTCGACGCGGGCGATCGTCGACGAGGTGGTCACGGCCGACCTCGTCCTCAACGGCGGGTTCACGGGTTTCAGTCCGAAGATCTCCGAGCAGGTGCGCGAGGTCGACGGGGTCCGCTCGGTGGCCTCCTTCGGGGCGGTGCCGATGCTGCTGGGCGGCGAGCAGACCTTCGGGCTGTCGTCGACCGCCTCGGACCTCGACGACTCGATCGACGTGACCATGCGGCAGGGCGAGCTGGCCGCGTTGGACGACGGCGAGGTCCTCGTCAGCCGCAGCGAGGCCGAGGACCGCGGCGTCGCGGTGGGCAGCGTGCTGCGCGGGGTCGTCGGGACGGACACCGACGCCGAGCTGACGGTGGGCGGCGTCTTCGAGGACAACCCCGCCCTCGGCTCGCCGTACGTCGTCCCGGCCGACCTGGCCCGCCGGTCCGTCCCGACCGCGCAGCAGGTCGACCTCACCGCACTGGTGACCCTGGAGCGCGGCGCGGACGCCGAGGCCGTGCGCGCCGAGGTCGTGGAGACGGTCCGGCCCTACGTCGTGGTGGCCGTCCAGGACCGCGGCGAGTACGTGGACGCCCAGGCGGACCAGATCCAGCAGCTGCTCCTGACCATCTACGTCCTGCTGGCGCTGTCGGTCGTCATCGCGGTCCTGGGGATCGTGAACACCCTCGCCCTGTCCGTGTTCGAGCGGACCCGCGAGATCGGGCTGCTGCGGGCGGTCGGGCTGACCCGCACCCAGCTGCGGCGGATGATCACCGCGGAGTCGGTGATGACGGCGCTGTACGGGGCGGTGCTCGGCGTGGTGCTCGGTGCCGGTCTCGGCGTCCTGCTCCAGCGCTACCTCGTGGACGACGGGCTCACGGAGCTGGTGGTCCCGTGGTCGGCGTTGGCCTGGGTGCTGCTGCTCGCCGGTGTGGTCGGCGTGGTGGCTGCGGTGGCCCCCGCGGTGCGCGCTGCACGGCTCAACGTGCTGCAGGCGATCGCCACCGACTGACCGCCCCCTGGAAACGGACGTGGCGCCGGCCGGCCGAACGGCCGACCGACGCCACGTCCGGGGACGGGCTCAGCGCGTCGTGGGCTCCGGGCCGTCGCCGTCGTGCACCCCGTGCTCGGGGTCCTCGCCCGCCTCCGCGGTCGGGTCGAACGCGCTGGCACCCGGTCGGACGCGGCCGTCACGGATCTCCTCCGCCCAGTGGCACGCCACCCGGTGGCCGGGCGCCAGCTCACGCAGCGCCGGGACCTCGTCGTGGCAGCGGGTGCGCTGCACGAACGGGCAGCGGGTGTGGAACCGGCAGCCGGACGGCGGGTTCGCCGGGCTGGGCAGGTCGCCGGCGAGCAGGATCCGCTCGCGCCGGTCCTCCACGTCCGGGTCCGGCACCGGGATCGCCGACATCAGCGACAGCGTGTACGGGTGCAGGGGCTGGTCGTAGAGGTCGTCGCTGTCCGCCTCCTCCACGATCGTCCCCAGGTACATCACCCCGACCCGGTCGGAGATGTGCCGCACGACCGCGAGGTCGTGGGCGATCACCAGGTAGGTCAACCCGAGGGCGTCCTGGAGCTCCTCCAGCAGGTTGATGACCTGCGCCTGAACCGAGACGTCCAGGGCGCTGACGGGCTCGTCCGCGATGACCAGCTCGGGGTTCAGCGCGATCGCGCGGGCGATGCCGATCCGCTGGCGCTGGCCGCCGGAGAACTCGTGCGGGTACTTGGCCGCGGCGGAGGCCGGCAGCCCGACGACCTCGAGCAGCTCGAGCACCCGCCGGTCCCACTCGCGCCGGCCGCCCTCGGCCCCGTGGGCGCGCATCGGCTCGGTGAGGATCGACTGCACGCTCTGCCGCGGGTCCAGGCTGGACATCGGGTCCTGGAAGACCATCTGCATGCGCCGGCGCATGCGGCGCAACGGGTCGGCCCCCAGCTCCCGCAGGTCGGTGCCGTCGAAGAGCACCTGCCCTCCGGTCGGCTCCTCCAACCGCAGGACGGCGCGGCCCAGGGTCGACTTGCCGCAGCCGGACTCCCCCACCAGGCCGTAGGTCTGCCCCCGGCGGACGTCGAGGTCGACGCCGTCGACGGCCCGCACGTGCCCCACCGTGCGGTCGAACAGGACGCCCTTGCGGATGGGGAAGTGGACCTGCAGACCGCGCACGGACAGCAGGACGTCCGGCCGGTCCGTGGTCGGCGCCGTCGGCGTGGACACCGTCGGGCTCGTGGACGTCGTCATCGCGGGTCCTCCTGCGGGCGTGCGGCCCCGGTGGCGTCGTCGCCGGGCACGGGTGCCGGGTGCACGCACCGGTGCTGGTGACGGGGGCGCACGGCGTCCGGCGCCAACGGGATGTCAGGTCGCACGCAGTCCTCCTGGCGCGCCTCGCACCGCGGCGCGAAGGCGCACGCCCGCGACCAGGGGACGACGTCGCGCGGGGTACCCGGGATCGGCCGCAGGGGCTCACCGCGGGCGGCGTCCAGGCGAGGCACGGACGCGAGCAGACCCTGCGTGTAGCGGTGCCGGGGCGCGCCGAACAGCTCCTGCCGGCCGGCGTTCTCGACGATCCGGCCGCTGTACATGACGTTCACCTCGTCGCACAGGCCGGCGACGACGCCGAGGTCGTGGGTGATCATCACCATCGCGGTGCCGGACTCGGTGACGAGCCGGCGCAGCAGCTCCAGCACCTGCGCCTGGATGGTGACGTCCAGCGCGGTCGTCGGCTCGTCGGCGATCAGCAGCCGCGGCTTGCACGCCAGGGCGATGGCGATGAGCGCGCGCTGGCGCATCCCGCCGGACAGCTGGTGGGGGTACTCCCCCAGCCTGCGCCGCGGGTCGGGGATGCCGACCTGGTGCAGCAGGTGCTCGGCCTCCTGCTCGGCACCGTTGCGGTCGGCACCGGTGTGGCGCCGCAGCACCTCGGTCACCTGCCGGCCGATCGGCACCACCGGGTTGAGGCTGGACATGGGGTCCTGGAACACCATGGCGACGTCCTTGCCGCGCAGGTCGCTCAGCACCGCGGAGGACGCCCCCACGAGCTCGCGTCCGTCGAACCGCACGGACCCCTCGACCCGGACGCCGCGCGGGGGCAGCAGCCCCATCACGGCCAGCGAGGTGACGGACTTGCCGCTGCCGGACTCCCCGACCAGCCCCACGACCTCGCCGGGTCGCACGGAGAAGGACACGCCGTCGACCGCCCGCACGGGCTTGCGGCCACGGGCGCCGAAGGTGACCGAGAGGTCCTCGACCTCGAGCAGCGCCCGGGCCGCGGTCGCGGTCCCCGGGGACGTCTGGGGTGTCGTGGTGGTCATCGGGTCACCGCCGGAACTTGGGGTCGAGGGCCTCGCGCAGCGCCTCACCGAAGAGGGTGAAGCCGAGCGCGGTGACGGCGATGCACAGGCCGGGCAGCAGCGCCAGGTGCGGGTCGGTCTCCAGCCGCGGCTGGGCGTTGACCAGCATCCGCCCCCACTCGGGCGCGCTCGGGTTGGGGTCGCCGAGGCCGAGGTAGGACAGGGCAGCCACCTCGATGATGGCCGTCGCCAGGGTCAGGGTCGCCTGCACGATCACCGGGCCCAGGGAGTTCGGCAGCATGTGGCTCATCACCACGTTGCGGCGTCGCAGCCCGAGCGAGAACGACGCCAGCACGTAGTCGGCCGACCGCTGCTGCAGCAGGGACCCGCGCAGCAGCCGCGCGAAGATCGGGACCTGCGCGCCGCCGATGGCGATCATCAGGGAGGTCGTGCTCTGGCCGAGGACGGCAGCGATGCTGACGGCGAGCAGGAGGCTCGGGATGGACAGCAGGATGTCGACGAACCGCATCACGACCGTGTCGACGACGCCGCCGAACGCCCCGGCCAGCAGGCCGATCGCCGCTCCGACGCTGAGGCCGAAGGCGGTCGACACGACGCCGATGAGCAGCGACTGCCGGGCGCCGAACACGAGCTGGGTCAGCAGGTCGGTGCCGGTCGAGTCGAGTCCGAGGGGGTGGGCGTCCGACGGGCCGGGCACGGACGACGGCGTGACGCCGCTGTTGACCAGGGGCCGGCCCGGTTCGTACCCCGCGATGAGCGGTGCGAGGAGGGCCACGAGCAGGAACGCGGCCATCAGCACCAGGCCGACGATCGCGCTGGGGTTGCGACGCATCCGGCGCCAGGCGCCCACCCAGAGGCTGACACCGCGCTCGTCGTCGGTGCGCAGCTCCGCCATCACCGACTCGAGGGTGGTGGGCGCCGCGTCGTCCGTGCCGCCGGAGGGCGGGTTGGGGGTGCCGGGGCTGTGGGAGAGGCTCACGATGCACGCACCCTCGGGTCGATGAGGCCGTAGCTGATGTCGACCAGCAGGTTGATCACGGCGTAGGTCAGGGCGATGAACAGGATGTACCCCTGCAGCACGGAGTAGTCGAGCTGGCCGATGGCCTGGAAGAGGTAGGAGCCGATGCCGTTGAAGGCGAACACCGTCTCGGTGAGGACGGCACCGGCGAACAGGGCCCCGGTCTGCAGGCCGATGGTGGTCGCGACCGGCAGCATCGCGTTGCGGAGCACGTGCCGGCGCCGGATGAGCCCGCGCGTCAGGCCCTTCGCCTGGGCGGTGCGCACGTAGTCCTCGCCGAGCACCTCGAGGACGGAGGCCCGGGTGATGCGGACGATGATCGCGAGCGGGATGGTGCCCAGGGCGATACCGGGCAGGATCAGGTGCTGCAGCGCGTCCAGGGCCGCGTCCCACTCCCGGGTGAGCAGCCCGTCGAGGACGTAGAGGTTGGTGATGTGGGTGGCGTCCATCCGCACGGACTGCCTGCCGCTGGTCGGGAGCACGCCGAGGAAGGCGAACGGCCCGACGCCGACGGCGAACACCATCTTCAGCAGGTACGCGAGGAAGAAGACCGGGATGCAGACCCCGAGCAGCGACCCTCCGACGGCGAACGTGTCCAGGATGCCGCCGGCGTGGCGCGCGGCGTAGTAGCCCAGCGGGATCCCGACGAGGATCGCGAAGGTCAGGCCCGCCAGGGCGAGCTCCACCGTCGCCGGGAAGCGGGTGAGGAAGCTGGAGACCACCGGTTCGCCGGTGAACGTCGACGAGCCGAAGTTGCCCTGCAGGAGCTGGCCGATGTAGGTGACGAACTGCTGCAGGAGCGGCTGGTCGAAGCCGTACTGCTCGTTCACCCGCTCGATGGCGTCGGGCGTGGCGCGCTGGCCCAGCATGGCCCGGGCGGGGTCACCGGGCAGCGCCCTCAGCCACAGGAACAGCAGGACGGACAGCCCGAAGAGCACGGGCACCATGAGTGCCAGGCGGCGGACGACGAATCTGAGCACAGGACCTCACTCGGGACGGTCGTGGCGGTGGGACGGACCGGTCGCGGGCCGCGCTGGCGGGCCCGGCGACGCGGCGGCACGGACGGGCCCGCGCGACGGGCGGGCGGGACGGGCAGGCACCGCACGGCGGCGACCCGGCGACGTCCCGCGGACGTCGACCGGGTCACCGGCGGGTCCCGTCGGGCCGGCGACCCGCCCGGAGGCGGGCCGCCGGCCGGGGACGTCAGTCCTCGCCGAGGGTGACGGTGTTCCAGACCTCGTCGTTGACGGGGCTGGGCTGGTAGCCCTCGACGCCGGGCGCGAACGCCAGCGACGGAGCCGGGTGCGCGATCGGGACGCCCGGCAGGAAGTCCATGATCTGCGCGTTGATGTCCTGGTACAGCGGAGCCTGCTCGTCGCGCGTGGGCAGCTGCCGGGCCTCGGTCAGCGCGGAGAACAGCTCGGGGTTGTCGAAGCCCCACTCGTTGCTGGGTCCACCGAAGAAGACCCCGAGGAAGTTGTCGGTGTCGTTGTAGTCACCGGTCCACCCGAGCAGGTGCAGGCCGTGGTCCGCCGTGCCCTGGATCTTGTCGAGGTAGTCGGGGCTCCACCGGTTCGCGACGGGCTGGACGGTGATGCCGACGGCCTCGAGCTGGGCGCTGATCGCCGTGAACGTGGCCTCGGGCGTCGGCATGTAGGGCCGCGAGACGTCCGTCGGGTAGTTGAACTGGACGGTCAGGTTCGGGACGCCGGCCTGGGCGAGCAGCTCCTTGGCCCGCTCCGGGTCGTACTCGTAGGTGGTGACGTCCGCGTTCCAGCCCTCGACCGTCGGGGGGATGAACTGCGTCGCCGCCTCCGTGCCCTCCGGCAGCGACTGGGAGATCACGGCCTCCTTGTCGATCGCGTGCGCGATCGCCTGACGGACGCGCGGGTCCGCCAGCTCCGGGACGGCCTGGTTCATGCCCATGTAGAGGATGGTGAAGGGCGGGCGCTGCTCGACCGTGAAGCCGTCCTCCTCCAGGCTCGCGACGTCGCCGGGGGACACGTTGTCGTAGCCGTCGATGTCGCCGTTGCGCAGCGCCTGCAGGCGGGCGTTGCCGTCGGCGATGGTGCGGATGATCGCGGTGTCGATCTTCGCGGTCTCGCCCCAGTAGTCGTCGTAGCGCTGGAGGGTGACCTGCTCGCCGCGGTCCCAGCTGTCGAACGTGAACGGGCCGGTGCCGGTCGGGTGCGCCGTGGCGTACTCGGAGAACCGGGGGTCGTCCTCGGTGCCCTCGATGTTGTCAGCGTCGTACTCCTCCAGCGCCGTCGGGCTCTGCATGGAGAACGCGGGCAGCGACAGGGCCTGGATGAACCCGGCGAACGGCTGGGTCAGGGTCACCGTGACCTCGGTGTCGGAGTCCGCCGTGCACCCCCCGTAGATCCCGCCCTGCAGGTCGGGGTCCTCGGACTGGGCGAAGCCCTTGAAGATGTTCTGGTAGTAGTACGTCAGGTTCTCCGACTGCAGCAGCCCGGTCCAGTTGTGCCAGCGGTCGAAGTTGGCGCAGACGGCCTCGGCGTCGAAGTCCGTCCCGTCGTGGAAGGTCACGCCCTCCTCGAGGGTGAACGTGTAGCTGAGCCCGTCCTCGCTCTGCTCCCAGCTCTTGGCCAGCAGCGGGGCGGGGTCGGCGGTGCCCGGCTCGGTGCCCACCAGGCCCTCGAAGATGTTGCGCGCGACGCGGAAGGTCTCGCCGTCGCTGGCGAAGGCCGGGTCGAGCATCACGGGGTCGGAGGACGCGGCGAAGACGAACGTGCCGCCGCTGGCCTCCCCGCCGCCTTCACCGGAGTCGCGCTCGCTCTCGGCGCACGCGGCAGTGGTCAGAGCCAGCGCGGCAACGCCGGCGACCACGGCAGCGCGTCGAGTCCGTGCGGAAGTCAGACGCATCTGTCACCTCATCGTGCTGGGGGCGGACTCGCACCCGCCGCCTCGGCTGTGCAGCCGCCCGGACCGGGCGACGCGATCAGCGACCCTAGCCCGCGCCCCCGGTGTCACGGATCACCGTCATGACGGTTTGAGGTAACGGTTCGGAAACGCCGTCACATGACCGGTGGGCCGGGGGTCACTGTCCCGTCGCGCTCAGCAGCTGCTCGAGGTCCTCGACGGACAGGTCCGCCAGCGTGGGGACCACGGTCCGGCGAGGGCCCGGCGGCAGCTCGAGCAGGTGCGGCACCCCCACGGTCGCGACGCCGGCGGCCTCCGCGGACCCCAGCCCGGTCGGCGAGTCCTCGATGGCCAGGCAGGCCTGCGCGGGGACGCCGAGCCGCCGCACGGCCGTCGCGTAGGGCTCCGGGTGGGGCTTGCCGTGCGTGACGACGTCACCGGTCACGACGACCCGGAACGTCCCCGGCGGCAGCTGGTCGACGACGGCGCGGGCCAGCGGCTGCCACGACATGGTCACCAGCGCGCAGGCGACGCCGTGCTCACCGAGCGCGGCCAGCAGCTCGCGCGCGCCGGGCTGCCAGTGCACCTGCCGGTTCACCTGCTCGACGACGTGTGCCTGCAGCCGGTCGACGATCTCCCGGGCGGGCAGCCGGACGCCGCCGCGCTCCTGCAGCACGGCGGCCGACACCAGCAGCGGGTTGCCGATGAGCGAGCGCGCGTCCTCGTCGGTCCACCGGCCGCCGTGCTCGCGGACCAGGGCGAGCTCGGCCTCGATCCAGTGCGGCTCGGTGTCGACGATGGTGCCGTCCATGTCCCACAGGACGGCGCGCAGCGCCCGACCGGGCGCCGACCGGCTCACGTGGCGTTGAAGTACTTGGCCTCGGGGTGGTGCACCACGAGCGCGTCGGTGGACTGCTCCGGGTGCAGCTGGAGCTCCTCGGACAGCTGCACGCCGATGCGCTCCGGCCTCAGCAGGTCGACCAGCAGGGCGCGGTGCTCCAGGTCGGGGCAGGCCGGGTACCCGAACGAGTAGCGCGAGCCCCGGTACGCCTGCTTGAGGATGCCGGTGAGGTCGTCGTCGTCCTCGCCGCCGAAGCCGAGCTCCTCGCGGATCCGTGCGTGCCACAGCTCGGCGAGCGCCTCCGTCAGCTGCACGGACAGGCCGTGCAGCTCGAGGTAGTCGCGGTAGGCGTTCTCCTCGAACAGCCGGCCCGTCACCTCCGCGACGCGCGAGCCCATGGTGACCAGGTGGAACGCCACGACGTCGGGACGCCCCTGCTGCGCCACCTCCTCCTTGGAGCGGAAGAAGTCGGCCAGGCACAGCCGCCGGTCGCGCCGCTGGCGGGGGAACGTGAAGCGGTGCCGCTCGGTCCCCGGCTGCCCGCCGGTGCCGTCCCCCTCGTGGTGCAGCACGACGAGGTCGTCGCCCTCCGACCAGCACGGGAAGTAGCCGTAGACGACGGCGGCCTCCAGGACGTTCTCCGTCTTCAGCCGGTCCAGCCACATCCGCAGGCGGGGCCGGCCCTCGGTCTCGACGAGCTCCTCGTAACCCGGGCCGTCCCCGCCGCGGGTCGGCTTGAGCCCCCACTGGCCGAGGAAGGTGGCCCGCTCGTCGAGGTAGTCGACGTAGTCGGCGAGCTGCACGCCCTTGACGACCCGTTCACCCCAGAACGGCGGGGTGGGGACCGTCACGTCGCGAGCGACGTCGGAACGCGCCGGCCCGGTGTCCGCGGGCTGCTCCTCGGCGCGCTCGACCGGCCGGACCCGGCGACGGCGCAGCTCGGGCAGGTGCTCCGCGACGTCCTCGCCACGGGCCTTGGCCGCGGCGACGGCGTCCATGAGCCGGAGCCCCTCGAAGGCGTCCCGGGCGTAGCGGACCTCGCCCTGGTAGATCTCCGCGAGGTCGTTCTCCACGTAGGCGCGGGTCAGCGCCGCGCCGCCGAGGAGGATGGGCCAGCGGGTCGCCATGCCGCGCGAGTTGATCTCCTCGAGGTTCTCGCGCATCACGACCGTGGACTTCACGAGCAGGCCGCTCATCCCGACCGCGTCGGCGTCGTGCTCCTCCGCGGCGCGGATGATCTCGCTCACCGGCTGCTTGATGCCGAGGTTGACCACGTCGTAGCCGTTGTTGCTCAGGATGATGTCGACGAGGTTCTTGCCGATGTCGTGGACGTCGCCCTTGACCGTCGCGAGCACGACCTTGGCCTTGGCCCGCGAGGACGTCCCGCCCTCCGCGGCCACCTGCGCCTCGATGGCGGGCTCGAGGTGCGCCACGGCGGTCTTCATCACCTCGGCGGACTGCAGCACGAAGGGCAGCTGCATCTCGCCGCGGCCGAACCGCTCGCCGACGACCTTCATGCCCTCCAGGAGGGTGTCGTTGATGACGTCGAGCGGCTTGCGTCCCTCGGCGAGGGCCTGGTCGAGGTCGGCCTCCAGGCCGTTGCGCTCGCCGTCGACGATCCGGCGCTGCAGCCGCTCGCCGAGCGGGAGCCCGGCCAGCTCGGCGGCGCGGCCGGCGCGCACGGACGCGGCGTCCACGCCCTCGAAGAGCTCGAGGACCGCCTGCAGCGGGTCGTGGACGAGCCGGCCCTCGTCGTCGTACCTGCGGCGGTCGTACACGAGGTCCAGCACGGCCTGCAGCTGCTCGTCGGGGATCTTGGCCACCGGGACGATCTTCGCGGCGTGCACGATCGCGGAGTCCAGTCCCGCCTTGACGGCCTCGTGCAGGAAGACCGAGTTGAGCACGACCCGCGCGGCGGGGTTGAGGCCGAACGAGATGTTCGACAGGCCGAGGGTGGTGCTGACGCCCGGGTGGCGGCGCTTGATCTCGCGGATCGCCTCGAGGGTCTCCAGGCCGTCGCGGCGGGTCTCCTCCTGGCCGGTGGCGATCGGGAACGTCAGGGCGTCGACGACGATGTCGTGGACGCTCATCCCCCAGTTCGTGGTCAGGTCCTCGATGAGCCGGTCGGCGATGCGCACCTTGTGCTCGGCGGTGCGCGCCTGCCCCTGCTCGTCGATGGTCAGGGCGACCACCGCGGCGCCGTGCTCGCGCACCGAGTGCATGATCCGGGTGAACCGGCTGTCCGGGCCGTCGCCGTCCTCGTAGTTCACCGAGTTGACCACCGCCCGGCCGCCGACGAGCTCGAGACCCGCCTCGATCACGGCCGGCTCGGTCGAGTCGATCACCAGGGGCAGGGTGGAGCTGGTCGCCAGCCGGCCGACGACCTCCCGCACGTCGGCGACCCCGTCGCGGCCCACGTAGTCGACGCAGACGTCCAGCAGGTGCGCGCCGTCGCGGGTCTGGTCCCGGGCGATCTCGACGCACCGCTCCCAGTCCCCGGCGAGCATGGCCTCCCGGAAGGCCTTCGAGCCGTTGGCGTTGGTGCGCTCGCCGATCGACAGGTAGCTGGCGTCCTGCTGGAACGGGACGTGCTGGTACAGGCTGGCCACACCCGGCTCAGGGCGCGGACGGCGCCGGACCGGCTCGAGCGCGTGCACCCGCTCGACGACGGCGCGCAGGTGCTCGGGCGTGGTGCCGCAGCACCCCCCGACCAGCGTCAGGCCGAACTCGGTGACGAACTGGGCGTGGGCGTCCGCGAGCTGCTCGGGCGACAGCGGGTAGACCGCCCCGTCGCGACCGAGCTGGGGCAGGCCCGCGTTCGGCATGCAGGTCACGGGCACCGTCGCGTGCCGCGACAGGTGCCGCAGGTGCTCGCTCATCTCCCCCGGGCCGGTGGCGCAGTTCAGGCCGATGGCGTCGACGCCCACCGCCGTCAGGGCCGTCAGGGCCGCCCCGATCTCGCTGCCGAGCAGCATGGTCCCGGTCGTCTCGACGGTCACCTGGGCCAGCACCGGGACCCGCGTGCCGGTGTCGTCCATCGCCCGCTGCGCACCGACGACCGCGGCCTTCGCCTGCAGCAGGTCCTGCGAGGTCTCGACGAGCACCGCGTCCGCGCCGCCGTCGAGCATGCCGCGCACCTGGCGCCGGTAGGCGTCGCGCAGCGTCGCGTAGGGCGCGTGCCCGAGGCTGGGCAGCTTGGTGCCCGGGCCGACCGAGCCGAGGACGTAGCGCTCCCGCTCCGGGGTGGAGGCGGCGTCCGCCGCCTCCCGGGCGATCTGCGCCCCCGCCCGGGCGAGCTCCTCGATCCGGTCCTCGATGCCGTACTCGCCGAGGTTGGACAGGTTCGCGCCGAAGGTGTTCGTCTCGACGCAGTCGACGCCGACCTCGAGGTAGCGCTCGTGCACCGAGCGCACGACGTCGGGCCGGGTGACGTTGAGGACCTCGTTGCAGCCCTCGTGCCCCTGGAAGTCCTCCATCGAGGGCTCCGCCGCCTGCAGCATGGTGCCCATCGCGCCGTCGGCGACGAGGACGCGCTCGGACAGCGCGGAGCGGAAACGGTCGGAGCGGCTGCTCATCGAGGACCTGTGCCTTCTGCGTCGGGTGCGTCGGGTGCCCGCACGACCGGCGGGCTCAACGCGCCGAGTGTAGGTGCAGGCCGACGGGGGTCGGACCGGCGACCGTACCCTGGACGCCGGCGGCGCGGTGCCGCCGCGTCGTCCGGTCGACCGGCGGTCCGTCGGAGAGGAGCCCGAGAGCCCGTGGTGAGCCACCCGCCAGGCGAGGTGCCCAGGCTGCACGACCCCGTCGTGCTGGCCGCGTTCGAGGGCTGGAACGACGCAGGCGAGGCCGCCAGCGGGGCCGTCGGCCACCTGCACGAGGTGTGGGACGCCCGGCCCGTCGTCGCGATGGACCCCGAGCCGTACCACGACTTCCAGGTCAACCGGCCGGTCGTGTCCATCGGCGAGGACGGGCGGCGGCGGATCACGTGGCCGACCACGCGGGTCAGCTGGGCCCGGCCCCCGGGGTCCTCGCGCGACGTCGTGATCGTGCGGGGGGTCGAGCCGTCCACGCGGTGGCGCACGTTCACCGAGGAGCTGCTCGGGCACCTGCGCGACCTCGGTGCGACGACGCTGGTGACCCTGGGGGCGATGCTCGCCGACGTCCCGCACACCCGGCCCATCCCCGTGACCACGACCAGCGACGACGCGGAGGTGATGGCCCGCCTCGCCGTCGAGCCGTCCCGTTACGAGGGGCCCACCGGGATCGTCGGGGTGCTGCAGGACGCCGCGACGCGCAGCAGCCTGCCGGCGCTGTCGCTGTGGGCCGCCGTCCCGCACTACGTCGGCCAGTCCCCCTCTCCCAAGGCCGTCCTGGCCCTGCTGTCGCGGGTCGAGGAGCTGCTGGAGGTCCCAGTCCCCCTCGGCGACCTCACGGAGGAGGCCCAGGCCTGGGAGCACGGGGTGGACGAGCTCGCCGGCGAGGACGACGAGATCGGCGAGTACGTGCGCCAGCTCGAGCAGGCCAAGGACACCGCGGACCTGCCCGAGGCCACCGGCGAGGCGATCGCCCGCGACTTCGAGCGCTACCTGCGACGCCGCGGGGGTGAACCGGGCGGCGGGTCCACCGGTCACGGGCCGGGCGCAGGACCGCCGAAGGGGCCCCCTACGCCCTGACCGCCGGGCGCCCTGACCCCGCCGGGCGTCGGCCCCCGGGCGTCAGAGCCGGACGCCGAGCAGCGCGTCGACCGTCCGGGCGACCAGGCCGGGGGCCGAGCCGTCCGAGCCTCCCCGGGTCAGCGCGTCGGCCGCCCACCGGTCGACCGCGGCGAGGGCGGCCGGGGCGTCCAGGTCGTCGGCGAGCCGCTCGCGGACGCGCTCCAGGACCCCGTCCGCGGCGGGACCGCCGTCGCAGGAGACCGCCTCCCGCCACCGTCCGAGCCGGGCCACCGCCTGGTCGAGCCCCTGCTGGGTCCACGACCAGTCGTCGCGGTAGTGGTGGGCCAGCACGGCCAGGCGGATCGCCGCAGGGTCCACCCCGTCGGCGCGCAGCCGGGAGACGAGCACCAGGTTGCCCTTGGACTTGCTCATCTTCTCGCCGTCCAGACCGACCATCCCGGCGTGGGCGTACGTGCGCGCGTAGGGCCAGGTCCCCGTCAGGACGTGCGCGTGGGATGCGCCCAGCTCGTGGTGCGGGAAGACGAGGTCGGAGCCGCCACCCTGCACGTCGAAGGGCTGCGGGAGCTCCTCCAGGGCGATCGCGACGCACTCCAGGTGCCACCCGGGCCGCCCCGGGCCGAGGTCGCCGCCGTCCCAGTGCGGCTCCCCGTCCCGCATGACCCGCCAGAGCAGCGCGTCGAGAGGGTGCCGCTTGCCGGGACGGTCGGGGTCGCCGCCGCGCTCCGCGGACAGGGTGAGCATCTCGGCCTCGCCCAGCCCCGACACCCCACCGAACCGCGGGTCGCTGGTCACGTCGAAGTACACGTCCCCGTCGGGCTCGCCGTCCTGACCGGCCAGGCGGTACGCCGCGCCGCTCGCGAGCAGCCGCTCCACGGCGCGGACGACCCAGGGGACGGTCTCCACCGCGCCCAGGTACACGTCGGGGGGGATCACGCCGAGCGCGGTCATGTCCTCGGCGAACAGGGCGGTCTCCCTCGCGGCGAGCTCGCGCCAGTCCTGGCCGGTGGCGACGGCCCGCTCCAGCAGCGGGTCGTCGACGTCGGTGACGTTCTGCACGTACCGGACGTCGTGCCCGGCGTCACGCCAGGCGCGGCCCAACAGGTCGAAGGCGAGGTACGTCGCCGCGTGGCCCATGTGGGTGGCGTCGTACGGGGTGATGCCGCAGACGTACAGCCCGGCCACGGGACCGGGCGACGTCGGGCGCACCGTGCCGGTGGCGGTGTCGTGGAGGGACACCGGCCGGCCGCGACCGGGCAGCACGGGGACGCTGGGGGCGGGCCAGGAGATCACGCCCGGAGCCTAACGACGCCCTCGGGCGGCTCCGCCGGGGTGGGGCTCAGAACGGCGGCCACGGGATGGCCGGCCGGCCCGGCGGGGGCGCCGGCATCCGCCGGCGTCGCAGCAGCCCGTCGACCCGGCGCCTCAGCGCGTCGACCTCGTCGGCGGTCAGCAGCCCCTCGAGCCCGTCCGCTGCGCGCAGGGCGCGGGCGAGGCGCTCGAGCCGGACGACGTCCGGCGTCGCGGGCGGCTGCCCGGCGAACCCCCACAGGACCGTGCGCAGCTTGGGCTCGGCGTGGAAGGTCAGGCCGTGGTCCACCCCCACGACCCGTCCGCCCGGGCCGGTCAGCAGGTGGCCGGCCTTGCGGTCGGCGTTGTTGGCCACGACGTCCAGGACCGCCACGGTGGCCAGGCGCGCGTCCAGGGCGTGCGCGAGGACGAGCGGCTCCCCGTCGGGGCCGTACGCGTCCAGCACCCCGGCCCAGGCGTCGGGGACGGCGTCGGGCGGGACGACGTCGACCAGGCCGGCAGCGGGTTCGCCGGACGCGACCTCCTCCCGGCCGTCCGCGGGCCCGGCGTCCGCCTCGTCCGGCGGGTCGTCCTGCGGGCCGGCCTGCGAGTCGTCGTCCGGCTCGACCCACAGCTGGACGCTGCCGGCACCCAGCGGACCGTCCTGCCGCAGCACGGTGGGCGGGACGACGTCGAAGCCGCCGGCGGCGGACACCTGGTACGCGGCGACCTCCCGCGCGGCCAGCGTCCCCTCCGGGAAGTCCCACAGCGGCCGCTCCCCCAGCACCGGCTTGTAGACGCACCCGGCGCGGACCCCCTCGAGCTCCAGCCGGGCGTACAGCGTCGTGTTCGACGCCGTGACCAGCCGGCCCCGGACGTCGAGCTCGGCGCGCTGGAGCAGGTCGAGCACCTCCGCCTCCGTGAGCCGGTGCCCCGAGCGGGTCGACCAGCCGGCCGCGGCACCACCGCGCTCGCCGTCCCCCGGGCCGGTGGTGACGGTCCCGGTCGGGCGGTCGGTGGCCGCCGGGTCGACCGGGTCCGCAGGGGGGCGCCGGGAGCCCGTGGTCAGCGCCGGTACCCGTTCGCGCGCGGGCAGACGTGCCCGTCGGGGTCGAGCGGCCCCGCGCAGAACGGGCACGGCGGACGCCCCGCGGCGACCAGCGCGAGGGCGCGCTTGGCGAACGCCCGCGCGGAGGCACCGGTCAGCGTCACGCGCAGCACGGCCCGCTCGTCGTCGGCGTCCGGCTCGAGCTCGGGCAGCTCCTCCTCCGGTTCGGGGCCGACCTCGAAGCACTCGATGACGACGACCTCGCGGTCGCCGTCCCAGGTCAGGCTCATCGTCCCGACCCGGAACTCCTCCTCGATCGGACCCTTCATCGGGTCGAGGTCCTCCGCGTCGGCCGGCGCCACCGCGGGGACGGGGGCGGCGCCGCCGGTCCGGCGGACCACCTCGTCGAGCAGCTCCTCGACCCGCTCGGCCAGGGCGCGCACCTGCTGCTTCTCCAGGGCCACGCTCGTCAGCCGGGGCAGGGCCGCCCCGTGCGGGGTGCCCTGGGCCTGGAGGAAGAACGCCCGGGCGCCGGGGGGGCCGACCGTCCCGGCGACGAACCGGTCCGGCGGGTCGTAGTCGAGCACCTGCCGTGGCATGCCCCGACCCTAACCGGCCCCGCCGCCGACCACCGCGTCGGACGACGTGCGCCGGCGCCGGGCACGCCGGCGCGGCACGAGGGCGGCGAGCGCACCGTCGGAGTCGTTGGTCCGCAGCACGAAGGGCCGCAGCGCCGTGTACCGGACGACGCTCAGCGAGCAGGGGTCGACGACGATCCGCTGGAAGGCGTCCAGGTGCATCGCGAGGGCGTCGGCGAGCACCGCCTTGATGACGTCACCGTGGGAGACGGCGACCCACAGGGCGTCCGGCCCGTGCTCGGCGGCCACCTCAGCGTCGTGACGGCGGACCGCCTCCAGGGCCCGGGCCTGCATGGCGGCCATGGACTCGCCGGCGGGGAAGGCAGCGGCCGAGGGGTGCCCCTGGACGACCTTCCACAGGGGGTCGCGGGCGAGCTCCTTGAGGCTGCGGCCGCTCCACCGCCCGTAGTCGCACTCGTCGAGGCCCGCCTCGACGAGCGGCTCGGGCCGCGGGACGGCGCGGGTCCCGCCGGTCCCGACGACGGCCGCCGCGGTCTGCCGGCAGCGCTCCTGAGGGGAGGTGACGACCCGGACGACGGGCAGCGCGGCGAGCCGCTCCGCCAGGGCGTGCGCCTGACGCCGGCCGTCGTCGTCCAGCGCCACCCCCGGGGTCCGGCCGGCGAGCACGCCGGAGGCGTTCGCGGTGGTCCGCCCGTGGCGCAGGAGGAGGACGGTGGGCACGCCGGGAACCCTAACCCGAGCGCGCGCCGACGACCCGGGCGGCGGGTCAGGCCGGCGGCGCCGCCTCCAGCACCCCCGTGGCGAGGAGCGCGAACAGCACCAGCGCCAGCCCGATCCGGTAGAGCACGAACGGCCGGAAGTCGTGCGTGGAGACGTACCGCAGCAGCCAGGCGATGACCGCGTACCCCACGGCGAACGACACGGCGGTGGCCAGCGCGATCGGTCCCCAGGCCGGCTCGACCGGGTCGTCGGCGATCTTGAGCAGCTGGAAGAGACCCGAGCCGAGCACCGCGGGGATGGCCAGCAGGAAGGAGTACCGGGCCGCCGCCTCCCGCGTGTACCCCATCAGCAGCCCGGCGGCGATCGTGCCGCCGGAGCGCGACACGCCGGGCACGAGGGCGAGGGACTGGGCGAGGCCGAACAGGACGCCGTGCCTCCAGGTCAGGCGGTCGAGGGTGCGCTCGGCCCGGGCGCGGCTGTCGGCCCAGTGCAGGACGAGGGCGAACACGAGGAGCATCGACGCCGTCAGCCACAGGTTGCGCGCCGGTCCCTCGATGGCGTCCTGGAAGGCGAAGCCGAGGACGCCGATGGGCACCGACCCGAGCAGGACGAGCCAGCCCATCCGGGCGTCGGGGTCGCTGTGCGGGCGCCGTCCGGCGACGGCGAGGAACCAGGCCCGCAGGATGCGCACGATGTCGCGCCGGAAGTAGACGAGCACCGCGGTCTCGGTGCCGAGCTGGGTGATCGCGGTGAAGGCCGCGCCGGGGTCGTCCCCGCCGAACAGCTGCCCGACGACGGACAGGTGGGCGCTGGAGGAGATCGGCAGGAACTCCGTCAGCCCCTGGACCAGCCCGAGGACGAGCGCCTCGAACCAGCCCATCAGGTGGCCAGGCCGGCCGCGTCGAGCTGCTCGGCGACGGTGCGCAAGGTGGCGACGCGCGTCGCGAGGTCACCGGCGAAGGTGCTGACGGACAGGGTGGTGACCCCCGCCTCGGCGTAGGCGTGCAGCCGGTCGCGGATCCGCTCCGCCGGTCCGATGAGCGAGGTGGAGTCGATGAACTCGAACGGGACGGCCTCGGCCGCCTCGCGGTGGCGCCTGGCCAGGAAGTGCTCCTGGACCTGGGCGGCCTGCTCCTCGTACCCCATCCGGCAGGCCAGCTGGTTGTAGAAGTTCTTCTCCCGGCTGCCCATGCCACCGACGTACAGGGCGCTGTACGCGCGCAGCGGCGCGGCGGCGCGCTCGAGGTCGTCGTCGACGACGACGGGGACCGTGGGGACGACGTCGAAGCCGGCCAGGGGGTCCCCGGCGGGCGCGTCGGCGCCGGCGGCGCGCGCCGTCTCACGTCCCGCGCGGATCGGGTCGAGGGACTGCGCCGCGTGCTCGGGGCTGAAGAAGATCGCCAGCCAGCCGTCGGCGATCTCGCCGGTGAGCTCGAGGTTCCTCGGCCCGACCGCCGCGAGGTAGACGGGGATCCGCGGGCGGACCGGGTGCACGGTGAGCTTCAGGGCCTTGCCGGGGCCGTCGGGCAGCGGGAGCGTGATGTGCCGGCCGTCGTAGCGGACCGTCTCGCGGGCCAGCGCCATCCGCACGACGTCCACGTACTCGCGGGTGCGGCCCAGCGGCCTGTCGAAGCGCACCCCGTGCCAGCCCTCGGAGACCTGCGGTCCGGACACGCCGAGACCCAGCCGGAACCGCCCGCCGGACAGGGTGTCGAGGGTCGCCGCGGTCATCGCCGTCATCGCGGCCGAGCGGGCCGGGATCTGCATGACCGCGGCACCCAGGTCGATCCGCTCCGTCTGCGCGCCCACCCAGGCCAGCACGGTCGGCACGTCGGAGCCGTAGGCCTCCGCGGCCCAGCAGACGGCGTACCCGAGCCGGTCGGCCTCGCGAGCCAGCTCGAGGTTGTCCGCGTCGTTGCCCGCGCCCCAGTACCCGAGGTTCACACCCAGTCGCATGGGCGGGGAGCCTAGTGCGGGCGCCCGGCCCGTCGTGCCGGGACCCTGCGGACGCCGCGCGGAGGGCTCATGCCCGCGCGCCGTGCTCGCGTGCCGTGGCCGCGTGGCGCGTGGCCGCGTGTCACGGTGCGTGCCGGCCCTCCTCCGGGCGGGTCGACCTTCGCGGCCCGCCGGGTGCAGGTCCCCGGCGCCGTCACGGCCCGCGGCTAGCCTGCCGACCATGGAGCAGCGGTACGTCGGCAGGTCGGGTCTGCGGGTCTCCCGCACCGGCCTGGGCACCCTCACGTGGGGCCGCGACACCGACGAGCACGAGGCCAGCGAGCAGCTGGCCGCGTTCGTCGACGCCGGCGGCACCCTGGTCGACACCGCCGCCGCGTACGGCGACGGGGCCTCGGAGGAGCTGCTCGGCGCGCTGCTCGGTGAGCGGGTGGCCCGCCGCGACGTGGTGCTGTGCACGAAGGCCGGGCTGACCGGCCCGCCGGGCCTGGGCGCGGTGGACTGCTCGCGCCGTGCGCTGCTCGACACGCTGGACGCGTCGCTGGCCCGGTTGCGCACCGACCACGTCGACCTGTGGCTGGCCCAGGCCTGGGACCCCGACGTCCCCGTCGACGAGGTGCTGTCGGCGCTGGCGGAGGCCGCGCGCACCGGCCGGGCCCGGTACGTCGGGGTGGCCAACCACTCCGGCTGGCAGCTCGCCCGCGCGGCGACGGCGGCCGAGCGCGGGGAGGCGCCCCTGGTCGCCGACCAGGTGGAGTTCTCGCTGCTCGCGCGCGCCGTGGAGACCGACGTCCTGCCCGCCGCGGACGCCGTCGGCGCGGGCGTCCTCGCGTGGTCCCCGCTCGGCCGTGGGGTGCTGACGGGCAAGTACCGCACCGGGACGCCGGCGGACTCGCGGGCCGCGTCACCGCACTTCGTCGGCTACGTCCAGCCGTACCTCGGCCCCGCGAGCCGGCGCGTCGTCGAAGCGGTCGCGACCGCGGCCGACGGGCTGGGCTGCGCCCCGCTGGAGGTGGCCCTGGCCTGGGCGCGCGACAGCCCTGGCATCTCCTCGGTGCTGGTGGGAGCCCGGACCGCCGCCCAGCTGCGGGGCTCCCTGGCGGCCGAGGAGCTCGAGCTCCCCGAGGAGATCCGTCAGGCCCTGGACGACGTGTCGGACCCCCGCCGGGGCTCGAACTCGTAGTCGTCCTCGTCCTCGACCGTCTGGTCGTCGTGGTCGCCCTCGACGTCGGTCAGGTCGTCGACGTCGTCGACGTCGTCGAGCCCGTCCTCGTCCTCGTCGTCGTCCTCGTCGTCGTCCTCGTCGTCGTCCTCGTCGTCCTCGTCGTCCTCGTCGAGGTCTTCGTCGAGGTCGTCGTCTTCGTCGAGGTCGTCGTCCTCGTCGTCCTCGTCGTCGAGGTCGTCGTCGTCCCGCTCGTCCTCGACGTCGTCGTAGAGCACGAACGGGGTGATCTCGTCGTAGGCGCGGTACAGCGCCTCGTCGTAGGTCTCGAAGGCGTCGGCCAGCGCCCGGTAGGCCTGCTCGACCGCGGGGTCGCGCTCGCTGCTGCGCTGCTGCGCCGCACGCAGGTGCGCCTCCAGCGTGGCCACGAGGCGGTCGAGCGCGGCGCGCGGGTCGGTGCTCATGGCACGACCGTAGCGGCACACGGGCCGGGCGGGCGCGGCACAATGGCACGTGATGACCGAGGACGACCGCTACGAGTACCGGGTGCTCACCCTGCCGCGGGGCACCTCGCGTGGTGAGGCCCGCCAGCTGCTGACCGAGCACGCCGAGTACGGCCGGTGGGAGCTGGCCCGGGTCCTCGTCTACGTCGGAGGCGCCCGACGGGTCTGGCTGCGCCGTCGCATCCTGCGGGTGCGGCGCACCGCCTGACCACCGCACCGCGGGGGCCGCCGCGTGAGCCGGGCGGCGCCGGAGCGGTTCCCGGCGTCACCACGTGCGCAGCAGCCGGTCCAGCACGCGCGTGCCGAACTGCAGCGCGTCGACGGGGACGCGCTCGTCGACGCCGTGGAACATCCCGGAGAAGTCCAGGTCCGGGGGCAGCCGCAGCGGGGCGAACCCGAACCCGCGGATCCCGAGCCGGCTGAACGCCTTGTTGTCGGTGCCCCCGGACAGGCAGTACGGCAGCACGCGCGCTCCCGGGTCCTCGGCGAGCAGGGCGGCGACCATGGCCTGCTGCAGCGGGCCGTCGGTGTCGACCTCCAGCGCGACGTCCCGGTGCACCACCTCGACGTCGACGTGGCGACCGGCCAGCCGGCGCACCGTGTCGACGAGGTCCCGCTCCCGACCGGCGAGGAAGCGGCAGTCCAGCAGGGCCTCCGCCCGCCCCGGGACCACGTTGTGCTTGTACCCGGCGTCCAGGACCGTCGGGTTGACGGTGTTGCGCAGCGTCGCGCCGACCCACCGCGCCGTCGTCCCGAGGCGGTCCAGCAGCTCGGCCGGGTCGTCGGGGTCGAGCTCGACCCCGGTGATCTGCGTGACGCCGTCGAGGAAGGCCCGGACGGTCGGGGTGACCTCGAGCGGCCACTCGTGGGCGCCGACCCTGGCGACGGCCTCGCACAGCCGGGTGACCGCGTTGTCCTCGTTGACCTGGCTGCCGTGCCCGGCCCGGCCGGAGGCGACCAGCCGCAGCCAGGCGATGCCCTTCTCGGCGGTCTGCAGGAGGTAGCAGCGCTGCCCCTCGACGTCCACGGAGAAGCCGCCGACCTCGCTGACGGCGTCGGTCACGCCCTCGAACAGGTCCGGACGGTGGCTGACGAGGTGGTGGGCGCCCTTGGTGCCACCGGCCTCCTCGTCGGCCAGGAACGCCAGGACGACGTCCCGGCGCGGACGTCGTCCCTCGCGCAGCAGCTGGCGGGTGACGGCCAGGATCATGGCGTCCATGCCCTTCATGTCCACCGCGCCGCGTCCCCACAGGCAGCCGTCGCGCTCCTCCCCGGAGAAGGGGTCGACCTGCCAGTCGGCGGCCTGGGCGGGGACGACGTCGAGGTGGCCGTGCAGCAGCAGCGCGTCCAGGGACGGGTCGTGCCCGGCGAGGCGGACCACCACGCTGGTGCGTCCCGGGTCGCTCTCGAGCACCTCGGGCTCCAGGCCCACCTCGGTCAGCAGCGTCGCGACGTGCTCGGCCGCCGCGCGCTCCCCCGGGCCGCTGCCGTCGCCGTAGTTCGACGTGTCGAGGCGCAGCAGGTCGTGGCAGATCCCGGCCACCTCGTCGGCGGCGGTGACCTGCGGGGAGGGGGCGTCCGGGGCGGTGGCGGAGGTCATCCGCGCACGCTACCGGTGGCTTCGGTGAGGCGGACGGTGCGTGCTATCGTCGATGTCGCTTCCCGGCTCGCGGCAGGCCCGCTCGTCGGTGGTCATCCTTGTCCGGGTGGCGGAATGGCAGACGCGCTAGCTTGAGGTGCTAGTGCCCTTTATCGGGCGTGGGGGTTCAAGTCCCCCTCCGGACACCACGAACCCCGTCCAGGTGGACGGGGTTTCGTCGTCTGGCGGGACCGCGGGTCCGCAGACCCCGGGTGCCGGGGCCTGAGCACGCGCGAGGGTCCCCGTCCGGGTGGACGGGGACCCTCGCACGTGCGGCCTCGACGTCGGTCAGCCGCCGACGGTGGCGCTGACCACCTCGAGCTCCTCACCCGCCAGCACCTCGCAGGTGTAGCGGGTCTGCTCGCCGCTGACGTCCGCGGTGCCGATCACGGTGAACAGCTTGCCGTCCTCGCCGCCGCTGGTGGCGCGAAGCGTCCCGGCGGTCGGGAACGTGGCCCCGGGAGCCTGCTCGCCCACGGCGAGCTGGCAGGCCTCGCGCACCTGCGCGTTGACCTCGGCGCCGGAGGGCAGGGACGGCGACGCCTCGCTCGAGGCGGTGGAGCTGCTGGTGGCGCTGGACGACGAGCCGGCCGTGGTGTCCTCGCCACCGCAGGCGGTCAGCAGCAGTGCGGCTGCGACGACGGGCAGCAGGGCGCGCTTCATGAGGGGTTCCTCCGTGGTTGGTGGGTGGCGCCTGGTGGGCGCCTGAAACATCCTATGTCTCGCCCGGGGCCGGTCCGGGCCACCGACGCCCGTTCGGCACACCCGTGTGAGCACGCTCACCCGCCCCTGCACCGGCCGTTCCCCGGCCGGTCACCTCCCCCGCCCCGGTCGACGACCCGCCCGTCACCGGCGGTCAGCAGACTGCGCCGCCGTGCGCTGTGACACGCCGTGCGTGACCGTTGACCCGGATGGGGACGAACCGCCCGTAGTCTCCGCCTCGTCGTCGGGCGCCCCCCGGTCGCACCGCCCCGTGTCAGGAGACCGAATGAGCACCACCACCGACCGGCTGACGCCGGCGGTGCCGCAGGCCGCACCGACCCCGCCGCGGCGCCGAGCGGGCGCCGGCCAGGCCTTCCTGTACCTGGTCCCGGCGCTCGTGGTCTTCGGCGTCTTCATGGTCTACCCGCTCGGCCGGTCGCTCGCCCTGTCGGTGCAGGGCAGCGACATCTTCGGGCGGCCGTCCGGTTTCGTGGGCGCCGACAACTACGTCGCCCTGGTGGACGGCGGGTCGTTCGGTCAGGTGCTCGCGGTCACGGCGGGCTTCACCGTGCTCACCGTCGTGCCGAGCATCCTCCTGGCGCTCGTCCTCGCGCTCCTGCTCAACCAGCGCATCCGCGCGGTCCGGTTCTTCCGCACCGCGTTCGCGCTGCCCTTCGCGTTCTCGGTCGCCACCGCCTCCGTCGTCTTCGCCGTGCTCTACAACCCGGCGGTCGGCGTGCTCAACGGGCTGCTCACGAGCGCCGGGCTGGACCGCGTGCAGTGGCTCACCGACCCCTCGTGGGCGCTGCTGTCGGTGTCCCTGGCGACGGTGTGGATGCAGCTCGGCTACAACCTGCTCGTCCTGTCCGCCGGGCTCGGGGCCGTGCCGGAGGACGTCGTGGAGGCGGCACGCCTCGACGGGGCCCACGGGCTGCGGCTGCAGCGCTCGGTCATCATGCCGATGCTCACCCCGCAGCTGTTCTTCCTGCTCGTCACCGGCACGATCCACTCGCTGCAGAGCTTCGGGCAGATCCACATCCTGACCCGGGGCGGTCCGGACGGCGCCACCACGACGCTCGTCTACTCCATCTACGACCAGGCCTTCGCCAACAACAACAGCAACTTCGGCGCCGCCTCGGCGCAGGCGATCGTGCTGCTGGTCGTCGTCCTCGTCATCACGGCCGTGCAGTTCGGCGTCCTGGAGCGCAAGGTGTTCTACCGGTGACCGCCACCACGCCCGCCCCGCGGACCGGCGGGGCGGACCGGGCCGCGGACCCGGCGCCGCCTCGCGCGCGCCGCCGCCGGCACGCCTCCCGGGGCGGCGCCGTGCTCACCTACCTGGTGCTGGGCGCGCTCTTCGTGGTCGTCCTGTTCCCCGTGTACTACGCGGTGGCCGGCAGCCTCATGGGGCCGCGGGACATCAACGCCTTCCCCCCGGCGCTGGTGCCCGCGGACGGGCTCCACCCGGAGAACTACGGCCGGGCGCTCGACCTCATCCCCCTGGTCCGCCAGTACGGCAACAGCGTCGCGGTCGCGGCGATCGTCACGGTCGGCCAGGTCGTCACGAGCGTCCTCGCCGCCTACGCCTTCGTCTTCCTGCCGCTGCGCGCGCCGCGGTTCTGGTTCGGGCTGTTCCTGGCGACGATGATGGTGCCCTGGGAGGCCATCATCATCCCGAACTACCTGTTCATGAGCTCCGTCGGCCTGATCGACACGTGGGCGGCCCTGTCGCTGCCCTTCCTCGCCACCGGGTTCGGGGCGTTCCTGCTGCGCCAGGCGTTCCTGGCGTTCCCGACGGAGCTGCGCGACGCGGCCCGCGTGGACGGCGCCGGGCACCTGCGCTTCCTGTGGTCGGTGCTCGTCCCGCTGAGCCGACCCACCCTCGCCGCCCTGGGCATCTACGCCTTCCTGTCGACCTGGAACATGTACTTCTGGCCGCTGCTGGTGACCCGCCGGCCGGAGAGCCAGACGATCCAGATCGGCATCACCCAGCTGCAGAGCGTCGACTCCGGCGACCCCGGGATGGTCCTCGCCGGCGTCGTCCTCGCGCTGCTGCCGACCGTGCTCCTCGTGCTGTTCGGCCAGCGCTTCATCGTCCGCGGCCTCACCGCGGGAGCCGTCAAGTAGGACCACCACGGGGCCGCCGTGCGCGGCGCCGACCGCCCCCGGACCCGGTGGGCGACGACCGAAGGAGACGCAGTGACACGAATGACCATCAGGCGCCTGGCTCCCACCGCGGCGGCGGTGGCCGGCGTCCTGGCGCTCGGCGCGTGCGGAGGCGGCGGTAGCGAGGCGTCCGGCGAGGCGCCGGACGCCGGCGCGCTCGACGACGTCGAGGGCGTGACCGAGGTCGAGTTCTGGCACTCGATGGACGGCACGAACGGCGAGGCGCTCACGGCCCTCGTGGAGGAGTTCAACGCGGAGAACGAGGGCACCATCGCCGTCAACGCCGTGTTCCAGGGCAACTACGACGACACGATCACCAAGTACAAGGCGTCCGTGCAGAGCGAGTCGACGCCCGAGCTGGTGATGATCTACGACATCGGCACCCGCTTCATGATCGACTCCGGTCAGGTCGTGCCCATGCAGGAGTTCATCGACCGGGACGACCACGACGTGTCGGACCTGCAGGAGAACATCACCGGCTACTACAGCGTCGACGACCGGCTCTGGTCGATGCCGTTCAACACGTCCATGCCGGTGCTGTACTACAACAAGACCGCCTTCGCGGCCGCGGGTCTGGACCCCGAGTCGCCGCCGCGCACGCTCGCCGAGATCCGCACCGCGGCCGAGAGGCTGTCGGCGTCCGCCGGCGGCCCGGTCGAGTTCGGTTTCGGCGCCGCCATCTACGGCTGGCTGCTCGAGCAGCTCATCGCCACGAACGGCGACGACTACTGCGACCACGGGAACGGCCGGGACGACAAGGCCACCGAGGTCCTGTTCGACTCCCCCGCCGCCGTCGAGATGGTCGAGTGGTGGCAGCAGATGGTCGCGGACGGCCTGGCCGCCAACACCGGCCGCGACACCAAGGCCGCACAGAACGCCTTCAAGTCGGGTCAGGTCGCGATGACGCTGGAGTCGACCGGTCAGGTCCGCGGCTTCACCGAGGCGGCCGAGGGCGCCTTCGACCTGGGCGTGGGCTACTACCCGAAGATGGAGGAGAACGACTCCGGTCCCATCATCGGCGGCGCCTCGCTGTGGATCAACGGCCCGGGTCACAGCGAGGCCGAGCAGGAGGCCGCCTGGCGGTTCGTGCGCTTCCTGGCCGAGCCCGAGTCGCAGGCGACCTGGCACACCGGGACGGGGTACTTCCCGATCAGCCGCAGCGCCCTGGAGCTGCCGGAGGACGTCGCGTGGCGCGAGCAGTACCCGCAGTTCGACGTCGCCGTCCAGCAGCTCGAGGACACCGAGCTCACGACGGCCACGCAGGGGTGCCTGCTCGGTGTCATGCCGCAGGCGCGCAAGGCGGCCGAGGACGGTCTGGAGAAGGCGATCCTGGGGTCGGACGCGCAGGCGGCCATGACCGAGGCGGCCGAGGGGCTGACCGACCAGATCGAGCAGTACAACTCCTCGACGGACTGACCAGCGCGTCCGTGCCCACGCAGCGGCCGGGAGCGGCGCGGCGCGCCGGTCCCGGCCGCTCGTGCACGCGACGGCTGGCGCGCCCGTCCACAGCCGCACCGTCCCGACCGGTCCGCGCAGCCGCCCGGCGGTAACGTCGGCCGCACGTGACCGGTCGCCGTGCGCGCACCGGCCAGCGTCCCCCGAGCGAAGGAGACCCCGTGGACCTCGACCGCCCGCAGGCCCCCGAGCCCTACTCCCTGCTGCCGGCCGTCCGGTCGTTCGACCTGTCCAGCGACGACGTCGCCGACGGCGCCCCGATGGACGAGAGGCACACCTACGGCGGCGGCAACGAGTCGCCGCACCTGCGATGGAGCGGGGCCCCCGAGGGGACACGCAGCTTCGTGGTGACCTGCTTCGACCCGGACGCCCCCACCCCTGCCGGCTTCTGGCACTGGACGGTGGTGGACCTCCCGGCCTCGACCACCGAGCTGGTCCGGGGTGCGGGCTCACAGGGTGGCGACGCCCTGCCCGAGGGCGCGTTCATGGTGCGCAGCGACTTCGGGGACGCCCGCTACGACGGCGCCGCCCCTCCGCCCGGTGACCGGCCGCACCGGTACGTGTTCGCGGTCCACGCGCTGGACGTCGACACGCTGGGCGTCCACGCCGGCGCCACCCCCACCGTCGTCGCCTTCTCGCTCAACGGGCACACGCTCGGCCGCGCGCTGCTCACGCCGACGTTCCAGGCACCGGCCGAGTGAGCTGCCCGGCACCCCACGGACGGCCCGGGCCCCCGGCGGCGCTGGGCTGGGTCCCGGCGACCTCGGCCCCCGACCTCCTCGCCCCCTCCGTCCGCGAGGCGCTGGCCGGCTGGCAGCACGCCGCACGCGTCGAGGTCGCGGCGATCGACCCGGACCTGGCCGACACCCAGGCCCTCACCGACGCCTACGGGCTCGACCCCGCGGCGTCGGCGAACTGCGTCGTGGTCTCCGGCCGTCGCGGCGGGGAGGAGCGGGTGGCCGCCTGCGTCGTGCTGGCGACGACGCGGGCCGATGTCAACGGCCTGGTGCGACGGACGCTCGACGTGCGCAAGGCGTCGTTCGCGCCCACCGACGCGGCGGTCGCCGGCAGCGGGATGGAGTACGGCGGGATCACCCCCGTGGGGTTGCCGACCGGCTGGCGCGTCCTCGTCGACGCGCGGGTGGCGACCGCCCGGCCGGTGGTCGTGGGCAGCAGCGTCCGACGCTCGAAGCTGCGGCTGCCCGGGAGCCTGCTCGCCGACCTGCCCGGCGCCGAGGTGCTCACCGGCCTCGGGCTGTCGGTGTCGGAGCCGGCACCGTGAACGCGCCCGCAGGGCAGTCGGCTCGCCCGGCGACCTCGCCGCCGTCGCCGACGCCGCGGCCACCCGCACCACCGACGGCCTCAGGGGCGGTTCCCCCGACCTCCGCGGACCACGCGCGCCGTGACCGGCCGTACCCCGCCGCCGCGGCCTGGGCCACGCTGCTCACGGTCGTCACGACGGTCGTGGCCTGGGGCGCTGTCGTCGTCACCGGCTGGGCGTCCGTGGGGCTCTACGAGTCGGTCACCGAGGACCTCGCCGCCGCCCCCGGCTCCCCGGCCACCCCGAGCCGGGCGTTCGAGGACGGTGACCTCGACCAGGTGCTGGGCGTCGTGAACGTCGTCACCGCCCTCGTGGCGGCCCTGACGCTGGTGCTCTCGCTCGTGGCGCTGGCGGTGGCGCGTCGCGCCGGGTGGTTCCGTCCGCTGCCGGCGCTGGCACAGGGGACGCTGGCCTGGCTCTGCGTCCAGGTGCTGCTGTGGACGCTCCTCCAGCTGGTGGTGCTCGGTCTGTCGGTGGCCCCGTCGCCCGCCGGGTGGCTTCCCGGCCCGTACGGCTGAGACCTCGGCAGGACCTGGACCCGGCTGGGGCCCGGTCGGGTCAGCAGGACGCCGTGCCGCCGGGACGCTGCCGGGCGCCGTCCCGCAACGCCCAGAAGGCCACGGCGCCCGCCGCCGCGACGTTCAGGGAGTCCACCCCACCGGCCATCGGGATCCGGACGACAACGTCCGCCCCCTGCACCGCCGGTGCCGACAGCCCGTCACCCTCGGTCCCCAGCACCAGCGCCAGCCGTGGCGGCGGGTCCGCGGCCAGCCGGTCCAACGGCACGGAGTCCTCGCCGAGCGCGAGCGCCGCGACGGTGAACCCCAGCTCCCGCAGGCGGTCCAGCCCCTGCGGCCAGGGCTCGATCCGGGTCCAGGGCACCTGGAAGACGGTGCCCATCGAGACGCGCACCGACCGGCGGTAGAGCGGGTCGGCGCAGCGGGGGCTGACGAGCACCGCGTCGGCGCCCAGCCCGGCGGCCGAGCGGAACACGGCGCCCACGTTGGTGTGGTCGACCACGTCCTCGAGGACGGCGACCCGCGTCGCGCCGGCCAGCACCTCCTCGACCGGTCGCAGGGCGGGACGGTGCATGGCCGCCAGGGCGCCCCGGTGCAGGTGGAAGCCGGTCAGCTCGCGCAGCACGGGCTCGGGTGCGACGAGGACGGGGACCCCGGCGTCGGTCGCGGCGTCGAGCAGGTCCGGGCTGTCGTCCAGCCACCGCGGCGCCATCAGGAAGGACCGCGGCCGGTGTCCCGCGGCCAGCGCGCGACGGATCACGGTGCTGGACTCGGCGATGTAGAGACCCTCGGCCGGCTCCCGCACGCGGCGCAGCGCCACGTCGGTCAGGCCGGTGTACTCGTGCAGGCGCGGGTCGTCCGGGTCGTCGACACGGACGACGGGTCCGGCGCTCACTCGGCCAGGATCCGGACGATCGCCACGAGGCCCACCACGACGATGACGGCCCGCAGCGCGGGTGGCGGCAGGCGTCGTCCGACGTGCGCGCCGACCTGCCCCCCGACCACGGACCCGGCAGCGATGAGCGCCACGACCAGCCAGTCGATCCGGTCGAACGCCACGAGCGCGAAGGTCACGGCGGCGACGCCGTTGACGAGCAGCGACAGGAGGTTCTTCAGCGCGTTGACGCGCTGCAGCGGCTCGGGCAGCAGCGACCCGAGCAGGCCGACGAGCAGGACCCCCTGGGCGGCGCCGAAGTACCCGCCGTACACCCCGGCGCCGAGGACGCCGCCGGACAGGGCGACGGCGTGCCCCGGACCCTCCGGCGCGTCCCCGCGGCGCTCCCGCCGCAGCGCCATCGCCCGCTGCAGGCGGGGCTGGACGAGCACCAGCGCGATCGACAGGCCCAGGAGCACCGGGACGATCGTGGCGAACGCCTCGGCCGGCAGCCAGAGCAGGAGCAGCGCGCCGGCGAGCGCCCCGAGCAGGGACATCGGGGCGAGCCGGCGGATGGTGGCTCCCTGACCGGCGAGCTCGCGGCGGTAGCCCCACGTGCCGGACACCCCGCCGGGGACGAGCCCGATGTTGTTGGAGATGTTGGCCACCACGGGCGGGAAGCCGAAGGCCAGCAGGGTAGGGAACGTGATCAGCGTCCCCGAGCCGACGACGGTGTTGATGGTGCCGGCGGCGACGCCTGCGAGCAGGATCGCCACCGCCTCGAACCAGTCCACGGCCGCACCCTAGTCGTGGGACGACCCGGCCCCGCGGGCGCGTCCGACGGGCGGGACCCGCCGGGTCAGGTGAAGGCGCGCGCGGTCCACCGGTCGCCGTGCCGGTCGAGCTGCAGCGGCAGCCCGAACGTCGTGGACAGCGTCTCGGCGGTCAGCGCGCTCTCCAGCGGGCCGGCGGCGACCACCCGCCCGCCGCGCAGGAGCAGCGCGTGGGTGAACCCCGGCGGGATCTCCTCGACGTGGTGGGTGACGAGCACCAGGGCCGGCGACGACGGGTCGCCGGCCAGCTCGCCGAGCCGTCGCACGAGGTCCTCGCGGCCACCCAGGTCCAGGCCCGCGGCCGGCTCGTCGAGGAGCATGAGCTCGGGGTCGGTCATCAGGGCACGGGCGATCTGGACGCGCTTGCGCTCGCCCTCGCTGAGGGTCCCGAACCGGCGGTCGGCCAGCGCCGCGACGCCCATCGCCTCGAGCAGCTCGGCGGCGCGGGCGTGGTCCAGGTCGTCGTAGTGCTCGCGCCAGCGACCCACCACCCCGTAGGAGGCGGTGACGACGACGTCGGCGACCCTCTCCTCGCCGGGGACGCGCTCGGCGAGCGCGGCGCTGGCCAGGCCGATCCGCGGCCGCAGCTCGAAGACGTCGACGGCCCCGAGGACCTCGCCGAGGACGCCGGCGACGCCGCGGGTGGGGTGCATCCGGCCGGCGGCGACCTGCAGCAGGGTCGTCTTGCCGGCGCCGTTGGGGCCGAGGACCACCCAGCGGTCCCCCTCGGCGACCGACCAGTCCACGGCGTCCAGCAGCGGGGTCCCGTCGCGGACCACGCTCACGCCGGCCATCTCCAGGACGTCACCCATGGGGTGAACCCTAGAGGCACCTACCCTGGGCGACGTGCTCGACCTGCCGCGCTCGGTGCGCCTGGCGACGTGGGCCGCGGCGGTCCGTCGCGGTGAGGCCACGCTCGCCGACGCGGTGGTCGCCGTGCGCCGCGACGACGAGCCGCACGGCGTCGCCCCGGCGCCGGACGCGGTGGCGCCGGGCACGGTGGCGTCGGACGCCGTGACGCCGTCGGCGGCCACGTCGGCCGTGACGGGGCTGCGCCGGCCGCTCCCGGCAGCACCGGACCCCGCGCGGCCGGACGAGGCGCTGACCGCCCTGGTCCGGTGGGCGGCGTCCCCCGACCGGCTCGCGACGGTGGTGCTGCCGGTCCCGGGGCACGCGCTGGGCCTGCCGGGTCCCCCGTCGCTGAACGTCGCCGCGCTGGACGCCGGCGAGTGCGTCCTGGTGCACCCGCTCGACGCGCGCGGGGCGGCGCGCGGACCGGTCCCGGGACCCGCGTCGGGTGCGGGTGGCACAGCGGGTGGCGCAGCGGGTGGTGCGGGCCTGGTGCCGGAGGTGGAGGAGTTCGGGTCCTGGCTGGAGCCGGGGGCCTCGGTGACCTGGCGGGTGCACGCGGCGAACCCGCGGCGGGTGACGGACCTGGGCAGCCTCTCGGAGGCCGAGCGGGCGCTGCGGGAGGCGCTGGTGACCTCGACCGAGGTGATCGCGGGGCTGGACGTGGAGCGGTGGCGGCCGGACGCGGCGGACCGGATCGCGGCGATCCGCGACGGCGGCCTGGACCGTCGGGTGGTCCCGCCCGGCACCCCGGGCCGCGCGCTGCGCGTCCTGGCGACCGCGGCGCGGGTCCGGGCGGTCGTCGAGCTGGCGCGGGAGGACGACGGCGCGGCGGTCAGCGGCTGGCAGGCGGACCGGCGCTCCCACGCGCTGCGCGAGGTGGACCAGGTGGCGCGCCGGGCCCTGGTCGCCGCGGTCGAGGACGCGGCGCTCCACTGACCGGGGGGTCGGCGGGACGCGGTACCGCCCGGTCGCGGCGGCTCAGCGCGGCTCAGCGCGGCTCAGCGCGGCTCAGCGCGGTGCCGCGGGGCGGCCGGAGGTGACCGGGTCGTCCAGCGCGGCCTGGTACACCGCGACGGTGCGCTCGGCGACGGCGTCCCACGAGAAGTGCTCGACGGCTCGTCGTCGACCGGCCTCGCCGAGCCGCCGCGCGTGCTCGGGGTCGGCGACGGCGCGGGCCAGCGCCTCGCCGAGGTCGGCCTCGTACCGGTCGGGGTCGACGGGGGTACCGGTGCCGTCCTGGACCTGCTCGATGGGGACCAGCCACCCGGTCTCGCCGTCGACGACCACCTCGGGGATCCCGCCGGTGGCGGTCCCGACGACGGGTGCGCCGCAGGCCATCGCCTCGAGGTTGACGATGCCGAGCGGCTCGTAGACCGACGGGCAGACGAACGCCGTGGCGTGGGTGAGCACCTGGGCGAGCTCGTGGCGCGGGAGCATCCGGTCGATCCAGTGGACGCCCTGGCGGCGTCGGCGCAGCTCCTCGACCAGCCCGGTGACCTCGGCCATGATCTCGGGGGTGTCCGGCGCCCCGGCGCACAGCACGAGCTGGACGCCGTCCGGCAGGGCCTCGGCGGCGCGCAGCAGGTGCGGCAGGCCCTTCTGGCGGGTGATCCGGCCGACGAACACGACGCTGGGCCGGTCCGGGTCCAGGCCGAGGGCGCGCACGTGCTCGGTGCCGTCGTCGGGACGCCAGGCGCCGGTGTCGATGCCGTTGTGGACGACGTGGACCCGCCCGGGGTCGAGGTCGGGGTAGCTGCGCAGGATGTCGGTGCGCATGCCGGCGCTGACGGCGACCACGGCCGACGCCCCGTGGTAGGCGGTCGACTCGGCGAAGGACGACACGGCGTAGCCGCCGCCGAGCTGCTCGGCCTTCCACGGTCGCAGGGGCTCCAGGCTGTGCGCGGTCACCACGTGCGGGACGCCGTGCAGCAGGCCGGCGAGGTGGCCGGCCAGGTTCGCGTACCAGGTGTGGGAGTGCACGACGTCCGCGCCGGCGCAGTCGGAGGCCATCCGCAGGTCGACGCCGAGGGTGCGCAGTGCCGCGTTGGCGTCGGCGAGCTCCGTGGGCTCGGCGTACGCGGTGACGTCGTCCTCGTCGCGGGGGGCGCCGAAGCAGCGCACGTGCACGTCGAGGCGGCGGCGCAGGACGGCGGCCAGCTCCGCGACGTGGACCCCCGCCCCGCCGTACACCTCGGGCGGGTACTCCCTGGTCAGCAGCTCCACGCGCACGGCACCACGCTAGGGCAACCCGCCGGTGACGTGCGCGTCCTGCGGGCCGCGTCCCGTGCGGGGTGCGGCCGGCGCCCCTACGCTGGCGCCATGGCGACCCCCAAGGTCCTGGCCATCGTCCTCGCCGGCGGCGAGGGCAAGCGGCTGATGCCGCTGACCGCGGACCGGGCCAAGCCCGCGGTCCCGTTCGGCGGGACGTACCGGCTCATCGACTACGCGCTGTCGAACCTGGTCAACTCCCGGTTCCTGAAGATCGTCGTCCTGACGCAGTACAAGTCCCACAGCCTGGACCGGCACGTGACGATGACGTGGCGGATGTCGACGATGCTCGGCAACTACGTCACCCCCGTGCCGGCGCAGCAGCGGGTGGGCAAGCGGTGGTACCTGGGCAGCGCCGACGCGATCTTCCAGTCGCTGAACCTCGTCTCGGACGAGCGGCCCGACGTCATCGTCGTCGTCGGCGCCGACCACGTGTACCGGATGGACTTCTCCCAGATGGTCGACCAGCACGTGGCCTCGGGCGCCCCGTGCACGGTCGCGGCGATCCGCCAGCCCATCGAGCTGTCCGACCAGTTCGGCGTGATCGACGTCGACCCGCAGCGCGCCCCGCGGATCCGGGCGTTCCTGGAGAAGCCGACGGACGCGCAGGGCCTGCCCGACGCGCCGGACCAGGTGCTGGCGTCGATGGGCAACTACGTCTTCGACGCGGACGCGCTGATCGAGGCGGTGACGACGGACGCGGCGGACGAGTCCTCGGCGCACGACATGGGCGGTGACATCGTCCCGTGGTTCGTCGCGCGCGACGGCGCGAACGTCTACGACTTCAAGGACAACGAGGTCCCCGGGTGCACCCCGCGGGACCGCGACTACTGGCGCGACGTGGGGACCCTGGACTCCTACTACGACGCCCAGATGGACCTGATCTCGGTGCACCCGGTGTTCAACCTCTACAACGACGCCTGGCCGATCCTGACCCACCTGCCCCCGCTGCCGCCGGCCAAGTTCGTCCACGGCTGGCACGGCCGGATCGGGCACGCGGTGAACTCCGTGGTCTCCCCTGGTGTCGTGGTGTCCGGTGCGACCGTGGAGAACTCGGTGCTGTCCCCCAACGTGCGGGTGCACTCGTGGTCGTCGGTCAGCGACAGCGTCCTGATGGACGGCGTCGACGTCGGCCGGCACGCGGTCGTGCGCCGCGCGATCGTCGACAAGAACGTCGTGATCCCCGAGGGCGCCCGGATCGGGATGGACCCCGAGGAGGACCGCGCCCGCGGGTTCGTGGTGACCGACTCGGGGATCACCGTGGTCGGCAAGGGGCAGAAGGTGCCCGTGCCCCCGAGGCCGCAGGCCTCCGGACGCCGGACCGCCGCCACCGACGCCCCGACGGCCGCCCCGACGGCGGCCGCGACACCGACCGCCACAGCGCCGGAGCAGTCGTGAGCGACCCTGGTGACCCCCGACCGGTGCGGGTGGGCCTGCAGGTGCAGCCCCAGCACGCCGAGTACGCCGAGATCCGCCGCGCGGTCGCCCGGGCCGAGGAGCTCGGCGTCGACCTCGTCCTCAACTGGGACCACTTCTTCCCGCTGAACGGCGAGCCCGACGGCCTGCACTTCGAGTGCTGGACGATGCTCGGGGCCTGGGCCGAGGCCACCAGCCGGGTCGAGATCGGCGCGCTCGTGACCTGCAACAGCTACCGCAACCCGGACCTGCTCGCGGACATGGCGCGCACCGTCGACCACGTCAGCGGCGGCCGTCTGGTCCTGGGCATCGGCGCCGGCTGGTTCGAGCGCGACTACGAGGAGTACGGCTACGACTTCGGCACCGCGGGGTCGCGGCTGAGCGACCTGCGCGACGCCCTGCCGCGGATCCGCGGCCGGTGGGAGCGGCTCAACCCGCCGCCCACCCGCCGGATCCCGGTGCTGGTCGGCGGCGGCGGCGAGCAGCGCACGCTGCGGTACACGGCCCGGCACGCGGACATCTGGCACGGGTTCGGCGGGCCGGACACCATCGCCCGCAAGCACGAGGTGCTGGACGGCTGGTGCCGTCAGGAGGGTCGCGACCCGCACGAGATCGAGCGGTCCTGCGGCGTCTCCGGTGACCCCGCAGCGGTCGGTGACCGGCTGCACGCCCTGGGCACCCGGCTGTTCACCGTCAGCGCCAGCGGGCCGCGCTACGACCTCGGTGAGCTCGAGGACTGGCTCGCCTGGCGCGACGAGCGCAACGCGTCCTGACCCACGGGCGGTCCGCCCCTCCCGCCCGTCCAGCGAGCGGACGGCGCCGAGGCGTGCGCGGGGCGCTCGTTAGCCTCCGGGCGTGAGCACCGACGCCGAACCCACCCTGCTGGTCACGGTCACGGGCCGGGACCGGCCCGGGGTGACGGCCCAGCTGTTCGACGCGCTGTCGGGCGCGGACGTGGAGGTCGTGGACGTCGAGCAGGTCGTCGTCCGCGAGCACCTCACCCTGGCGATCCTGGTCACCTCCGGACCGGACGAGGAGCGGCTCGTCAGGCAGGTGACGCGGGAGGCGGAGGCGCTCGACCTGCAGGTGGAGAGCCGGGCCGGTCGCGGGGACAACCGGCCGCGACCGCGCGGGCGGCTCGCCGTGACGGTGATGGGCCGGCCGCTGCGGCCGGTGGCGGTGGCCGCGATCACCCGGGCGGTCGCCGAGCACGGGGCGAACATCGACCGGGTCCGGCGGCTGTCCCGTCAGCCCGTCACCTCGCTGGAGCTCGACGTCTCCGGCGGGGACGCGCAGGCGCTGCGGCGGGCCCTCGTCGCCGAGGCCGGTCGCCGGGGGGTGGACGTCGCCGTCTCCCCCGCCGGCCTGGCCCGCCGGGGTCGCCGCCTGGTGGTGATGGACGTCGACTCGACCCTCATCACCTCGGAGGTGATCGAGCTGCTCGCCGAGCACGCCGGCCGCGGCGCCGAGGTCGCCGCCGTCACCGAGGCGGCGATGCGCGGCGAGCTCGACTTCGCCGAGAGCCTGCACCAGCGCGTAGCCGCCCTGGCCGGGCTGGACGTGCGGGTGCTGGACGACGTCCGCCACGCGGTGCGGCTGACCCCGGGCGCCCGGACGCTGTGCCGGACCCTGCGCCGCCTCGGCTTCACCCTCGGGCTGGTCTCCGGGGGGTTCGCCGAGATCGTCGAGCCGCTGGCCCGCGACGTCGACGCCCAGTACGTGCGGGCGAACCGGCTCGAGGTGGCCGACGGCCGGCTCACCGGCCGCGTGCTCGGGCCCGTGGTGGACCGCGCCGGCAAGGCCGCGGCCCTGCGCGAGCTGGCCGCCGCCGAGGGGCTGCCGCTGGCCCGCACCGTGGCCATCGGGGACGGTGCCAACGACGTCGACATGCTCGCCGCGGCCGGGCTCGGGGTCGCGTTCAACGCCAAGCCCGTCGTCCGCGAGCTCGCCGACGCCTCGGTCACCACGCCCTACCTCGACACGGTCCTGTACCTGCTCGGCATCAGCCGCGAGGAGGTCGAGGAGGCCGACGCCGCGGAGGCCTGAGACACGGGTCGCCCGACGCGCCGCGGCCGGTCAGTCGCCCGGGACGTGCAGCGTCTCCAGCGTCGCGTCGCCGCCGGCCAGGTCCGTCCACGCACCCACCTGCGGCCGGACGACGGCCACGGTCGCCGTGGGGAACGGCACGTGCCGACCCGTCAGCGCGGCCACGAGGGCCGACGTGGTCGGCTCGTGCCCGACGACGAGCACCGTCCCGGCGTCATCGGGGGTCCGGGTCACCACGTCGAGCACGCGGTGCGGTCCGGCGCCGTACAGCTCGGCCAGCGCCTGCACCGGTGGCGGGGCAGCCGCCGCGGACGCGTCCGCGGCCAGGCCCGCCAGCACCAGCTCGGTCGTCCGCCGGGTGCGACGGGAGTCCGAGCACAGCACGACGTCCGGCCGGTGCCCGGCCGACGCCAGCCACCGGCCGGCCGCCTCGGCGTCGCGGCGGCCCCGGGAGGTCAGGTCCCGGGCGTGGTCGTCCTCTCCCGGCGCGGCCTTGGCGTGCCGCATCAGCAGCAGGGTCAGCACCTCACGACCCCATCGCGTGGAAGCCCCCGTCGACGTGCACGATCTCCCCGCTGGTCGCGGGGAACCAGTCCGACAGCAGCGCCACGCACGCCCGCGCCGCGGGCTCGGCGTCCCGCACGTCCCACCCGAGCGGTGCGCGCTGCTGCCACATCTCCTCGAACTGCTCGAACTTCGGGATCGACTTCGCCGCCGTGGTCCGGATCGGACCCGCGGCGACGAGGTTGACCCGGATCCCCTGCGGGCCGAGGTCGCGGGCCAGGTACCTGGAGGTCGACTCGAACGCGGCCTTGGCCACACCCATCCAGTCGTAGAGCGGCCAGGCGTACCGGGCGTCGAACGTCAGCCCCACCACCGCGCCGCCCGCGGTCATCAGCGGCTGGGCCGCCGCCGCGAGCGCCTTGAGCGAGTAGGAGGACGTGTGCACCGCGGTGGCGACGTCGTCCCAGGGCGCGGTCATGAACTCGAACGCTCCGGGCGGGGCGAACCCGATCGAGTGCAGGACGCCGTCGAGCCCGTCGACGTGCTCGCGCACCCGGCCGGCGAGCGCCTCGAGGTCCTCGCCGCTGGTGACGTCGAGCTCGACCACGGGGGCGGGCTCGGGGAGCCGCTTGGCGATGGTCCGGGTGATGCGCAGGGCCCGGCCGAAGCCGGTCAGGACCACGGTGGCCCCCTCCTGCTGCGCGAGGCGCGCCACGTGGAAGGCGATCGAGGTGTCGGTCAGGACACCGGTGACCAGCAGCCGCTTGCCGTCGAGAAGACCCATCTCAGTGCCCCATCCCCAGGCCGCCGTCCACCGGCAGCACCGCTCCGCTGACGTACCCCGCACGCTCCGACGCCAGGAACAGCACGGCGTCGGCGACCTCGCCGACGACGCCGAAGCGACCCGACGGGATGGCCTCCTTGTAGGCGGCCTGCCGTTCCTCGGGCAGCTCCGCGGTCATGTCCGTCTCGATGAAGCCGGGCGCCACGACGTTCGCGGTGATCCCGCGCCCCCCGAGCTCGCGGGTCACCGAGCGTGCGATGCCCACCAGCCCGGCCTTGCTCGCCGCGTAGTTGACCTGCCCCGGCGAGCCGTAGAGGCCGACGACGCTCGAGATGAGCACGATCCGGCCCCGGCGCAGGCGGATCATGCCCTTGCTGGCCCGGCGGACGCAGCGGAACGCGCCGGTGAGGTTGGTGTCGACGACGGAGGTGAAGTCCTCGTCGCTCATCCGCAGCAGCAGCGTGTCCTTCGTGACGCCGGCGTTGGCGACGAGCACCTCGACCGGGCCGTGCGCCTGCTCGACCTCGGTGAACGCCGCGTCGACCGACGCGGTGTCGGTGACGTCGCACCGCACCGCCAGCGCGCCGTCCGGGGCGTCGCCGCTGCGGGAGGTGACGGCGACCCTGTCCCCCGCGGCGAGGAAGGCCTCGGCGATGGCGCGGCCGATGCCGCGGTTGCCTCCGGTGACCAGGACGCTGCGCGGTTCGCTCATGCGCGGGACGCTACCGCGTCGTGCCCTGCGTCAGGCGGCGCCGAGGTGACCCGCGGGTAGGACCCCGGGTCGCAGCCCGGCCCGGGGCCGGACCATGACGTGCGCCACACCGCTCGCCCATCCCCCGCCGGGTGGCCGAGCACCTAGCCTCGCTGCCCATGCGCGCCATCCAGATCACCGAGTTCGGCGGCCCCGAGGTCCTGCGGGTCGCCGACGTGCCCGAGCCCGTGCCCACCGGCCGGCAGGTCCTCGTCGACGTCGACGCGGCGGGCCTGAACTACGCCGACACCCACCAGAGCGAGAACTCCTACCTCGCACCGCAGCAGCTGCCGCTGGTCCCCGGGGCCGAGGTGGTCGGGCGCCGCCGCGACGACGGCCGGCGGGTGGTCGCGCTGCTGGCCGGTGGCGGCGGCTACGCCGAGGTGGCCGCGGCGCACCCCGCGGCGACCTTCGAGGTGCCCGACGAGGTCGACGACGCCGCCGCCCTGGCCCTGGTGCTGCAGGGCACCACCGCCTGGCACCTGCTGCGCACCTCGACCCACCTGGCACCCGGCGAGAGCGTCGTCGTGCACGCCGCCGCCGGTGGCGTGGGCACCCTCGCGGTGCAGCTGGCGAAGCAGTGGGGTGCGGGCCGCGTGATCGCGACCGCGTCCAGCGCGGACAAGCGCGACCTGGCCACCGGGCTCGGCGCGGACGTCGCCGTCGACGTCTCGGGGTGCCCGGACGCCGACGCGGTGCGCGACGTCCTGGTGGAGGCCAACGGCGGGCGCCCCGTCGACGTGGTCCTGGAGATGACCGGCGGTCACGTCTTCGACGGCTCGCTGGCCGCGCTGGCGCCGTTCGGCCGGGTGGCCGCGTACGGGATGGCGTCCCGGACCGCGCCGCGCGACGTGCCGGTCGGCGCGCTCATGGGCACCTCCAAGACGGTCGCCGGCTTCTGGCTGGTGCACGTGCTGTCGCGGCCCGGCGGCCTGGAGCCGGCGATGGAGGAGCTGCTGTCGCTGACCCGCACGGGAGCGCTGCGCCCGGTGCACGGCGGCACGTACGCGCTGGCCGACGCGGCCCGCGCGCACGAGGCGCTGCGCTCGCGGGGCACGACGGGCAAGCTCGTGCTGGACGTGCGCGCCTGACCGGCGTCCCGGGCGCCCGCCCGCGCGGGCAGAGGCCCGGGCAGAGGTCCGGGGCAGAGGTCCGGGCAGAGGCCGTGCTGTCAGCGTCGACCCGTGGGCCTCCACTAGGGTCGCGCTCGTGCGCACCGTCGATGAGGACTTCAGCGGCCTCCCCCTGGGCAGGTGGGCGGACGCCGCCCTGGACAGGGCGAGGGCGCTCGGCGCCGAGCACGCCGACCTGCGGGTCGAGCGGGTGCGCGACGCCGACGTCCGGCTCAAGGACGCCCGGCTGACCTCCAGCGGGGACGACACCGACTCGGGCCTGGCCGTCCGGGTGGTGGTCGACGGCACCTGGGGGTTCGCCTCCTCGGCGGTGACCACCGCGGAGGAGGCCGCCGCCGTCGCCGAGCGGGCGGTCGAGCTGGCCCGCGTGTCGCGGCCGCTGAGCACCGAGCGGGTGGAGCTGGCCGACGAGCCGGTGCACGCCGGCCGCCAGTGGGTCTCGGCCTACGACGTGGACCCGTTCGACGTCCCGGCCGCCGACCAGGCGGCGCTGCTCGAGGAGTGGTCGCGCGACCTGCTCGCCGCCGGGGTGAGCCACGTCGACGCGACGTTCCGCGCGGTCAAGGAGCAGAAGTTCTACGCCGACCTCACCGGCACCAGCACCACCCAGCAGCGGGTCCGGGTCCAGCCGGAGGTCGAGGTCGTCCTCGTCGGCGAGGACGGGATGGAGACCATGCGCACCCTCGCGCCGCCCGTCGGCCGCGGGTGGGAGTACCTCACCGGCTCGGCGTCGGACGGGGCGTGGGACTGGGCCGGCGAGCTGGCCCGCCTGCCCGACCTGGTCCGCGAGAAGCTCGCGGCGGCGTCCGTCGAGCCCGGCGACTACGACCTGGTGATCGACCCGAGCAACCTGTGGCTGACGATCCACGAGTCCGTCGGGCACGCCACCGAGCTCGACCGCGCCCTCGGCTACGAGGCCGCCTACGCCGGCACGTCGTTCGCGACGCTCGACCGGTTGGGCACGCTGCGGTACGGCAGCGACCTGATGAACGTCACCGGTGACCGCACCGTCGAGCACGGTCTGGCGACCGTGGGGTACGACGACGAGGGCGTGCAGGCGCAGCGGTGGGACCTGGTGCGCGACGGGGTGCTGGTCGGCTACCAGCTGGACCGGCGGATGGCGGCGATGCACGCCCTCGGCGACCCGCCGGGACGCTCCAACGGGTGCGCGTACGCCGACTCCCCCGGGCACGTGCCCGTGCAGCGGATGGCCAACGTCTCCCTGCAGCCTGCCGCCGACGGCCCCGACCTGGACGGCCTGCTTGCCGGGGTGGAGGACGGGATCTACGTCGTCGGGGACCGCTCCTGGTCCATCGACATGCAGCGCTACAACTTCCAGTTCACCGGCCAGCGGTTCTACCGGGTCCGTGGTGGCCGGCTCGCCGGGATGGTCAAGGACGTCGCCTACCAGGCCACCACCACGGACTTCTGGGGCGCGATGGTCGCGGTCGGCGGCCCCGGCACCTACGTCCTCGGCGGCGCGTTCAACTGCGGCAAGGCCCAGCCCGGGCAGGTGGCGGCCGTCAGCCACGGGTGCCCCGCCGCGGTCTTCCGCGGCATCCGCGTCCTCAACACCGCCTCGGAGGCCGGCCAGTGAGCACCTCGTCGAGCACGTCGTCAGCGACCGGTCCGACCCCCGCCCACGAGCTCGTGGAGCGGGCGCTCGACCTCGCCGCCCGGGCCCCGGGGCACGCCGGGACGTCCGTGGTCGTCACCCACGACTCGTCGGCGAACCTGCGCTGGGCCAACAGCACGCTGACGACGAACGGGACGACGACCGGCCAGTCCGTGACGGTCGCGACCGCCGTCCGCACCGCCCGCGGCACGAGCCTGGGCACCGTCTCCCGTCGCGGGGTGGGCCCCCAGGACCTGGCCGACCTCGTCGCCCAGGCGCAGGCCCTGGCCGAGCGGGCCCCGGCCGCCGAGGACGCCGCCGACCTCGTCGACGGCGGCCAGGACGACGGGTTCGACGGCGGCGCGGAGACGACGTCCGCCTCCGCCCTGACCGGGACGGCGCCGCGGCTCGGCGACGCGCTGGAGCGCTCCCGCGCCGAGGGCCGCGAGCTGTTCGGCTACGCCGAGCAGACCGTGCAGACGGTCTGGTTGGGCACCACCGCCGGCACCCGGCGGCGGCACGTGCAGCCGACCGCGACGGTCGAGCTCACCGGCAAGTCCCACCAGCGCAGCCGCTCGGCGTTCGCCTCCCGCGCCGGGCGCTTCCTGGACGACGTCGACGTCACGGCGCTCGACGCGACGATCACCCAGCGGCTCGGGTGGCAGTCCGTCCGCCGCGACCTGGACGCCGGCCGCTACGACGCCGTGCTGCCCGCGTCGGCCGTGGCCGACCTGCTGGTGTACCTGTACTGGAGCTCGGACGCGCGCTCCGCGCACGAGGGCCGCTCGGCGCTGAGCCGCCGCGGCGGTGGCACCCGGGTCGGGGACGTGCTGACCCACGTCCCCGTCAGCGTGCGCAGCGACCCGGGGCACCCCGGCCTGGAGTGCGAGCCGTTCGTGGTGACCACCCAGTCCAGCCCGTTCGCGTCCGTGTTCGACAACGGGGTCCCGGTCCCGGCGACGACGTGGGTGGACGCGGGCCGGCTCACGGCCCTGCCGACCACGCGGCACACCGCGGGGCTGACCGGCCTGCCGCTGACCCCTGCCGCGGACAACCTGCTCGTCACCTGCGAGGGGGCTGCCGGCGACGAGGCGGAGCTGGTGGCGGGCACCGGGCGCGGGCTGCTGCTGACGTCCCTGTTCTACATCCGCGAGGTGGACCCGACGACGCTGCTGCTCACCGGCCTGACCCGCGACGGCGTCTACCTGGTGGAGGGCGGCGAGGTGGTCGCGGCGGTGAACAACTTCCGCTTCAACGAGTCCCCGCTGGAGGTGCTGCGGCGCGTCGACGCGGTGGGCACCAGCGAGCCCACGCTCAGCCGCGAGTGGGGCGAGTTCTTCCCGCGCGTCATCGCGCCGCCGATGCGGGTGCGCGGGTTCAACTTCTCCAGCGTCAGCCAGGCGTCCTGACGGGGGGCCCGGCACGACGCCCTGACGGTCGGGGGCCCGCGGGGCGCCGCGCCACGGCCCGGCGTACCGTGAGGTGGTGAGGACCCCCCGCCTCCGGCCGCGCACGCGGCAGCAGCAGGACGTCTACCGGGTCACCGACGCGCGCAGGTCGCACACCGACGACCAGCACAGCCGCGTGGTCAGGTACCTGGTGTCGATGAGCGTCCGGATGGTCTGCATCGCCCTGGCCCTGGTCACGCCCGCGCCCTGGTACTGGCTGTGGGTGGCAGGTGCCGTCGTACTGCCCTACGTGGCGGTGATCGTGGCGAACGCCGGCGTCGAGCAGCGGCCACCTCCCCTCCCGACGGTCCTCGCCCCCGGCCCGGCGGCGCTCCCGCGAGGCGGTCACCCGCACCCCCAGGCCGGGCCGTCACCGGGCCCGTCACCGGATCGGAGGACGTCCTCCCCGGACGACGGACGTTGACATCGATCCGTGTCATACTCGTCGTGCACGGACCGCCTCCCCCGTCGGCCCGTGCGCCCGGACGCCGGGTGGCCTCCCCCCGTTGCCACCCGGCGTCCCCATGTCCGGCCGCCGTGTCGGGCCGCCGTGTGAGCCCCGGTGTGAACCCGCGTACCCGCGGTCGGGCGCGTCCGTGGGACGGACCCCGCTGTACCCGGGACGGCACCGGCCCCACACTGGCCGGATGAGCCCCGACCAGGTCGACCCCGCCCCCGACCTCGTCTGCAGCGCCCGCGGGTGCCGCGCCCGGGCCGTCTACGCGCTGCGGTGGAACAACCCCAGGCTGCACACCCCCGAGCGCCGCAAGACCTGGCTCGCCTGCGAGGAGCACCGCCCGTCCCTGGCCGAGCACCTCGACGTCCGGGGCTTCCTGCGGGAGACCACCGGGGTGGAGGAGCTGCACGGCAGCTGAGCGGCCGCCGCGGCCCGGCGGCCCGTGCCCGCCGCCCGGCGGATACCGTCGTGGCGTGTACCGGTTCCTGCTTTCCTGGCGCTGGCTGGGGGCCTTACTCCTCGCCCTGGCGGTCGCCGCGGGCTGCGTCGCGCTCGGCAGCTGGCAGTGGGACCGGCGCGAGCAGCGCCTGGAGCGCAACGCGCTGGTGACCGGCAACTACGACCGCGAGCCGGTGCCGCTGGACGCGGCGCTGTCGCCGGCCGGCGACCTGCCCGAGGGCACCGAGTGGACGCCGGTGGCGCTCACCGGCCGCTACCTCGCCGAGGACGGCGTGCTGCTGCGCAACCGCCCCCTGGACGGGCGGCCGGGCTACCACCAGCTCGTCCCGCTGCGCACGCGGGACGGAGCGGTCGTCCTGGTCGACCGCGGGTGGCTGCCCACCGGGCAGACGGGTGAACGGCCGGAGGCCGTCCCCGCACCGCCCACGGGCGAGGTCCGGCTCGTCGCCCGGATGCGACCCGCCGAACCCGACTCCGGCCGCGGGGCCCCGGCCGGTCAGGTGCAGAGCATCACCCCGTCCCTGGTCCAGCTCGCCGGTGCCGAGAGGCAGGACCTACTGACCTCGGCGTACGCGGTCCTCGGCAGCGAGGAACCGCGGCCCGGCGACGCACCGCGGCTGCTGCCGCGCCCGCAGGTCGAGGAGGGGCCGCACCTGTCCTACGCCCTGCAGTGGTTCGTCTTCGCGCTCGGTGCGCTCGGGGGCTTCGTCGTCGTGGTCCGCCGCTCGGCCCACGACGAGCAGGGACAGCCGGCCGGCCCGCCCGGTCGCGCCGGTCCGGCCGCCGCCGCAGCGCCGGCCGGCCCGGGCCGGGCGCGCCGTCGCCGGCCCAGCGACGAGGACGAGGAGGACGCGCTCGTCGACGCCCAGGTGCGCGAGCAGGACGCCTCCGCGTCGACCCGGCGCGCCGGGTCGACGCCCCGCTCGTAGGCTCACCCGCATGGCGCGGTTCGTGGAGGTGCACCCGGTCGACCCCCAGCCGCGCAGCATCGCCCAGCTGGTGGCGATGCTGCGCGACGGCGGGCTCATCGCCTACCCGACCGACTCGTGCTACGCCCTGGGCGCACGGATGAGCACACCGGACGGGGCGGAGCGGATCCGGCGGATCCGGCGCCTGGACGACAAGCACCACTTCACCCTGGTGTGCTCGGACTTCACCCAGCTCGGGTCGCTGGTGGACGTGGACAACGCCGCCTACCGGGCGATGCGGGCCTGCACCCCCGGCCCGTACACGTTCATCCTCCCGGCGACCCGCGAGGTGCCGCGCCGGCTCTCCCACCCCAGGAAGCGCACCGTCGGGGTCCGCATCCCCGACCACCCGGTGGCGCGGGCGCTCGTGGCCGAGCTGGGCGAGCCCCTGCTGTCCAGCACCCTGCTGCTGCCCGACCACGAGGACCCGATGACCGACGGGTGGGCGATCAAGGAGGAGCTCGACCACGTCGTCGACGCGGTGGTCGACGCCGGGGACTGCGGGCTCGTCCCCACCACCGTCGTGGACTGGTCCCAGGGCTACCCGGAGGTCGTCCGCGAGGGCGCCGGCGACGTCAGCCGCTTCACCTGACCCGCCGGCCCGCTCCGCCGCGCGCGGGCGCCGTCAGCCGACCGTGACCTCGCCGGTCAGGGCCGCGTCGTCCTGCGCGGCCTCGACGGGGTCGGCCTGGTCGGCGAACTGCGTGCGGTACAGCTCGGCGTAGAGCCCGCCCCGGGCGAGCAGCTCGGCGTGCCGACCCTGCTCGACGACCCGGCCGCCGTCGACGACGACGATCGAGTCGGCCTCGCGCACCGTCGACAGGCGGTGGGCGATGACGATCGACGTCCGCCCCTGCAGCGCCGTCTCGAGCGCACGCTGGACGGCGGCCTCGGACTCGGAGTCCAGGTGCGCCGTCGCCTCGTCGAGGACGACGACACCCGGTGCCTTGAGGAACAGGCGCGCCAGGGCCAGCCGCTGCTTCTCCCCGCCGGACAACCGGTGCCCGCGGTCCCCGACCACGGTGTCCAGCCCCTGCGGCAGCGTGGAGACCAGGTCCCAGATCCGGGCCGCGCGCATCGCCTCCTCGAGGTCGTCCTGCGTGGCGTCGGGACGGGCGTACAGCAGGTTCGCCCGCACCGTGTCGTGGAACAGGTGCGCCTCCTGGGTGACCACGCCCACGCGCGCGTGCAGCTCCGCGAGCGAGACGTCGCGGACGTCCTGGCCGCCGACGCGGACGACGCCGCGGGTCGCGTCGTACAGGCGCGCCACGAGCGCCGTGGTGGTCGTCTTGCCGGCGCCGCTGGGACCGACCAGCGCCACCATCTGCCCGGGCCGGACCGTCAGGTCCACGTCCCGCAGCACCCAGTCGCCGGTTCCGCGGTCGTCGGCCCCCACCTGCTCCAGCGACGCCAGGGACACCTCGTCCGCCGACGGGTAGCGGAACGACACGCCCTCCAGCCGGACCTCCAGCGGGCCGTCGGGCAGCGCCCGCGGCCGCGCGGGGTCCCGCACCAGCGGCGGCAGGTCCAGCACCTCGAAGACGCGCTCGAAGCTCACCAGCGCGGTCATCACGTCGACCCGCACGTTGGCCAGCCCGGTGATCGGGCCGTAGAGGCGGCCGAGCAGCGCCGCGAGGGCGAGCAGCGTGCCGACGGTCAGGCTGCCGTCGATCGCGAGCAGGCCGCCGACGCCGTACACGAGCGCCGTGGCCAGCGCGGCGACCGTCGTCAGGGCGGTGAAGAAGACGCGGTTGGCCATGGCGATCCGCACGCCGACGTCGCGGACCCGGCCGGCGCGCGAGGCGAACTGGGCGTCCTCGTCGTCGTGGCGGCCGTAGAGTTTGACCAGCAGGGCGCCGGCGACGTTGAAGCGCTCGGTCATCCGGTTGCCCATGTCCGCGTTGAGCTGCATGGACTCGCGGGTCAGGCCCTGCAGGTGGCGGCCCACGCGCCGGGCGGGCAGCCAGAACACGGGCAGCAGCACCAGCGCCGCGATCGTGATGAGCGGCGACAGGTACATCATCGCGATGGTCACGCCGACGAGGGTGACCACGTTCGACACGACGGAGGACAGGGTGGTGGTGAACGCCTGCTGGGCGCCGATGACGTCGTTGTTGAGCCGGGAGACGAGGGCGCCGGTCTGGGCGCGGGTGAAGAAGGCGACCGGCTGGCGCTGCACGTGGGAGAAGACCTGCGTGCGCAGGTCGAAGATGAGGCCCTCACCGATCCGGGAGGAGAACCACCGCTGCAGCAGGGTGAGGCCGGCGTCGACGAACGCCAGCAGGGCGACCAGCAGGGACAGCCCGACGACCACGCCGCGGTCCCCCGGGACGACGCCGTCGTCGACGATCCGCTTGAGCAGCAGCGGGGTGACGACGACCATGCCCGCGCTGGCGACGACGAGGGCCAGGAACAGGCCGATCTGGGTGCGGTAGGGCCGCGCGAACCGCAGGATGCGCCGCCCCGTGCCGGGGGCGAGCTGGTGCGCGGCGACGGAGGGGTCCCTGGTCTGCGACCGGTACGCGGCGCCGATGCCGGCGCGTCCACCACCCATGCCCTGCATGCGACCTCCCCGCGGCCGGCGACGTCGCCGGTGCCGCCGTGCTCAACGCCGACCGCGGGCGGCGGATTCCTCGACCGGCGTGCTCAGACGCGTGCCGGGGCGGACGCCCCGGCGGCGGCGGCCATCGCGCGCAGCCGGCCGGTCTGGGCGGCGCGCTCCGCCGCCCGCTGGTCGACGGCCGAGCGGCCCGCGCACCCGCGCAGCAGGGCCTTGGTGTCGGCGACCGCTCCCGGTGGCGCGGCCAGGACGGCGGCGACGAGCCCGTCGACCGCCTCGCCGAGCCGGTCGGCCGGCACCGCCGAGCCGGCCAGGCCGCGCTGCACGGCCTCCTGGGCGTCCACGGCACGCCCGGTCGCGCAGAGCTCGACCGCGACCGAGTAGCCGACGGCCTCGACGAGGGGGTGGGTGCCGGCCAGGTCGGGCACGAGCCCGAGCGACGTCTCGCGCATGGCGAGCTGGACGTCGTCCGCGACGACGCGCACGTCGCAGGCCAGGGCCAGCTGGAAGCCCGCACCGATCGCGTGCCCCTGGACGGCGGCCACCGTCAGCGCGTCGACCTCCCGCCACCACGTGAACGCCGCCTGGTAGCCGGCGATGACGCGGTCCACCTCCTCGGTGGGGCGGGCGGCCAGGGCCGCGAGCCCCTGCTCGCCGGGCACCTGCCCGGTCAGCATCGCCCGGTCCAGGCCCGCCGAGAACGAGGAGCCCAGGGCGCGCAGCACGACCACGTCGGGCCGGTGCTCGGCGACGGCGTCACCGACCTGCGCGAGGGCGCGCCACGTCGCCGGGACCTGGGCGTTGAGGCGCTCGGGACGGGCCAGGACGACGTCCCACCGGCGGCGCCCCACGTGCAGGCCGAGCCCGGCGGCCTCGCACAGCCCCGTCAGCTGCTCCATCCAGGCCGGCCCCTCGTCGTCGCTCACGCGGTGCTCTTCCTCCTCGTGGCGCCGCCCCGTCCGCGCATGGTCGCGCCGGAGTCCTTGATGATGCGGTGGACGAACCCGTAGGAGCGCCCGGTCTCCTCGGCCAGGTCGCGGATGCTGGCGCCGGCCTCGTAGCGTCGCACCAGGTCCGCGGTCAGGTCCGCCCGGGCGTCCCCCACGATCCGGCGGCCCTTCGGCAGCTGCGGCATGTCCCCTCCTCGCGCTGTGGCGTAGCGCCCACGAGGGCGCTCGTGGCGACACGGTACGCCCAAGGTCACCTTCCGGCGCGCCACGGGCCGGTCACGCGGCGCGCGTCCGCTGCGCCGTGGCCGCCAGGGCCTCACGCGAGGGAGACCAGGTCGGCGTAGTCCGGGCTCCACAGGTCCTCCACGCCGTCCGGCAGCAGCAGCACCCGCTCCGGGTCGAGGGCCTGCACGGCCCCCTCGTCGTGGGTCACCAGCACCACGGCGCCCGCGTACTGCCGCAGCGCGCCGAGCACCTCCTCGCGCGAGGCCGGGTCGAGGTTGTTCGTCGGCTCGTCGAGAAGGAGGACGTTCGCCGCCGAGACCACGAGCGCGGCCAGGGCGAGCCGGGTCTTCTCACCGCCCGAGAGCACCCCCGCGGGCTTGTCGACGTCGTCGCCGCTGAACAGGAACGAGCCCAGCACCTTGCGGACCTCGGTGTCCCCGAGGTCCGGGGCGGCGGAGCGCATGTTCTCCAGCACCGTCCGGTCGGTGTCGAGCGTCTCGTGCTCCTGGGCGTAGTAGCCCAGCCGCAGGCCGTGACCGGGCTCCACCGCGCCGGTGTCGGGGGCGTCGACGCCGGCGAGGATCCGCAGCAGGGTCGTCTTGCCCGCGCCGTTGAGGCCGAGCACGACCACGCGGCTGCCCCGGTCGATGGCCAGGTCGACGTCGGTGAAGATCTCCAGCGACCCGTACGAGCGGGACAGCCCGCTCGCCCGCAGCGGGGTGCGCCCGCACGAGGCGGGGTCGGGGAAGCGCAGCTTCGCGACCTTGTCGCCCTGACGGACCTCCTCCAGCCCGGACAGCAGCCGCTCGGCGCGACGGGCCATGTTCTGGGCGGCGACGGCCTTGGTGGCCTTGGCCCGCATCTTGTCGGCCTGCCGCATCAGCTCGCCGGCCTTCTTCTCGGCGTTGGCGCGCTCGCGGTGCCGACGTCGCTCGTCGGCCTCCCGCTGCTGCAGGTAGGCCTTCCAGCCGACGTTGTACACGTCGAGGCAGGCGCGGTTCGCGTCCAGGTAGAACACCTTGGTGACGACGGTCTCGATCAGGTCCACGTCGTGGCTGATGACGACCAGGCCGCCGGTGTGCGCCTTGAGGAAGTCGCGCAGCCAGGCGACGGAGTCGGCGTCCAGGTGGTTGGTCGGCTCGTCGAGCAGCAGCGTCTGGGCGCCCGAGAACAGGATGCGGGCGAGCTCGACGCGGCGCCGTTGCCCTCCGGACAGGGTCCGCAGCGGCTGGCCGAGCACCCGCTCGTCCAGGCCGAGGTTGCTGGCGATGCGGGCGGCCTCGGCCTCGGCGGCGTACCCGCCGCGCGCCTGCAGCTCCGACTCCAGCCGGGAGTAGCGAGCCATCGCGGCGTCGCGGGTGGCGTCGTCCGTGCTGGCCATCTCGCCCTCGGCGCGGCGCATGCGGGTGATGACGTCGTCCAGGCCCCGGGCCGACAGCACCCGGTCGAGGGCCAGCACGTCGAGGTCGCCGGTGCGCGGGTCCTGCGGCAGGTACCCGACGTCACCGCTGCGCTGCACCGACCCCGCCACCGGCTGCGCCTGCCCGGCCAGCACCTTGGTCAGGGTCGTCTTGCCGGCGCCGTTGCGCCCGACGAGCCCGACGCGGTCCCCCGGGCCGACCCGGAAGCTGACGTCCTGCATCAGGACGCGGGCACCGGCACGCAGCTCGATGCCGTGGGCGGTGATCACGCAGGACCTCTTCGTCGTGTCTCGGACGGACGGCTGGCCGGCCCACGGGGACGGCGGCCCCGCGGGTCGCCGTACCGGAGGCGGTCGGCGGACCAGCGGCCTAGTGTACGAGCCACGGTGCCGCCTCCCGCCGCGGTCGCCGGCTCGGGGCTGGTGCCGGGGCGGGTGGACGGGGACGGCGACGTCCCGGGAGGGCTCGCGTGAGCTTCAACGAGGGCGTCAGCATCGACACCAGCCACGCCTCGCGCGGTGGCGGCGGACGCGGTGGCGTGGCCATCGGCGGTGGGCTCGGCGGGATCGTCGTGCTCGTCCTGGCCCTCGTCCTGGGCGTCAACCCCGACGACCTCACCGGCGGCGGCACCGGGGCGCCACCGGCTGCCGGCGGGCAGGACCTCGCCGCGCAGTGCCGGACGGCGCAGGACGCCAACACCGACCCCGAGTGCCGGGTCGTCGCCACCGAGAACAGCCTGGACGCCTACTGGTCGCAGGCGCTGCCCGAGCAGCTCGGGGTGGCCTACCAGCGCCCCGCCACGGTCGTCTTCCGCGGCGGCACGTCCACGGCCTGCGGCAGCGCGACCAGCGCGGTCGGGCCGTTCTACTGCCCGGCCGACCAGGGCATGTACTTCGACGTGTCCTTCTTCGACGACCTGCGCGGGCGGTTCGGCGCCCAGGGCGGCCCGCTGGCCGAGATGTACGTCGTCGCGCACGAGTTCGGTCACCACGTGCAGAACGCGCTGGGGGTCCTCCAGAACGCCCAGCGCGACCCCCGCGGACCGGAGTCCGGGGCCGTGCGCACCGAGCTGATGGCCGACTGCTTCGCCGGGGTGTGGGCCCACCACGCCAGCCGCACCGTCGACGCCGACACCGGCACCACGTACCTGGCCGAGCTGACCGAGCAGGACGTGCGCTCCGCGCTGTCCGCGGCCGCCGCCGTCGGCGACGACCGGATCCAGGAGTCCGTGCAGGGGCAGGTCAACCCGGAGGCCTGGACCCACGGGTCCAGCGAGCAGCGGATGGGGTGGTTCACGACCGGCTACCGCACCGGGGACCCGAACCGGTGCGACACGTTCGCCGCGGCCGACCTGGGCTGACCGGCGCCGCGGTCGCAGCCCTCCGCCGGTCGTCAGCCGGTCGCCAGCCGGTCGTCAGCCGCCCGTCCGCCCGGCGGACGGTGCACGGGCGCCTCGCGCCCCCCGGCTAGCATCCCGGCCGTGCCCCTGCCTCGACCGTCCCTGTCCCGGCTGCGTGACCGCCTGCGGGGTCGCCGCCGGCTGCCGGCCCGCGACCTGGCCCTCGTGGCCTCCTTCGCCGCGCTCATCGCCGTCCTCGGGCTGCCCGGCAGCGTGCACGTCCTCGGCAACACCGTGCCGATCACCCTGCAGACGCTCGGCGTGATGCTCGCGGGCTCCGTCCTCGGGTGGCGCCGCGGGGCGCTGGCGGTGCTGACGCTGCTCGCGCTGGTGGCCCTCGGGATGCCGCTGCTGTCCGGGGGGCGCGGCGGGCTGGCGGTGTTCGCCGGGCCCAGCGCCGGGTACCTGGTCGGGTGGGTGGCCGGTGCCGCGGTCATCGGGTGGCTGGTGCAGCGGCGGCTGCCCGCCTACCCCCAGTGGTGGGGCGCGCTCGCCAACGCCGCCGGCGGGATCGGCGTGGTCTACGCCGTCGGCGTGCCCGTGCAGGCCGCGGTGACCGGCACCTCCGTGGCCGTCGCCGCGGTGTCGTCGCTGGCCTTCCTGCCCGGCGACGCCCTCAAGGTCGTGATCGCCACCGCCGTCGCCGCCGCCGTGCACCGCGGCTACCCGGGCGTGGGCCAGCCGTCCCGCCGGCCCGAGCCGGTGGGCGCGCGGCGCTGACCCGCGACGGCGCCGTGCGCCAGGGGCCCGGGCAGGTCACCCCGCGGGACGAACGGGACCTGCTGGCCGCCGTCCACGACGCCGAGGCCGGGGGGCCGCCGTGCGTCGTGCTCGACCCGCGGACCCCTCCCGGACGCCGGCGAGCGGTCGAGGCGGCGGCGCACCGCGCGGTGCGCGCGGGCCGTCTCGGTGCCGGCGACCTCGTCCTGCTCACCTCGGGGTCCACGGGTGCACCGCGCGGCGTCGTCCGGTCTGCAGCGTCGTGGCTCGCCAGCGATCCGCACCTGACCGCGCTGCTGGAGCTGACCGACCGGGACGTCGTCCACCTGCCCGGACCGCTGGCCTCCTCCCTGTACCTGCACGGGGCCCGGCACGCCGCACGGGTGGGCGCACGGGTGCTGCTGCGCGACGACGACGCGACCACGGCCACCGTCGTGCACACCGTCCCCGGTGGGCTCGCGGACGTGCTCGACCGGCACCGGGCCGGCGGCCTGCCCGCGCTGCGCTGCGTGGTCGTCGCCGGTGACCGCCTGCCCGGGGCTCTGGCCGAGGCCGTCGTCGCGGCCGGTCTGCGGCTCGTCCAGTACTACGGGGCGGCCGAGCTGTCGTTCGTCGCGTGCCGGGTGGGCGCTGGCAGGGCGCTGACGCCCTTCCCCCAGGTGTCCGTGGACGTGCGCGACGGGGTGCTGTGGGCCCGCTCGGCGTACCTGGCTCGCGGCTACCTCGACCCCACCGACCCGGGTCCGCTGCGCACCGACCCGGCCGGGTGGGCGAGCGTCGGCGACCTCGCCCGCACCGACCCGGACGGGCTCGTGGTGCTGGGCCGGGGTGACGCCGCCGTCACCACCGCCGGGCACACCGTGGTCGTCGAGGACGTCGAGTCAGCGCTGCGCCCCGTCGCCGGGGTCGACGACGTCGCCGTCGTCGGCGTCCCGCACCCCCGGCACGGCCACGTCCTCGTCGCGGTCGTCGCCGGGGCCGCGGACCCCGGCGCCCTGCGCGCGGCCGCCCGGACCCTGTCACCTCCCCAGCGGCCCGTGCGGTACGTGCCGGTCACGGCGCTGCCGCGGACCGGCTCGGGCAAGGTCGACCGCGCCGCGGCCCGCGACCTCGCGACCCGCCACCTCACCGCCGCCGGACACCTGGCCACCGGTCACCTCGGCACCGGTCACCGCGCACACCCCGACTAGCCTGGACCGGCGATGACCCCCTCCCCCCACCGCGGCGCGTCCCCCACCGGCGACCTCACCCCGGTGGTCGTGGCCGCCCGGCGCACCCCCTTCGGGACGGCGGGGCGCGGGCTGCGCGACGTGGACGTCACCGGCCTGCTCGCACCCGTGCTGCGCGCCGTGCTCGCCGACCTCGGTGGCGCCGCACCCCCGGTGTCCGACGTGGTCGTCGGCAACTGCCGCGGACCCGGGGGCAACGTGGCGCGGGTCGCCGCACTCGCCGCGGGGCTCGGCACCGAGGTGCCCGGCGTCACCGTCGACCGGCAGTGCGGCAGCGGCCAGGAGGCCGTCCACGTCGCCGCCGCGACCGTGGCGGCCACCGGCGCCGAGCTGGTGCTCGCCGGCGGCGCCGAGAGCCCCAGCACCGCGCCGTGGACGTTCCACCGCCCCGCGACCGCGACCGGCCCCCCGGTCCCCTACGAGCGCGCACCCTTCGCCCCCGCCGACGTCGGCGACCCGGACATGGGGCCGGCCGCCGACGCCGTCGCGCACCGGTGCGGGGTGTCCCGCCAGCGCCAGGACGCCTACGCGGCCCGCTCGCACGCGCGCGTGCTGCGCGCCCGCGACACGGGCGCCCTGGACGCCGAGCTGGTGGCCGTGGCGGGGCTCGAGCGCGACGAGCGCCCCCGGCGGGTGCGCGAGGAGGTGCTCGCCAGGATGCCGGCGGCCTTCGGCGCCGGCGGCACGGTCACGGCCGGCAACGCCTGCGGGGTCAGCGACGGCGCGGCCGTGGTGGCCGTCGTCCCCGAGCGGGTCCGACGCGCGCTCGGCGTGCCGGGCCTCGCCCTGCGTGGCTGGGTGGCCGCCGGCGTCGACCCGAACCTGCCGGGGCTCGGACCGGTCCCGGCGGTCCGCAGGCTGCTGGCGGCCACCGGCACCGGGCTGGCGGACGTCGGGGTGCTGGAGGTCACCGAGGCGTTCGCCGCGCAGGTCCTGGCCGCGACGGACGCGCTGGGCCTCGACGCCCTGGACGGCGACGCGGACCGCGTCTGCCCGGACGGTGGGGCGATCGCCCTCGGCCACCCGTGGGGCGCGTCGGGTGCCGCGCTGCTCGTCCGGTTGTTCACACGCCTGGTGCGCCAGGACGGTCCACGCCTGGGGGTGGCCACCTGCGCGGTCGGCGGGGGCCAGGGCCTCGCCCTGCTGGCCGAGCGGGTGGGGCCGTGAGCGGCCGCGACGTCGACCACGTCGCCCCCTCGGAGGCCGGTGACGGTGGCGGCGAGACCGACGCGCCGATGATCCGGCTGGAGGGGGTGTCCCACGCGTACGGGGACCGTCTCGTCCTGGACGGTGTCGACCTGCGCCTGACCGAGCGCCGGGTCGGGGTGGTCGGGGCGAACGGCTCGGGCAAGTCCACGCTGGCCCGGCTGCTGAACGGGCTCGTCCTGCCCACCGCGGGCACGGTCACCGTCGACGGACTCGACACCAGGCGGCACGGCGGCCAGGTGCGCCGCAAGGTCGGCTTCGTGTTCTCCGACCCCGACGCCCAGATCGTCATGCCCACCGTCGCCGAGGACGTCGCGTTCTCGCTGCGCAGGCTGCGGCTGGACCCCGAGGAGAGCGCCGCCCGGGTGGCCGAGGTGCTCGCGCGGCACGGGCTGTCCGACCACGCCGACCACCCGGCGCACCTGCTCTCCAGCGGGCAGAAGCAGCTGCTCGCCCTCGCGGCGGTCCTCGTCACCGAGCCCGACGTCCTGGTCTGCGACGAGCCGACGACGCTGCTGGACCTGCGCAACAGCCGGCAGGTCGCGGCGACCCTCGACGCCCTGCCGCAGCGCGTCGTCCTCGTCACCCACCACCTCGACCTGCTCGAGACGTGGGAGAGGGTCCTCGTCGTGCACGAGGGCCGGGTCGTCGCCGACGGCCCGGCGGCGCAGGCGCTGGCCCGCTACCGGGAGCTGATGGCGTGAGTCCCCCGACACCGTCCGGCCGACGCCCCGTCAGGGGGGCGTGGTGCTGACCGGCCTGTACGTCCCGGGTCGCTCGCCGCTGCACCGTGCCGCGGCCGGGGCGAAGCTGACGGCGCTGGTGGTGTTCTCGACCCTGCTCGTGGCGTTCCGCTCCCCCGCGGGCGTGCTCGTCGCCACCGCGGTCGTGGTGACCGCGACCGTCGTGGCGCGGTTACCCGCCCGGACGCTGGTCGCGCAGGTGTGGCCGCTGCGGTGGGTGGTGCTGCTGCTCGTCCCGTTCCAGCTGTGGACGGCGGGGTGGCGCACGGCGGTCGCCGTGGTGGGGACCCTCGTGGTCGCGGTGGCCGCGGCGAGCGTCGTCACCCTGACCACGCGGGTCAGCGAGATGATGGGCGCGCTCACCCGCGCGCTGCGGCCGCTGCGGCCGCTGGGGGTGGATCCCGAGCGGGTGGCGTTGGTCCTGTCCCTGACCGTGCGGGCGATCCCCGTGGTCGCGGGGGCCTTCGCCGAAGCGCGGGAGGCGCGCCGCGCGCGCGGGCTGGACCGCAGCACGCGGGCGCTGGTCACACCGGTGGTCGTGCGGACGGTCCGGCACGCGGACCGCGTCGGGGAGGCGCTCGCCGCCCGGGGTCTGGACGACTGAGCCCGACGCCGGCGGCCGGCCGGCGGGTACGACCGCCTCACGGGCGGGTCCGGACGGCGGACTCCCACGCCCGGACGAGCCAGCCCCGGACCTCGGCGTCCACGTCATCGACGTGCCGGAGCTCGAGGTGGTGCATCCAGTGCCGTGGCGAGGGGCGCACGACCTGCTTGAACCGGGGCGAGTCGACCTCCTCGGGCAGCGCGAGGCTCAGCACCAGCTCCGCGGACGGCGACCGCAGGTACTGCCCCGGGCGCCACAGGTAGGCGAAGCCGCGCTCGCGGTAGAAGGCCACCTGGCTGCGGCCCACCCGCTCCTCGCACGAGGTGCGTCCCGCCAGCGCCGCGCGGACGGCGCCCAGCACCTCCAGCCCGAGGGGGCTGGGGGCGAGGAGCTCCTCGGCCGTCCGCGGCGGGTCACCCACGGGTCACCACCTCCGCTCGGTCACGCCCTCCTGCCTTGTCCTGCCTGTCCTGCTCATCCGGCCTGGCACTGCAGGTCGCCGTCAGCCGGTCGGCGCGTCGGTGACCCGGACCCGGACCCGGCGGGCGCGGTCGGCGACGTCCTGCAGCACCACCAGGCGGGGGTCGCGCACGTCCAGCAGCGGACCGCGGGGCAGCTCGGCGACGGAGCGCAGGCGAGGGTCGGCGAGCACGTCGTCCACCAGCCCGCGGTCCCCGCCGGGGACGAGCACCTGGGGCCGGTGGTCTGCCCCCTCCACCCGGCCCAGGACGCGGGCGACCGCCTCGGCGGCGGCGCCACCGAGCGCCGCGGCCTGGCCGCTGCGGCGCCGGGCGAACCGCTGCTGGGACCACCCGCCGGCCGCGGTGCGTCCCTGCACGTAGCGGGTGCCGACGGCGTGGTCGAGGAGCCGACCGTCGCGCGCCAGGCCTGCGCCGTACCCGCCGCGGCGCACGAGCAGCAGCAGCGCGGTCCGCGGGCGGGCGGCGTGCTCCGCCAGGCGTACCACGGCGGCAGCCGGCGTCCCTGCGGAAGGTGCGCCGTCGTGCGGTTCGGTGGGCAGGTCCGCTGGCGGCCAGGGCACCTCGAGGTCGGCGGTGGCCCCGTCGGCGCCGACGAGCCGCAGCACCTCGCGGCCCACCTCGACGGTGCTGCCGCCGTGCCCGGCGGCGAAGCGCTCCGCCCACCCGGGCAGGCGCTCCGGCGAGACCTCGACGAACCGGTGCGCCACCGTCAGCCGCCCCTCAGCCGTCCGTCACACGTTGAAGCCGAGGGCCCGCAGCATCTCCCGACCGTCCGGGGTGATCTTGTCGGGGCCCCACGGCGGCATCCACACCCAGTTGATCCGGTGACCGGTCACGACGGGGTCCAGAGCCTGCGCCGTCTGGTCCTCGATGACGTCGGTCAGCGGGCAGGCCGCCGAGGTCAGCGTCATGTCGATGACCGCGTGGTTGTTCTGGTCGACGGTCACGCCGTACACCAGGCCGAGGTCGACGACGTTGATGCCGAGCTCGGGGTCGACGACGTCCCGCATCGCCTCCTCGACGTCCGCCGCGGTCGCCGGGGTGGGCGTGCTGGAGGCGCCGGAGGGCGCCACGGCCTGCCCCTCCCCATTGGGCGGTCCGGAGGTCGGCTCGGTGGCCTGGTGGGTGGTCTGGTCGGTCATGACCTCTCCTTCGTCGTCTCCACGGCCTGCGACAACGCGTCGCGGACCGCGGCCCATCCCAGCAGCGCGCACTTGACGCGCGCCGGGAACCTCGCGACACCGGCGAAGGCGACCGCGTCCCCGAGGACCTCGGGGTCGGGCTCGCCGCCGTCGCGGGTCTGCAGCATCTGCCGCACCTGGTCGTAGCGCTCCATGGCCTGCCGCACCGTCCCGCCGGTCACCGCGTCGGCCATCACGGACGCGCCGGCCACGCTGATGGAGCAGCCCAGCGCGTCGTAGGAGACGTCCTGCACGACCGCGTCGTCGACGTCCCCACCGGGCGCGTCGCCGTCCCCGCCGACGCGGACCCGCAGCCGGATCTCGTCCCCGCAGGTGGGGTTGACGTGGTGCACCTCGACGTCGAACGGCTCGCGCAGCCCCGCACCGTGCGGGCGCTTGGAGTGCTCGAGGATGAGCTCCTGGTACAGCGCCTGCATGCTCACGCCGCACCTCCGAAGAACGAGCGGACCTTGTCCAGGCCGACGACGAGGGCGTCGACCTCAGCGGTCGTGGTGTACAGGTACGGCGACATCCGGGTGCTCGCCTGCACCCCGAACCGCTGGTGCACGGGCTTGGCGCAGTGGTGCCCCGCCCGCACCGCGACGCCGTAGGAGTCCAGGAGCTGGGCGACGTCGTGCGGGTGCACGCCGTCGAGGGTGAAGGAGATCGCCCCGCCGCGGTCGACCGCCTCCGTGGGGCCCATCACGCGCAGCCCGGGCACGCCGGCCAGCTGGTCCAGGGCGTAGGCCGTCAGCTGCTGCTCGTGCGCGGCGACGGCGTCCATGCCCAGACCCTCGAGGTAGCGCACCGCGGCGCCGAGGCCGACGGCCTCGGCGATCGGCGGGGTGCCGGCCTCGAACCGGTGCGGTGGCGCGGCCCAGGTGGAGCCCTCCATCGTGACCGTCTCGATCATCTCGCCGCCGCCCAGGAAGGGCGGTAGCTGCGCGAGCAGGTCGTACCGGCCCCACAGCACGCCGATGCCGGTGGGGCCCACCATCTTGTGCCCGGTGAAGGCCACGAGGTCGGCGCCCAGCGCGGTCAGGTCCACCGGGAGCTGGGGCACCGCCTGCGAGGCGTCGACGACCACGAGCGCCCCCACCTCGTGCGCGCGGCGGACGACGTCGGCGACGGGGTTGACCGTGCCGAGCGCGTTGGACACCCAGGTCAGCGCCACCACCTTGGTGCGCTCGGTGAGCAGCTCGTCGACGGACGACAGGTCCAGCCGACCGTCGTCGGTGACGTCGAACCAGCGCAGCCGGGCGCCGACGCGGCCGCACAGCATCTGCCACGGGACGAGGTTGGAGTGGTGCTCCATCCGCGTGACGACGACCTCGTCGCCCGGTCCGACGGCGTGCTCCCCGGCCTCGCCGAGGACCCGCGCCACGAGGTTGAGCGCCTCGGAGGCGTTCTTGGTGAACACGACCTCCTCGGGGCGGGCGGCCCCGACGAACCGCGCGACGTCGACGCGGGCGTCCTCGAACGCCTGGGTCGCCTCGCCCCCGAGCGTGTGGACGGCGCGGGCCACGTTGGCGTTGTGCTGCAGCAGGTGCGACGCCATCGCGTCGACGACCTGCCGGGGCTTCTGGCTCGTGTTGGCCGAGTCCAGGTAGACCAGCGGCTGGTCGCCGTCGAGCCGGCGCGCCAGGATCGGGAAGTCCTGGCGCACCCGCTCGACGTCGTAGGCCTGCGTCACCGTGCCTCCCGCCGTGCCCGTCCCGGTGGTCAGGACGCCGGCGCCGCGGCGCCCGCGGTCACGAAGCGGTCGTAACCGTTCTCCTCGAGCTCGTCGGCGAGCTCGGGCCCGCCCTCGGCGGCGATCCGGCCGTCGACGAACACGTGCACGAAGTCGGGCTTGATGTACCGCAGGATCCGCGTGTAGTGCGTGATGAGCAGCATGCCCACCTCACCGCCCTCGCGGACCCGGTTGACGCCCTCGGACACGACCTTGAGCGCGTCGACGTCCAGCCCGGAGTCGGTCTCGTCCAGGATCGCGATCCGCGGCTTGAGCAGCTCCATCTGGAGGATCTCGTGGCGCTTCTTCTCGCCGCCGGAGAAGCCCTCGTTGACGTTGCGCTCGGCGAAGGCCGGGTCCATCTTCAGGCCGGCCATGGCGCCGCGGACGTCCTTGAGCCAGGTGCGCAGGTTCGGGGCCTCGCCGTCGACCGCGGTCTTGGCCGTCCGCAGGAAGTTCGACACCGTGACGCCGGGGACCTCGACGGGGTACTGCATCGCCAGGAACAGGCCGGCGCGCGCCCGCTCGTCGACGCTCATCTCCAGGACGTCCTCGCCGTCCAGGGTGACCGTGCCGGAGTCGATCGTGTACTTCGGGTGCCCGGCCACCGAGTAGGCCAGGGTGGACTTGCCGGAGCCGTTCGGCCCCATGATGGCGTGCGTCTCGCCGGACCGGACGGTCAGCGTCACGCCGCGCAGGATCTGCTTGCGCTCACCCTCGCCCGCGTCCACGCTGACGTGCAGGTCCTTGATCTCCAGGGTCGACATCTCAGCTCTCCTTGCTGGCGTCCGCGGTGACGCGGTCCGCCGGGTCCGTGGTGTTCAGGCGGGTGGTCACGTCGACGAGCACGTCGTCGCCGTCCACCCTGATCTCGTAGACGTCGATGGGCGCCGTGGCGGGCAGCCCGGTCGGCTCGCCGGTGCGCAGGTCGAAGCGCGAGCCGTGCAGCCAGCACTCGATCGCGCAGTCCTCGACCTCGCCCTCGGACAGCAGCACGTACTGGTGGGAGCACACGTTGCTCACCGCGTGCAGCTGCCCGTCGACGTCCCGGACGACGGCCACCGGCTCGCCGTCGACCTCGAGGCCGAGGACGCCGGTGTCGTCCGGGACGTCCGAGACCGAGCAGACGCGCTGCAGGCTCACGCGCCCACCTCGGCGGGGGCGTTCATCGACAGCGCGAGCTCGGCCTCGATGGCCTCCATCAGGCGCTCCTGGACGCTGGGGACGCCGATCTGCTGCACGATGTCGGCGAAGAAGCCGCGCACGACCAGGCGCCGCGCCTCGTCCTCGCGGATGCCGCGCGCCTGCAGGTAGAACAGCTGCTCGTCGTCGAAACGGCCGGTGGCGCTGGCGTGGCCGGCCCCGACGATCTCCCCGGTCTCGATCTCCAGGTTCGGGACCGAGTCGGCGCGGGCGCCGTCGGTGAGCACCAGGTTGCGGTTCAGCTCGTAGGTGTCGGTGCCCTCGGCGGCGGCGCGGATGAGCACGTCACCGACCCACACGGTGTGCGCGGTGTCGCCCTGCAGCGCGCCCTTGTAGACGACGTTGCTGCGGCAGCTCGGCGCGGAGTGGTCGGCGAACGAGCGGTGCTCGAGGTGCTGACCGGCGTCGGCGAAGTACACCCCGAGCAGCGTGGCGTCCCCACCCGGCCCGGCGTAGCGCACGTTGGTGGACAGCCGCACCACCGCGCCACCGAGGGTGACCACGACGTGCTTGTAGGTGGCGTCGCGGCCGACCAGGGCGTCGTGCTGGCCGAGGTGGACGGCGTCGTCCTCCCACTGCTGGAGGCTGACCACGGTGAGGTTCGCGCCGTCGCCGACGCGCACCTCCACGTTGCCGCCGTGCTCCGCGGTGCCGACGTGGTCGAGCACCACGATGGCCTTCGAGAACGGCTCGGCCTCGACGACGACGTGGCCGTTGACCCGGCCGCCGTTGCCCCGCACCCGCACCAGGACCGGCTCGGACAGCTCGGTCTCGCGCGGGACGCTCACCCGCAGCGCGGCCGCGGTGCCGGCGTACGCGACGGCGGCCGCCCGGTCCCCGGGCACGAACGCCTCGGAGCGGGTCGAGCCGTCGAGGGCGACCTCGCCGTGCGTGACGCCCTCGGGCGCGACGACCTCGACGGACACCGCGCCGGGGTCGCTGGGCCCCTCGGTCAGCAGGGCGCCGAGGCGGTCGACGGGGGTGAAGCGCCACTCCTCCTCGCGGCCCGTGGGCAGCGGGAAGTCCGCGACGTCGTAGGACGTGCGGCGCTCGGCGCGGGACTGCTCCGGCACGCCGGCGCCGTGGGAGTGGGCGCCCAGGCCGTGCTGGGCCGCGCGGGTCTCCCCGCCCGGCCCGGGGGTGTCCGAGGAGTCGAGGGTCACCGCGGCGGGAGCCTGCGCGGCGTGGTCGACCGCGTGCTCCTGGCGAAGCTCGTCGGTGCTGATGGCGGGTTCCTCCGTACCGGTCGGGGTGGTGTCGGTCATGGTGCGCGTGGTGGTCGCGGGCGCGGTGGCGCCCGTCAGCCGACCGCGCCCTCCATCTGCAGCTCGATCAGCCGGTTCAGCTCGAGGGCGTACTCCATCGGCAGCTCGCGGGCGATCGGCTCGACGAAGCCGCGGACGATCATCGCCATCGCCTCGTCCTCGCTCATGCCGCGCGACATCAGGTAGAAGAGCTGGTCCTCGCTGACCTTGGAGACGGTCGCCTCGTGGCCCATGGCGACGTCGTCCTCGCGGACGTCGACGTAGGGGTAGGTGTCCGAGCGGCTGACCGTGTCGACGAGCAGCGCGTCGCAGCGCACCGTCGAGGCGGAGTGGTGGGCGCCCTCGAGCACCTGCACCAGGCCGCGGTACGACGTCCGGCCACCACCGCGCGCCACCGACTTCGACACGATCGAGGACGACGTGTGCGGGGCCGCGTGGACCATCTTCGCGCCGGCGTCCTGGTGCTGGCCCTCACCCGCGAAGGCGATGGACAGCGTCTCGCCCTTGGCGTGCTCGCCGAGCAGGAAGATGGCCGGGTACTTCATCGTCACCTTCGAGCCGATGTTGCCGTCGACCCACTCCATGGTGGCGCCCTCGGCGGCGGTGGCCCGCTTGGTGACGAGGTTGTACACGTTGTTCGACCAGTTCTGGATGGTCGTGTACCGCACCCGGGCGTTCTTCTTCACGACGATCTCGACGACCGCGGAGTGCAGCGAGTCCGACTTGTAGATCGGCGCCGTGCAGCCCTCGACGTAGTGCACGTACGAGCCCTCGTCGGCGATGATCAGCGTCCGCTCGAACTGGCCCATGTTCTCGGTGTTGATCCGGAAGTAGGCCTGCAGCGGGATGTCGACGTGCACGCCCGGCGGCACGTAGATGAAGGAGCCACCCGACCAGACGGCGGTGTTGAGCGCCGCGAACTTGTTGTCACCCGGCGGGATGACGGAGCCGAAGTACTCCTTGAAGAGCTCCTCGTGCTCGCGCAGGCCCGTGTCGGTGTCGACGAAGATGACGCCCTTCTCCTCCAGGTCCTCGCGGATCTGGTGGTAGACGACCTCCGACTCGTACTGCGCGGCGACGCCGGCGACGAGGCGCTGCTTCTCCGCCTCCGGGATGCCGAGCTTGTCGTAGGTGTTCTTGATGTCCTCGGGCAGCTCCTCCCAGGACGTCGCCTGCTTCTCGGTCGACTTCACGAAGTACTTGATGTTGTCGAAGTCGATGCCGGTCAGGTCGCTGCCCCAGGCGGGCATCGGCTTCTTGCCGAACAGCCTCAGGGCCTTCATGCGGGTGCGCAGCATCCACTCGGGCTCGTCCTTGCGCGCCGAGATGTCCCGCACGACGTCCTCGGACAGGCCGCGCCGGGCCGTCGCGCCGGCGTCGTCCCGGTCGGCCCAGCCGTACTCGTACGTGCCCAGGCCCTTGAGCTCGGGGTTCAGGGCTTCGATGTCGGTGCTCATGCTCTCGGTCCTCCCGGACGTCGGGGCGTGCCGTGCGTGCGTTCGTGCGTCTCTGGTCTGTCGTGGGGACGGTCGGGCGGGGTCGTCGCGGTCGGCTCGGACGCCGCAGCCCGGCACGGTGCCGCTCGCTCCCGCGGCCACCTGCCGGGTGCAGCGGCGGGCGGGCCCGGCCTGTTCCCGGCGCGAACCGTACCGGCGGGCGCGGAGGCCGCTCGAGGGGAGCCCTGGGCGGCGGCCGGGGCGCTGGTCGCGGGCGTCGCCGGGACGTGCGTCGTGCACACGTGCTCGCCGTTGGCCAGCGTCGCGAGCCGCCTGACGTCCACCCCCAGCAGGCGGGAGAACGCCGCGGCCTCGGCCTCGCACAGCTCGGGGAACTCCGCGGCGACGTGCTGGACCGGGCAGTGCCCCTGGCACAGCTGGACCGCCTGGCGGGGCCCGCGGGGGCCCACGGGTCGCGTCGACGCCGCGTACCCGTCGGCGGACAGCGCGCGCGCCAGCTCCTCCGCGCGCCGCGCCGCGTCGTCGCCGGCGGCCCGAACGGGCGCGGCGTACCGCTCCTCGAGGTCGGCGACGCGCTCCGCGGCGAACTCCCGCACGGCGTCGCGTCCGTGCCGCTGCGCGAGGTACCGCAGCGCGGACACGGCCAGGTCGTCGTAGGCGCTGGTGAGCGACGCGTGCCCCGCGTCGGTGAGCACGAAGGCCTTCGCGGGCCGGCCCCGGCGGCGCGGACCGGCGGCCGGCGTGCGGGCCTCGATGAGGCCGTCGGCCAGCATCGCGTCGAGGTGACGGCGGACGGCGGCGGCGGTCAGCCCGAGGGACGCGGCGAGCGCCGTGGCCGTGACGGGACCGTCCTCGCCGACGGCGCGCGCGACGCGGGCGCGGGTGCTGGTCTCCGCGTCCGTGCTCGTCGCGCGCCGTGGGGCGAGCGCCGTCCCGATATCCACAACGCTATTGTGACGTAATTGGCTGGACGGGTCGAATCCGCGACCACCCGCGCGGCTGTGGCGCTGGTCACCGCGGTCGCCTGGGAGGGCGGACCGCGGTCGGGGACGCGCCCGCCGGTCCCTAGAATCGCCCGCGTGCACCCCCCAGCCCCGGCGCCCGCCGGCACCACGGCGCTGCGGGTCCGCGGGCTGGTGAAGCGGTACGGCGGCCGCACCGCCGTGGACGGGCTGGACCTCGACGCCCCGGCCGGTGAGGTGACGGCGCTGCTGGGGCCCAACGGCGCCGGCAAGACGACCACCGTGGAGTGCTGCGTCGGTCTGCGGCGCCCGGACGCGGGGTCGGTGCAGGTGCTGGGCGGTGCACGGGGACCGGTCGAGCAGCGGGCGGCCGTCGGCGTCATGCTGCAGGACGGTGGGCTCCCGACGCAGGCCCGCCCCGTCGAGCTGCTGCAGCACCTGGCCCGCCTGCACCGCGACCCCCTGGACGTCGCGGCGCTGGCGGGGCGCCTGGGTCTGACGGCGTTCGCCCGCACGTCGGTGCGCCGGCTCTCCGGTGGCCAGCGCCAGCGCGTCGCCCTGGCGGCCGCCCTGGTGGGCCGGCCCCGGCTGGTCTTCCTCGACGAGCCCAGCGCCGGCCTGGACCCGCAGTCGCGTCACGTCGTGCACGACGTCGTCCGGGACCTGTGCGCGGACGGCGTGGCCGTCGTCCTGACCACCCACGACATGGACGAGGCGGCGCGGCTGGCCAGCACCGTCGTCATCGTCGACGCCGGACGGGTCGTGGCGGCGGGCAGCCCGGCGGAGCTCACCGGCGCCGCGGGCGGCGCGACGCTGCGGTTCGACACCGCACCGCACCTCGACCTGGCCGCGCTGCGTCGCGCGCTGCCCACCGGGGTGCAGGTCGACGAGACGCGCGCCGGGCACTACGTGGTGACCGGTGACGTCGACCCGCAGGCGGTGGCGACCGTCACCTCGTGGTGCGCCGCGCACGGGCTGATGCCCGCGCAGCTGTCGGTCGGCAGGACGAGCCTGGAGGACGTGTTCCTCGACCTCACCGGCAGGGCGCTGCGGTGAACGACCTCGCGGGCCGGCCCGACGCGAGCACTCCGCGGCCCGCGCCGGCGCACCGGCGGGTGCTGGCCCAGGTCCTGTGGGAGACCCGGCTGCTGCTGCGCAACGGCGAGCAGCTCCTGCTCACCCTCGTCCTGCCGGCGATCGCCCTGGTCGGCCTGTCGCGCACCGGTGTCGTGCAGCTCGACGTGCCCGCGGGTTCGCGGGCCGTCGACGTCGTCGCACCCGGGGTGCTGGCGCTGGCGGTGATGTCGACCGCGTTCACCAGCACCGCGATCGCGACCGGGTTCGACCGCCGGCACGGGGTGCTCAGGCTCCTGGGCACCACGCCTCTGGGCCGCTCGGGGCTGCTCCTCGGCCGAGCGGGATCCGTCCTGCTCGTCGAGGTGGTGCAGGTCGCGGTCCTGGGGGCCGTCGCCCTGGCCCTGGGGTGGTCACCGGCCGCTGCGGGGTGGTGGACCGCCGTCCCGCTGCTGGTGCTGGGGACGGCCGCCTTCACCGCCCTGGGCCTGCTGCTCGCCGGGACGCTGCGCGCCGAGGCCGTCCTGGCCGTGGCGAACCTCGTGTGGGTGCTGCTCGCCCTCGGCGGCGGGGTGCTGCTGCCGGTGGACCAGCTGCCCGCGGCGCTCGAGCCGGTGGCGGTGGCGCTGCCGTCCGGGGCCCTGGCCGAGGGGCTGCGGACCGCACTGGTCGACGGTGCGGCTGACGTCGTCGCCCTGGGGGTGCTCGCCGCCTGGACCGCGGTCTCCTCGGCGGCGGCGGTGCGCTGGTTCCGCTGGGACTGACCGGGGTGCAGCCCGCGGGATCTGTCGGCCCGGGCTGCATCCGGGGACGGGGGGTGCCCGGAAGTAGGGGGTGAGGACCCGCGGATGGCGGGTCACCCCACCGAGGGAGAACCAGAGATGCGCACCCTTCCCGCCGCGGCCGCGGTCGCGGCCCTGCCCCTGGCCTTCGCAGCCGCCCCCGCCCAGGCGGCGGCGTCCACGGCGACCGTGTCGGTGCTGCACGGCGTCCCCGGCCTCACGGTGGACGTGTACGCCAACGGCGAGGAGCTGCTCCCCGACTTCGCCCCGGGCACCCTGACCGACCCGGTCCAGCTGCCGGCCGGCGACTACGACCTGCAGGTCTTCGCCGACGGGTCCGACCCGGCGAGCGACACCCCGGCGATCGAGGCGAACGACGTCACCGTCCCGGCCGGCGCGAACATCACCGTCGTCGCCCACCTGGACGCCGGCGGGACCCCCCGGCTGACCCCGTTCGTCAACGACACCTCCGCGGTCGGCGCCGGGCAGGCGCGGCTCACCGTCCGGCACACCGCCGCCGCCCCCGCGGTGGACGTGCGCGCCGGCGGTCAGGTCGTGGTCAACGGCCTGGAGAACCCGAACGAGCAGAGCCTCGAGGTCCCCGCGGGCACCGTGAGCGCGGACGTGGTCCTGGCGGGCACCGACACCGTCGCGATCGGCCCGGCCGACGTGGACCTGGCCGAGGGCACGCACACGATCGTCTACGCGTGGGGCTCGGCGTCCGACGAGAACCTGGCGCTCGCGGTGCAGTCCATCGACGGCCTGCACTCCTCCCCGAGCGGCGTGCCGTCCGGCGAGGCCGGCCTGGCCGACGACGGCAACGGCGCCTGGATGCTGGTGCTCGGTGCGGGCGCCCTCGGCGGTGCCGCGCTGCTGTCCCGCCGCCTGGTCACCGCCCGGAACGACGGCTGACCCGGCAGATCCACCCCGCAGACCGACGAACGAGGAGGGCCGACGACGTGGCGACCCCGAACCGGCGCAACGCCCTCGCGGGTGTCTCGGCCCTCCTCGTCGTCGCGGTCGTCGCGATCGTGGGCTGGTCGGTCGCGCGCGACGACCGGGCGGGTCGACCGGTGACCTCTCCTCCCTCGTCACCGGCGACCACGGCCGCCCCCGCCCCGTCCCCGCGCCCCTCGGGGACCCGGGGCGGGGGCGGACCGCTCGCCGATCTGTCGATCGGCACCCGCGACGCCTCGGTGCAGGCCGGCGGCGGCGCGGTCGACGCCCCGGTGACCGTCCGCATCCCGAGCCTGGGGGTGACCGCGCCCGTCGACCCGGTCGGCGTCCAGGACGACGGGTCGATGACGATCCCCACGGACGGCGACCGGCTCGGCTGGTACCGCTACGGCCCCACGCCGGGCGGCCCGCAGGGCTCCGCGGTCGTGGCGGGGCACGTCGACACCCGCGCGGGGGGACCCGGTGCGCTGTTCCGGCTCCGCGACCTGGAGCCCGGCGACGAGGTGGTAGTGACCACCGGCTCCGGCCGGGAGGTCACCTACCGGGTGAGTGGCCGGGAGGTCTTCCAGAAGACCGCCCTGCCGACCGACGACCTCTTCCGCCGCGACGGGGCGCCCGTCCTGACGATCATCACCTGCGGCGGGCCGTTCCAGCCGGAGCTGCGCAGCTACCGCGACAACGTGGTCGTGGTAGCGGACCCGGTCGCGGGCGGGTGAGCCAGGTGCTGCTGCCGGCGGCCGCCGCCGTCGCACCGCCGAGCGGACCGCCGGCTCGCCCGGTGTCCCGCGGACCGTCGCCACGCTCTACGGTGGGCCACGTGCCCGGACCCGACCTCGTCAGCGTGTCCCAGGACAGCGCGGACGACGCGGACGTCGGTCGCCGCTTCCGCGACGGCGACGAGACCGCGCTCGCCACGGCCTACGAGCGCTGGGGGTCCCTCGTGCACGGCCTGGCCGTGCGGGCCGTCGGTCCGGTGGAGGCCGAGGACGTCACCCAGCAGGTGTTCATCGCCGCGTGGCGCTCCCGGGAGCGCTTCCGGCCGGACAGCGGGGTGCTCGCGGGCTGGCTCGTGGGCATCACGCGGCACAAGGTCGCCGACGCCCTGGCGCGGCGGCCGCGCACCCACGAGGTCCCCACGGACCCCACCGTGGTCCTGACCAGCAGCGCCGGGACACCGGACCGGCCGGCGTCCACCCCACCGGCGGAGGACGACGTGGCCGCCCGGCTGCTCCTCGACCAGGAGCTCGCGGCCGTCGGCCAGCCGCAGCGCCGGATCGTCGAGCTGGCGTTCTACGAGGACCTGACCCACCAGCAGATCGCCCAGCGGCTCGACCTGCCGCTGGGGACCGTGAAGAGCCACATCAGACGCACGCTGGCGCGACTGCGCGTCAGCCTGGAGAGCATGGAGGTGGACCGTGCCGCACTGTGACCCCGAGGCGCTGGCCCTCCTCGCGCTCGGCGAGGACGTCGACGTCGACCGCGAGCACCTGCGTGGCTGCGCGCAGTGCTCCGAGGAGCTCTCGTCCCTGCGGACCGTCGTGGGCGTCGGTCGCCGCGGACCGGCTCCCCTCGCCCCCGTCACCCCTCCTCCGTCCGTCTGGGCGGGCATCGCCGCGGCCACCGGCGTCAGCGCCTCCCCCCGTGCCGACGACGGGGGCGGCGCCGACGCAGGCGCCCCCGACGGCACGGCCGGCACCGGCAGCTCACAGGACACCGGCAGCTCGGGCGACACCGGCGGCTCGGGCGACGCGGCCGTCGTGACGCTGGCCCCGCGCCAGCGCGAGGCACCCCGCGAGGACGCCCCGACGACGAGGACGCGGTCCGGTCGCTGGCCCTCCTGGGCGCTGGCCGCGGCGGCCGCGGTCGGCGCCGTCGCCGGCGCCGGCGGGCTGTCCCTGGTCACCGGCTCCCAGGAGGGCGACCCGGTACCCGACGCTCCGGCCACCGTCGCCGCCGCCGACCTCGAGGCGCTCCAGACCTCCGCCGGCCCGGGCGCCGCCGAGGTCGTCGACGACGCCGGCGAGCGCTACCTCGTCGTGCGGGCCGACGCCCTGCCCACCGGGGCGGACGGCTTCTACGAGGTCTGGCTGCTCGCGCCCGACGTGTCGGGGATGGTGCAGCTGGGGGTGCTGCGCGGCGACAGCGGGCGCTTCCCGCTGCCCGACGACCTCGACCTGGACGCCTTCCCCGTCGTCGACGTGTCGTTCGAGCCGCTGGACGGCGACCCCACCCACTCCGGGGACAGCCTGCTGCGCGGCACCCTCGGCACCTGACGGCCGGCGCCGACGCCTACGCTGCTGACGTGAGCACCTCCGACCTGAGCACGACCGCGCCTCCGGCGCGCAACCCGGCCGGGGCCGGCACCGACGGGGGCCCGGGGCCGCGTCCCGCCGGCCGGTGGACCCACCGGCTGCTCGTCGCCAACGTCGTCGCGCAGATCGGCATCGTCGTCACCGGCGGCCTGGTCCGGCTGACGGGCTCGGGCCTGGGCTGCCCGACGTGGCCCGAGTGCGTCCCCGGCTCCTACACCCCCGTGGTCGAGCAGGCCGAGGGCCTCCACAAGTGGATCGAGTTCGGCAACCGCACCCTCACCGGCGTGGTGGGGTTGACGGCGCTGCTGGCCCTGGTCGCCGTCTGGCGGCTGCGCCGCCCCCGGCTGCGCCTGCTGGCGGCGGCCCCGCTGCTGCTGGTGGCCGCGCAGGCGGTGATCGGCGGGATCACCGTCCTGACCAGCCTGCACCCGGTCACGGTCGCCACCCACTTCCTGGTCTCGATGCTGCTCGTCGCCGTCTCGGTGCTGCTCGTGCTGCGCGTGCGCGAGGGCGACGGCCCGGCGCTGCCGGTCGTCCCCGCCGCCGTGCGCCGCCTCGCGTGGGCGCTCGCCGCCGTGGCGGCCGTCGTCCTGGTGCTGGGGACGGTCGTGACCGGGTCGGGCCCCCACTCCGGGGACGCCGACGAACCGGCCCGGTTCGCCCTGGACCCGCGCACGGTGAGTTGGCTGCACGCCGACGCGGTGCTGCTGTTCGTCGGCCTGCTGGTCGGCCTCCTCGTGGCGCTGCCGCTCGTCGGAGCGCCGGCCGTCGCCCGTCGCCGGGCCCGCTGGGTCCTCGTCGTGACGCTGCTGCAGGGGCTCGTCGGCTACGTCCAGTACGCCACCGGCCTGCCCGAGGCCCTCGTCCTCGCGCACATGCTCGGCGCCGCGCTGCTGACCGTGGCCGTCACGGGGTTGCTGGTCGCGCTGCGCGAGAGGCCGCACCGTTCCGCGCCGACGACCGTGCTCGAACCCGACGTCGCGACCTCGGGGCCGAGGCCGGCCCGGTAGCCGCCCGCTAGAACCGGACGAACGGGTCCACGGCGATGGCGACGAACAGCAGCGTCAGGTACGTGATGGACAGGTGGAACACGCGCATGGCCCGCACGTCCGGCTCCTGCCGACGGGCCCGACGGTCCAGCAGGTGCACCTCGACCAGGAACCAGCCGCCGAGCAGCACAGCGGCCGCGGCGTAGACCGGCCCGGTCGGGTGCACGGGCACCAGGGCCAGCGAGCACGCCACCATCGCCCACGAGTAGGCGACGATCTGCTTCGCCACCCGGGCGGGCCGCTCCACCGCACCGAGCATCGGCACGCCGACCGCCGAGTAGTCGTCGGCGTATCGCATGGACAGCGGCCAGTAGTGCGGCGGGGTCCACAGGAAGATGACGCCGAACAGCACCAGCGCCGACCACGACAGCGACCCCGTCACCGCCGACCAGCCGATGAGCACCGGCATGCACCCGGCGGCCCCGCCCCACACGATGTTCTGCGGTGTCCGGCGCTTGAGCCCCAGCGTGTACACGAAGACGTAGAACAGGATCGCGGCCAGGGCCAGCACCGAGGACAGGACGTTCACGACCAGCGCGAGCCAGGCCGTCGCGGCCACGCCGAGGAGCACCCCGAAGACGAGCGCCTCGCGCGGGGTCACCTCCCCGGTCACCAGCGGGCGCCGCTTCGTGCGGTGCATGACCACGTCGATGTCGCGGTCGATGTAGCAGTTGAGCGTGTTGGCGCTCGCGGCCGCCATCGTCCCGCCCAGCAGCGTGGCGAGCACGAGCCACGGCGAGGGCCAGCCCCCCTCGGCCAGCACCATCGTCGGCACGGTGGTGACGAGCAGGAGCTCGATGACCCGCGGCTTGGTGAGCGCGACGAACGCCGCGACCCGCGAGCGCCGCCGCGGGGCCCCTCCGGCGGTCCCGGCGCCCGCGGGCCCCGACTGCGTGGTCGGGGTCGCCGTACCGTCCAGGGGGCTCACAGGTCTCTCACGCGTTCCTTCGTCGGGGGGACCGGCGTCGACGGACCGGTCCTCCCGGCACCGGCTGACGGCGGCGCAGACGGCACCCATGCTACGCGGCGGCCGTCCGGCCGGGCCCCGCGCCCCGGGCAGCGCCCCGCCCCGCCGCCGCGCTGCCGCACCGCAGACGCACCGCTAGGCTCGACGGGAACGGCGAACGGGCACCGCCCGTCGCCCACGACGACGACCGGCCGCCCCCGCCTCGCGCCGCGACGTGCGGGCCTGCGGCCACGGAGAGGGGTTCGGTGGACGCCGACGACACGACCTGGACGCAGACCGACCGACGGGCCGTCGACACGGTCCGGGTACTGGCCGCCGACGCCGTCCAGAAGGTCGGCAACGGTCACCCGGGCACGGCGATGAGCCTGGCGCCGGCCGCCTACCTGCTCTTCCAGCGCTTCCTGCGCCACGACCCCAGCGACCCGCACTGGATCGGGCGGGACCGGTTCGTCCTGTCCTGCGGGCACACGAGCCTGACCCTGTACATCCAGCTCTACCTGTCCGGCTACGACCTGTCGCTCGACGACCTCAAGTCGCTGCGGACGTGGGACTCCAGGACGCCCGGCCACCCGGAGTACCGGCACACCGACGGGGTCGAGATCACCACCGGGCCGCTCGGCCAGGGTCTGGCCAACGCCGTGGGCATGGCGATGGCCGCCCGCCGCGAGCGCGGTCTGCTGGACCCGGACGCCCCGGCCGGCCAGAGCCCGTTCGACCACACCATCTGGGTGATGGCCTCCGACGGCGACATCGAGGAGGGCATCACCTCCGAGGCGAGCTCCCTCGCCGGCCACCAGAAGCTGGGCAACCTCGTCGTGCTCTACGACGACAACGACATCTCGATCGAGGACGACACCGCGATCGCCCTGAGCGAGGACGTCGTCGCCCGGTACGAGGCGTACGGGTGGCACACGCAGCGGGTCGACTGGACCACCAGCGGCGGCGGGTACGACGAGGACGTCGACGCGCTGGCCGCGGCGCTGGAGGCGGCGCGCGCCGAGACCTCGCGCCCGTCGTTCATCGCGCTGCGGACGGTGATCGGGTGGCCCGCTCCGACCAAGAAGAACACCGGCAAGATCCACGGCTCGGCGCTCGGCGAGGAGGAGGTCGCCAACCTCAAGCGCGAGCTGGGCTTCGACCCCGACCGGACCTTCGAGGTGCCCGAGGACGCGCTGGCCCGGGCGCGGGAGGTCGTCGACCGCGGTCGCGAGCTGCGCTCGCGGTGGGACGAGGCCTTCTCCGCGTGGGAGGAGGCGAACCCGGAGCGGGCCCAGCTGCTGGCGCGGATGCGCGAGCGCCGGCTGCCGGAGGGCTGGACCGACGCGCTGCCGGTGTTCGAGCCGGGCAAGGACCTGGCGACGCGCGCGGCGTCCGGCAAGGTCCTCGGTGCCCTGGCGCCGGTGCTGCCCGAGCTGTGGGGCGGCTCCGCGGACCTGGCGGAGAGCAACAACACCACGATGGCCGGTGAGCCGTCCTTCGTCCCGGAGGAGCACGCCACCAAGGCCTTCCCCGGCAACCCCTACGGGCGGACCCTGCACTTCGGGATCCGCGAGCACGCCATGGGCGCGATCCTCAACGGCATCGCCGCGCACGGCGGCACGCGCCCGTACGGCGGCACGTTCCTGGTGTTCAGCGACTACATGCGCCCCGCCGTGCGGCTGGCCGCGCTGATGAAGCTGCCGTCGGTGTTCGTGTGGACGCACGACTCGATCGGCCTCGGCGAGGACGGCCCGACCCACCAGCCGGTGGAGCACCTGGCGGCGCTGCGCGCGATCCCGGGGCTGGACGTCGTCCGGCCGGCCGACGCCAACGAGACGGCGTGGGCGTGGCGCACCGTGCTGGAGCACACCGACCGGCCCGCCGGGATCTGCCTCACCCGCCAGGGCGTGCCGACCTTCGAGCGCGGGGACGGGCCGGCGAGCGGCGCGACGCTCGCCGCGGCGGACGGCGTGGCCCGTGGCGCGTACGTGCTGGCGGAGGCCGAGGGCGGCGAGCCCGACGTCATCCTGCTGGGTACCGGCTCGGAGGTGCAGATCACGCTGGCCGCGCGGGAGGCCCTCGCCGCCGAGGGGGTGCGCGCGCGGGTCGTCTCGGTGCCGTGCCGCGAGTGGTTCGACGAGCAGGACGACGCCTACCGCGAGAGCGTGCTGCCGCGCTCGGTGCGCGCCCGGGTGTCCGTCGAGGCGGCCGTGGCCATGGGGTGGCGCGACCTGGTCGGCGACGCGGGGCGGACCGTGTCGCTGGAGCACTACGGGGCGTCCGCGGACTACCAGACGCTGTACCGCGAGTTCGGCATCACGCCGCAGGCCGTGGTGGCGGCGGCGCACGAGTCGGTGCGCGCCGCGCGCGGCGGCGACACCCCCGGCGGCGCCGGGTCGGCGCCGCACGAGGGCGGAACCGGCGACCGTCCCTGAGCGGACCCGGTGACCGGGTGCGCCCGGTCACCGGACCGCTGCCGACCGACCACGTACGCACGTCCACCCGAAGGAGCACACCGTGAGCGACAGCCGCACCGCCCCGACGCCCGGACCGAGCAGCAGCCCCCTGGCCGACCTGAGCGCCGCGGGGGTCTCCATCTGGCTCGACGACCTCTCCCGCGAGCTGATCGAGACCGGCGAGCTCGACACGCTGGTGCGCGACCACCACGTCGTCGGCGTCACGACCAACCCGACGATCTTCGCCAGCGCGCTGGCGAAGGGCGAGCGGTACACCGACCAGGTCCGGGACCTCGCCCGGCGCGGGGTGGACGTCGACACCGCCGTGTTCGAGCTGACCACCGAGGACGTGCGCCGGGGCTGCGACGCCCTGCGGGCGGTGTACGACGCCACCGACGGCGTCGACGGGCGGGTCTCGCTCGAGGTGGACCCGCGGCTGGCGCACGACACGCAGGCGACCGTCGACGCCGCCCGCCGGCTCTGGGCGGCGGTCGACCGGCCGAACCTGTTCATCAAGATCCCCGCGACCGTCGAGGGCCTGCCCGCGATCAGCACGGTCCTGTCGGAGGGGATCAGCGTCAACGTGACCCTGATCTTCAGCCTGGACCGGTACCGCGCCGTCATGCAGGCGTTCCTCACCGGCCTGGAGCAGGCCCGCGAGGCGGGCCGGGACCTGGCCCCGATCGAGTCCGTCGCCTCGTTCTTCGTCTCGCGGGTGGACAGCGAGGTCGACGGCCGGCTCGAGCAGATCGGCACCCCCGAGGCCCTCGAGCTGCGCGGCAAGGCGGGGCTGGCCAACGCCCGCCTGGCGTACCACGCCTACCAGGAGGTCTTCGCGACCCCGCGCTGGACGGTGCTGCGCGACGCCGGGGCGCACCCGCAGCGGCCGCTGTGGGCCTCCACGGGGGTCAAGAACCCCGACTACCCCGACACCATGTACGTGACCGGGCTCGTCGCCCCGGGCGTGGTCAACACGATGCCGCACGCGACGCTGGAGAAGACCGCCGACCACGGCGAGGTCACTGGCGACACGGTCAGCGGCACCGAGGCGGAGGCCGAGGCGGTCCTGGACCAGCTCGAGCGGCTGGGCGTGCCCTACCAGGAGGTCACCGACCAGCTCGAGCGCGAGGGCGTGCAGAAGTTCGAGGCGTCCTGGGAGGAGCTGGGAGCCACCGTGGCATCCGAGCTGGAGCGCCTGGCACCCGCCGAGGAGGACCGGTGACCGGTACCCCGGGGCAGCACGACGCCCCCGCCGCCGGGCCGGCCACCGACGGCGTGCCCGTGGTCGGCTGCGGCCAGGTCGCTGCGGACGCGGTCGCCCGGCACCTGCCCGACCTGCTGGCCGACCACGTCGCCCGCCGGTTGGCCGGCCGGGACGCGGAGCTGTGGGGACGGCAGGCCGTCGAGGAGGCGTCCCGCCGCCTCGGCTGGGTCGACCTGCCGCGCACCTCGCGACCGCTGGTCGCGGCCGTGGAGGGCCTGCGCGACGAGCTGCGCGCCGAGGGCGTCGACCGCGTCGTCCTGTGCGGGATGGGCGGGTCCTCCCTCGCGCCGGAGGTGCTGACCGGCACCGCGGGTGTGCCGCTGCTGGTCCTCGACGGCACCGACCCCGACCAGGTGGCCAGGGCGCTCGACGGCGACCTGGAGCGGACCGTCGTGGTGGTCTCCAGCAAGTCCGGCTCGACGGTCGAGACCGACAGCCAACGCCGCGCGCTCGAGGAGGCCCTCCGCGCGGCCGGGATCGACCCGGCGCGCCGTCTCGTGGTGGTGACCGACCCCGGTTCACCGTTGCACGAGGACGCCACGGCGGCCGGTGCCCGCCGGGTGTTCACCGCCGACCCCGAGGTCGGCGGCCGGTACTCGGCGATGTCGGCGTTCGGGCTGGTGCCGGCCGGTCTGGCCGGCGTGGACCTCGGTCGCCTGCTCGACGAGGCGGAGGCCACGGCGGACGCGGTGGCGACCGACGACGAGGACAACCCCGCGCTCGTGCTGGCCGCGGCGCTGGCCGGCACCGACCCGCTGCGCGACAAGGTCGTGCTGCTCGAGGACGGGTCCGGCCTGGAGGGCTTCGGCGACTGGGCCGAGCAGCTCGTCGCCGAGTCCACGGGCAAGGAGGGCACCGGGCTGCTGCCCGTCGTGGTCGCCGGGCCGGACGCGCCGGAGGTCGTCGACCCGCCGGCCGACGCCCTCGTGGTCCGGCTGGTGCCCGGTGGCCGCGCCGCCGAGCCCCGCGCCGAGGAGGTCGTCGTCGCCGGCCCCCTGGGCGGGCAGATGCAGCTGTGGGAGACCGCGACCGCCGTGGCCGGCCGGCTGCTCGGCATCAACCCGTTCGACCAGCCCGACGTGGAGAGCGCCAAGGCCGCGGCCCGTGGCCTGCTGGACGCGCCGCCCGCCGTCGACGACCCGGCCCTCGTCGACGGCCCCGTGGAGGTGCGCGGCACGGACGGCCTGCTCGACGGTGTCGACGACCTCGGGGGGGCGGTGACCGCGCTGCTGTCCCGGCTCGACGCCGACCGCGGGTACCTGGCCGTCATGGCCTACCTGGACCGTGAGGGGGACGCGGCGCTCGCCGGCGTGCGGGACCCGCTCGCCCAGCGGACCGGCCGGCCGGTCACGTTCGGCTGGGGCCCGCGGTTCCTGCACTCCACCGGCCAGTACCACAAGGGAGGCCCGGCGACGGGGGTCTACCTGCAGGTCACGGCCGCGGCGGAGCGGGACGTCGACGTCCCCGGGCGCCCCTACACCTTCGGCCGCCTCGTCGCCGCCCAGGCCGCCGGGGACGCGCAGGTCCTCGCCGACCACGGTCGGCCCGTGCTGCGCCTGCACCTGACGGACCGGGTCTCCGGCGTCGAGCGGCTGCTGTCCCTCCTCGGGCGCCGCCGGTGAGCCCCGCCCGGGTGGCGGCGGGACGCAACCCGCTGCGCGACCCGCGCGACCGCAGGCTCTCCCGCATCGCCGGCCCGTGCGGGCTGGTGCTGTTCGGGGTGACGGGTGACCTGGCCCGCAAGAAGCTCGTGCCCGCCGTGTACGACCTCGCCAACCGCGGCCTGCTGCCCCCCGGCTTCTCCCTCGTCGGCTTCGCCCGGCGCGACTGGGAGGAGGAGGACTTCGGCAAGATCGTCTACGAGGCGGTCAAGGCGAACGCCCGCACCCCGTTCCGGGAGTCGGTCTGGCAGCAGCTCGCCGAGGGCCTTCGGTTCGTGCCCGGGGAGTTCACCGACGACGAGGCGTTCGACACGCTGGCGCGGACCGTGCGCGAGCTCGACGAGCAGCGCGGCGCGGGGGGCAACACCGCGTTCTACCTGTCGGTGCCGCCGCGGTTCTTCCCCGTCGTCTGCGAGCAGCTGGCCCGCTCAGGCCTGTCGTCGGCCGAGCCGGGTCAGTGGCGTCGGGTCGTGATCGAGAAGCCGTTCGGGCACGACCTGGGCAGCGCCCAGGAGCTCAACCGGGTCGTCGAGCGGGTCTTCCCGCAGGACGCGGTCTTCCGCATCGACCACTACCTCGGCAAGGAGACGGTCCAGAACCTGCTGGCGCTCCGCTTCGCCAACCAGCTGTTCGAGCCGATCTGGAACGCCAACTACGTCGACCACGTGCAGATCACGATGGCCGAGGACATCGGCATCGGCGGGCGCGCCGGTTACTACGACGGCATCGGCGCGGCCCGCGACGTCATCCAGAACCACCTGCTGCAGCTGCTCGCCCTCACGGCGATGGAGGAGCCGGTCTCCTTCGACGCCCGCGACCTGCGGGCGGAGAAGGAGAAGGTGCTGTCCGCGGTCCGGCTGCCGAGGGACCTGTCCCGGGCGACCGCCCGCGGTCAGTACGCCGCCGGCTGGCAGGGCGGCCAGCGGGTCGCCGGCTACCTCGAGGAGGACGGCATCCCGGCCGACTCGACCACCGAGACCTTCGCCGCGGTCCGCCTGGACATCGACACCCGCCGCTGGGCCGGCGTGCCGTTCTACCTGCGCACCGGCAAGCGGCTGGGCCGGCGGGTGACCGAGATCGCGGTGGTCTTCAAGCGCGCACCGCACCTGCCGTTCGAGTCGACGTCGACCTCGGAGCTCGGTCAGAACGCGCTGGTCATCCGGGTGCAACCCGACGAGGGGGTGACGCTGCGCTTCGGGTCGAAGGTGCCCGGCACCGCGATGGAGGTGCGGGACGTCACGATGGACTTCGGCTACGGGCACTCGTTCACCGAGTCCAGCCCGGAGGCCTACGAGCGCCTCATCCTCGACGTCCTCCTCGGCGAGCCGCCCCTGTTCCCGCGGCACGAGGAGGTCGAGCTGTCCTGGCGGATCCTCGACCCGGTCATCGACTTCTGGGCCTCCCGCGGGGCGCCCGAACCGTACGCGGCGGGCAGCTGGGGGCCGCCGTCCGCGCACGAGATGCTCGCCCGCGACGGCCGGCACTGGAGGCGCCCGTGATCCTCGACCTGCCCTCGACGACCACCGCAGCGATCAACCGGCGGCTCGTCGACCTGCGCGACCAGGGCGGTGCCGTGGCCCTCGGCCGCGTCCTCACGCTCGTCATCGTCACCGACGACGCCGAGGCCGAGGACGCGATCGAGGCGGCGAACGACGCCAGCCGCGAGCACCCCTGCCGGGTCATCGTGGTGGCCCACGGGCCGCGCCGCGGGTCCGCCCGGCTCGACGCGCAGATCCGCGTGGGCGGTGACGCCGGCGCCAGCGAGGTCGTGGTGCTGCGGCTGTACGGCGAGCTCGTGCGCCACGACGACTCCGTGGTGGTCCCCCTGCTGCTGCCGGACGCCCCGGTCGTGGCCTGGTGGCCGGGCCGCGGCCCCAAGGCCCCGGCGGAGCACCCCATCGGCGCGATGGCCCAGCGACGCATCACCGACTCCGCCGCCGCGACGCGACCCCGGACGGCCCTGACCGCCCTGGCCCGCAGCTACCAGGACGGCGACACCGACCTGGCCTGGTCACGGCTCACGCTGTGGCGGGGGCTGCTCGCGGCGGCCCTCGACCAGCCGCCGTTCGAGACGGTCACGCGCGCGGTGGTGACCGGCGCCTCGGACAGCCCGTCGACGGAGCTGCTCGCCGCGTGGCTCGCCCTGAACCTGCGCTGCCCGGTGACGAGGGCGCGCTCCCGCGCCGGGTCGGGGATCAGCGGGGTGCGGTTGGAGCGCTCGAGCGGCGCCGTGGAGCTGGTCCGGCCGGACGGCAACGTCGCCCTGCTCACCCAGCCCGGGCAGCCGGACCGGCGGATCGCCCTGCCGCGTCGGGCCCGACCCGAGTGCCTGGCCGAGGAGCTGCGGCGCCTGGACCCCGACGAGGTGTACGCCGAGGTCCTCACCAAGGGCCTGGCCCGCCTCTCCGGGGACCGGGCCGTCCCGGCGTCGCGTGCCGCGACCGAGGGCGCGACCACACCGCAGGAGGCGGCCGACAGGGCCCGGCGCGTCGGCCGCGCGGCGGCGCGCCGGTCCCGGGCCATGAAGCGCGCCGAACCCGAGGGCGAGCACCAGGAGGCCAGCACGTGAGCACCCCGACGTCCGTCGTCGTCCACGCCGACACCGAGCTGCTCTGCCAGGCGGTGGCCGCCCGGCTCGTCACCCAGCTCGTCGACGCGCAGGCGTCCCGGGGCCGCGCCCACGTCGTGCTCACCGGCGGGACCGTCGGGACCCGGACCCTCGCGGCCCTGGCCTCCTCCCCCGCCCGCGACGCGGTCGACTGGCGGTCCGTCGACGTCTGGTGGGGCGACGAGCGGTTCCTGCCCTCGGGGCACCCGGAACGCAACGAGACCCAGGCGCGCGAGGCCCTGCTCGACCACGTGCCCGTCCCGCCCGAGCGGGTGCACGTGATGCCCGCCTCCGACGGTCCGGACGGCGCGGACCTCGACGCCGCCGCCGCGCGGTACGCCGCCGAGCTCGCCGCCGCGGCGCAGTTCGCCGACCACGCCCCGCTCCCCCGCTTCGACGTGCTGCTGCTCGGTGTCGGCGAGGACGCGCACGTCGCCTCGCTGTTCCCCGAGCAGCCGGCGCTCTACGAGACCGAGCGCACCGTCGTCGGGGTGCGGGGGGCGCCGAAGCCGCCCCCGTCGCGGATCAGCCTGACGATGCCCGCGATCCGCCACGCGGGCGAGGTGTGGCTCGTGGCCGCCGGTGAGGGCAAGGCCGCCGCCGTCCACCTCGCCCTCACGCAGGCCGGGGAGGTGCAGGTCCCCGCCGCGGGTGCCACCGGGACGCGGGCGACCCGGTGGCTCCTGGACCGCGCGGCGGCGAGCAGGCTGCCCGCCAGCATCGCCCGGATCGCCTCACCCTGAGCCGCGGGCCGTCGAGCGGGTGGACCGACGAGCCGTCGCCGTCGGTCAGCGGTCAGCGGTCAGCGGTCAGCGGTCAGCGGATGATCCGCTTGGCGCGCAGGGACTCCAGCGCCTCGGTGAGGATCGCCTGGCCGTCGGCGTCGCTGCGGCGCTCCTTCACGTAGGCCAGGTGCGTCTTGTACGGCTCGTTGCGCGGCGGAGCGGGAGGGTTCTCCTGGTCCTGCCCGGCGGGGAACCCGCAGCGCGGGCAGTCCCAGGTCTCGGGCACCTGCAGGCCCGGCTCCTCGGCGAAGCTCGGCCGGGTCTCGTGGCCGTTGGCGCACCAGTAGGAGATCCGGAACCGCGGGGCGGCGTCGCCCCGCTCGGCCTCCCCCATCGGTCCGGCGCCCACCCTGCTGCCGCGGATCGCGTTACCACCTGCCACCGGACTACTCCCCTGCTCGACGTGCCTGCTGCTGCGGATGGGCGACCGACCGCTGACGCTCCACCCGGGGCGGACGCGAGAGCCGGTGCGTGACGCTCACTCCGACGGGATGAACCGCTCGATGACCCCGAGGAGCACGATGACCGCCACCCAGACCAGGGACACCGCGATGGTGATCCGGTTGAGGTTGCGCTCCGCGACCCCGGAGCTCGAGGCGCCGCTGCTCATGCCGCCCCCGAACATGTCCGACAGGCCGCCGCCCTTGCCCTTGTGGAGCAGGATGAGCAGCGTCAGGAACAGGCTCGAGAGCGCGAGCAGCACCTGCAGCGTGATGCGCAGTGGGGTCACGGGATCCTCTTCGTGCGGCCCGGTGCGAACCGGGGTGTGGGTCGTGGGTGCGAGCAGGCGCGGCAGGCGCCCGACGCGCACCCGGGGCTGGTCGGTCGGCCCCAGGGTACGCGACGGGCGAGGGTCACAGGCCCACCTGGTGGTCCTGGTAGCGGCAGATCGCGGCGAAGTCCGCCGGGTCGAGGCTCGCCCCGCCGACCAGGGCGCCGTCGACGTCCGGCTGGGCCATCGTCGCGGCCACGTTGCCGGGCTTGACGGACCCGCCGTACAGGACGCGCACGGCCTCGGCCGTGCCCTCGTCGAACAGCTCCCCCACCCGGCGACGGACCGCCGCGCAGACCTCCTGGGCGTCCTCGGGCGTGGCCACCTCGCCCGTCCCGATCGCCCACACGGGCTCGTAGGCGACGACCAGACCCGCCACCTGCTCGGCGCCCAGGCCGTCCAGGGCGCCGTCCAGCTGGGCCAGGGTGTGCTCGACGTGCCGGCCCTCCTTGCGCACGTCGAGGCCCTCACCCACGCACACGATCGGCACGAGCTGGTGCTCCAGCGCCTTGCGGGTCTTGGCGTTGACGAGCGCGTCGTCCTCGTGGTGGTACTGCCGGCGCTCGCTGTGGCCGACGACGACGTAGGTGCACCCCAGCCGCGCGAGCATCCGGGCGGCGACCTCGCCGGTGTAGGCGCCCTCGTCGTGGGCCGAGACGTCCTGGGCGCCGTAGCGCAGGTCCAGCCGGTCGCCGTCGACGAGGGTCTGCACCGAGCGCAGGTCGGTGAACGGCGGCAGGACGGCCACCTCGACGGCGGCCGGGTCGTGCTTGGCGTCCTTGAGCGTCCACGCCAGCTTCTGGACGATCGTGATGGCCTGCTGGTGGTCGGCGTTCATCTTCCAGTTGCCGGCCATCAGCGGCGTGCGGGTGGGTGCCTTGGCCATGGTTCAGTCCTCCAGGACGGTCAGACCGGGCAGCGCCTTGCCCTCGAGGTACTCGAGGCTGGCACCGCCGCCGGTGGAGATGTGGCCGAACGACGACTCGTCGAAGCCGAGCGTGCGCACCGCTGCCGCGGAGTCGCCGCCCCCGACGACCGTGAAGGCGTCGCTGTCCACGAGGGCCTGCGCGACGGCGCGCGTGCCGTGGCTGTACGGCTCCATCTCGAACACGCCCATCGGACCGTTCCAGAAGACGGTGCGGGCGTCGGCCAGCTGCTCGGCGAAGGCCTGCGCGGACCGCGGGCCGATGTCCAGCCCCATCCGGTCCGCGGGGATGGAGTCGACGGCGACGACGTCGTGCTCGGCGTCCGCGGCGAAGGCCGTGGCCGCCACCACGTCGGTGGGCAGCACGATGCTCACCCCCCGCTCCTCTGCCGTGCGCAGGTACCCGCGGACCGTGTCGAGCTGGTCCTCCTCGAGCAGGCTGCTGCCGACCTCGTGGCCCTGCGCCTTGAGGAAGGTGAAGACCATGCCGCCGCCGACCAGGATCCGGTCGGCGACACCGAGCAGCGCGTCGATGACACCGAGCTTGTCGGAGACCTTCGAGCCACCCAGGACCACGGCGTACGGCCGCTGCGGCTCGGCGGTCAGCCGGTGCAGCACCTCGACCTCGGCCTGCACCAGGCCCCCGGCGGCGTGCGGCAGGCGCTGGGCGACGTCGTAGACCGACGCGTGCCTGCGGTGCACCGCGCCGAAGCCGTCGGACACGAAGGCGTCGGCGAGGGCGGCGAGCTCGTCGGCGAAGGCGCCGCGCTCGGCGTCGTCCTTGCTCGTCTCCCCGACGTTGAACCGCACGTTCTCCAGCAACGCCACGTCCCCGTCGGCCAGCCCCTCGACGACGCGGCGGGCGTCGGCGCCGACGGTGTCGGCGGCGAACGCGACGGGGCGGCCGAGCAGCTCGCCGAGCCGCTCGGCGACCGGCGCCAGGGTGTAGCGCTCGTCGGGGCTGCCCTTGGGCCGGCCCAGGTGGGCGGTCACGACGACGCGCGCGCCGGCGTCCACCAGGTGCTGCACGGTGGGCAGCGACGCGCGGATCCGTCCGTCGTCGGTGATCCGGTTGCCGTCCAGGGGGACGTTGAGGTCGCTGCGGACGAGCACGCGGCGCCCACGCAGGTCGCCGAGGTCCTCGATGGTCTTCACGGTGCGGTCTCCTTGCGGGTCGGGACGCGCCGCGCGCCGGGGAGGTCCCTGCGGACCGCCCCGGCGCACGCGTCGGTCAGAGGTCGGCGCCGACGAGCCCGACGAGGTCGACGAGGCGGTTGGAGTAGCCCCACTCGTTGTCGTACCAGCCGACGACCTTGACCTGCTCGCCCATCACCTTCGTCAGGCCGGCGTCGAAGATGCAGGACGCCGGGTCGGTGACGATGTCCGCCGACACGATCGGGTCCTCGGTGTAGCGCAGGTAGCCCTTGAGCGGGCCCTCCGCCGCAGCCTTCACCGCCGCGTTGACCTCCTCGACGCTGGTCTCGCGGCCCACGTTGACGGTCAGGTCGGTGGCCGAGCCGGTGGGGATCGGGACGCGCAGCGCGTAGCCGTCGAGCTTGCCCTTGAGGTCGGGCATGACCAGCCCGATCGCCTTCGCCGCACCGGTGGAGGTGGGGACGATGTTGACCGCGGCGGCGCGGGCGCGCCGCAGGTCCTTGTGCGGGCCGTCCTGCAGGTTCTGGTCCTGCGTGTAGGCGTGGATCGTCGTCATCAGACCCTTGACGATGCCGAACTCGTCGTGGATGGCCTTCGCCATCGGCGCCAGGCAGTTCGTCGTGCAGGACGCGTTGGAGATGATCGTGTGCGCCGACGGGTCGTAGTCGTCGTGGTTCACGCCCATCACGACCGTGACGTCCTCGTTCTTGGCCGGCGCCGAGATGATGACCTTCTTCGCCCCGCCGTCGACGTGGGCCCTGGCCTTCGTGGCGTCGGTGAAGATGCCGGTCGACTCGATGACGACGTCGGCGCCGAGGTCGCCCCACGGCAGCGCGGACGGGTCGCGCTCGGCGAGCGCCTTGAAGGTCTTGCCGCCGACGGAGATCTCGTCCTCGGTGTACGTGACGTCACCGAGGCGGCCCAGGATCGAGTCGTACTTCAGCAGGTGCGCCAGCGTCTTGTTGTCCGTGAGGTCGTTCACGCCGACGACCTCGATGTCGGCGCCGGAGGCCAGGGCGGCGCGGAGGAAGTTGCGGCCGATGCGGCCGAAGCCGTTGATGCCCACGCGGATGGTCAAGAAGTCTCCTCACAACGGGCCGGCGTCGCGCCGGCGGGACGTCTGCTCGGGGGCCGAGGACCTGCTGCCCCCGCACCGGGCACGACCCTACTCGTTACCGGGGGGTCGCTCTCGCGGGGCGAAGGTCCCGACCACGGAGCGGACACCCGGGTCCGGCGGGACCCGCCGCGGAGGCAGGCCCGGCGTCAGGCGTCAGGCGTCAGGCGTCCAGCATGTCCGGCGTGAGGTTGGCGTCCGTGCCGGGGACGCCGAGCTCGGCAGCGCGCCGGTCGGCCATCGCCAGCAGCCGGCGGATCCGGCCGGCGACCGCGTCCTTCGTCATCGGCGGGTCGGCGAGCTGGCCGAGCTCCTCCAGTGACGCCTGCTTGTGCTCCAGGCGTAGCCGCCCGGCCGTCCGCAGGTGCTCGGGCACGTCCTCCCCGAGGATCTCCAGGGCCCGCTCCACGCGCGCCCCCGCCGCGACCGCCGCCCGCGCGGACCGGCGCAGGTTCGCGTCGTCGAAGTTCGCCAGCCGGTTGGCCGTCGCGCGGACCTCGCGGCGCATCCGCCGCTCCTCCCAGACCAGGACGGCGTCGTGGGCACCCAGCCGCGTCAGCATCGCGCCGATCGCGTCGCCGTCGCGGATCACGACGCGGTCCACGCCGCGGACCTCGCGCGCCTTCGCCTGGATGCCCAGCCGCCGGGCCGCGCCGACGAGCGCCAGGGCCGCCTCGGGGCCCGGGCAGGTGACCTCCAGGGCCGAGGACCGGCCCGGTTCGGTCAGCGAGCCGTGGGCGAGGAAGGCGCCGCGCCACGCCGACTCCGCGTCGCACGTGGCGCCCGAGACCACCTGCGGCGGCAGCCCCCGCACGGGCCGACCGCGCTGGTCCAGCAGACCGGTCTGCCGGGCGAGCGACTCCCCCTCGCGCACCACCCGGACGACGTACCGCGTGCCGCGCCGCAGGCCGCCGGCGGAGATCACCAGGACGTCGCTGGTGTGCCCGTACACGTCGGCGACGTCCTTGCGCAGCCTGCGCGCCGCCGCCCCCGTGTCGAGCTCCGCCTCGATGACGATCCGGCCCGAGATGATGTGCAGCCCCCCGGCGAACCGCAGCATCGAGGAGACCTCGGCCTTGCGGCAGCAGGACTTCGTCACCTGCAGGCGGCTGAGCTCGTCCTTCACCTGTGCCGTCAGCGCCATGGGCTCATCCTGCCACCGCCGCCGGCGGGTCCGTGCGGCAGCGGTGCGTCGGCACCCGGCGGGACGCGGACGTCACGTGTCCCCGAGGGCCCGGTCGAGCACGTCCTGCAGGGCCGCCGCGAGCCGCAGCGGGTCGTGCTGGGCCGGTGCCGTGACCGACGACACCTGCCGCAGGAGCACCTGGCCACCGACCTCCTGCGCCGCGTCGACGAGGTCGTCCACGTCGTCGACGGCCCGCGGGTCGGCCAGGACGACGTCGACCCGCAGGTCCGGGGCGTGCCGGGCGACGGCGCGCACGTGCTCGGCGGCACTCAGCCCGCGGGTCTCCCCCGTCTGCGAGGACAGGTTCATGGTCAGGCAGGTGCGCGCCGACCCCTCCACCAGCGCCTCGCGCAGACCCGGGACCAGCAGGTGCGGCATCACCGACGTGAACCAGGACCCCGGTCCGAGCACGACCCACTCGGCCTGGCGCACCGCCGTCACCGCCTCCGGGCAGGCCACCGCGTGCTCCGGGAGCAGGCGCACACCGGTGACCCGCCCGGGTGTGGTCGCGACGTGGGCCTGGCCGCGCACCACGACCGGACCGGGGCCGAGGCCCTCGACGTCCGCCTCGATGTCCATCGGGACCGTCGACATCGGCAGCACCCGGCCGCGGCAGCCGAGCAGCCGGCCGACGAGGTCCAGGCCCTGCACGGGGTCCCCGAGCAGCTCCCACAGCGCGGCGATGAGCAGGTTGCCGACCGCGTGCTGGTCGAGGGGCCCGTCGCTGCGGAACCGGTGCTGCATGACGTCCCGCCACGTGCTGCCCCACTCGCCGTCCTCGCAGAGCGCCGACAGGGCCATCCGCAGGTCCCCGGGCGGCAGGACACCCAGCTCCCGGCGCAGCCGCCCGCTGGACCCGCCGTCGTCGGCGACGGTCACGACCGCCGTCAACCGGTCGGTGAGGTGGCGCAGGGCCGACAGGGAGGCGGCCAGGCCGTGCCCGCCGCCGAGGGCGACGACGCGACGCCCCCTCACTCGCGCCCCAGGTCCCGGTGGACGGTCCCGGCGTTGACACCCTGCGCGCGCAGTCGCTGGGCGACCTCCTCGGACAGGGCGACGGAGCGGTGCTTGCCGCCGGTGCACCCGACGGCGATCGTCACGTAGGCGCGGTTCTCCCGCAGGTACCCGGCCATCACCGGTTCCAGGGCGGCGACGTACCGCTCGACGAACTCCCCCGCCCCGGCCTGACCGAGCACGTACTCGCTGACCTGGGGCTCGCGACCGGTCAGCCCGCGCAGCTCCGGCACCCAGTACGGGTTGGGCAGGAACCGGACGTCGACGACGTGGTCGGCGTCCACCGGGATGCCGTACTTGAAGCCGAACGACATCACCGTGACGCGCAGGCGGCTCGGCGCGTCGTCGGCGAAGGTCTGCAGCACCTTGGCGGACAGCTGGTGGACGTTGAGGTGGGTGGTGTCGATGACCAGGTCCGCGGTCCCGCGCAGGTCGCCGACGAGCTCGCGCTCGCGCGCGATGCCGTCGAGGATGCGCCCCTCGCCCTGCAGCGGGTGGGGCCGGCGCACGGACTCGAACCGGCGGACCAGGGCCTCGTCGCTGGCGTCCAGGAAGAGCACCCGCAGCAGCACGCCGCTGTCGCGCAGCCCGGCCAGGGAGTCCCGCACGTCGGTGAAGAAGCTGCGGCCCCGGACGTCCACGACGACGGCGACCCGGGGTAGGGAGGAGCCGACCTTGGCTGCGAGCACGGCGAGCGGTCCCAGCATCTGCGGCGGGAGGTTGTCGACCACGAACCAGCCCAGGTCCTCCAGCATGTTGGCGGCGGTCGTGCGACCGGCGCCGGACATGCCGGTGACGATGAGCAGCTCCGGCTTGGGTGCCGTCGCGGTACCCGCGTCGGCGGGTTCGGTGGTCATGGGTGCTTCCTCCCGGTGGGTGGGACGGGCCGACGGGCCGCCGCACGGCCCGTCGGCCTCATCCTCGCAGTCCGGCCGGGCGCCAGCGCGCGGGCCGTCGCCCTCAGCCGTCGACCAGCTCACCGGTCGCGGTGTTGACCGCGGGCGCCGCGGCCCGCTCCGGGTGCGCCAGGTGCTCGTGCACGACCGCGGCGGTGACCCGCCCGATGCCCGGCACCTCGGCGATGTCGTCGACGGTGGCCGCGCGCAGGTTCCGCAGCGACCCGAAGTGACGCAGCAGCGCCTTGCGGCGGGTCGGCCCCAGCCCGGGGACCTCGTCCAGGGCGCTGCGGGTCATCGCCTTGGACCGCCGCTGCCGGTGGTAGGAGACGGCGAAGCGGTGGGCCTCGTCCCGCACCCGCTGCAGCAGGTAGAGGCCCTGGCTCGTCCTCGGCAGGATCGTCGGGTGGTCCTCGCCGGGCAGCCACACCTCCTCGAGCCGCTTGGCCAGGCCGCACAGGGCGACGTCCTCGATGCCGAGGCCGGCCAGGGCGGCCGCGGCAGCAGCCACCTGCGGCTGACCACCGTCGACGACCACCAGCTGCGGCGGGTAGGCGAAGCGGCGCGGCCGGCCGGTCTCGGGGTCGACCGGGCCACCCGTGGCGGGCGGTGGCGGGGCTCCCCCGCCCACCGGGTCGGCGACGCCTGCGACGTCACGGTCACCGTCGTCGGACTCACGCTCGGGGCCGACCCCGAGGTCGAGCTCGCCGGACTGCTCGCGCTCGTCGAGGTAGCGGCGGAAGCGCCGGGTGATGACCTCGCGGACCGCGGCCACGTCGTCCTGGCCGTCGGTCCCCCGCACCGCGAACCGCCGGTACTCGCCCTTGCGCGGCAGGCCGTCCTCGAACACCACCATCGAGGCCACGACCTCGGTGCCCTGGAGGTTGGAGACGTCGTAGCACTCGATCCGCAGCGGCGCCTCGGGCAGCTCCAGGGCCTCCTGCAGCTCCTGCAGCGCCTGGCTCCGCGTCGTCAGGTCACCGGCCCGCCGGGTCTTGTGCAGCGACAGCGCCTGGGTGGCGTTGCGCTCGACCGTCTGCATGAGCGCGCGCTTGTCCCCGCGCTGCGGCACCCGCACGTCGACGCGCGCGCCGCGCAGGCCGGTGAGCCACGCGGCGACGTCCTGCACCTGGGCCGGGTCGGTGGGCACGAGGACCTCGCGGGGCACGGACGCGGGGTCGGCGTCGCCGTACACCTGCTGCAGCAGGTGCTCCACCAGCTCGGCCCGGGTCAGCGGCTCGACCTTCTCGACCACCCAGCCGCGCTGCCCGCGCACCCGCCCGCCGCGGACGTGGAACACCTGCACCGCCGCCTCCAGCTCGTCCTCCGCCAGGGCGAAGACGTCCGCGTCGGTGGCGTCGGGAAGGACGACGGCGCTCTTCTCCATCGCCCTCGTCAGCGCCGCGACGTCGTCCCGTAGCCGCGCGGCGCGCTCGAACTCCAGCTGCGCGGACGCCTCCCGCATCTCCCGCTCGAGCCGCCGCACGAACCGCTGGGTGTCACCGGCCATGAAGGCCGCGAAGTCCTCGGCCAGCTCCCGGTGCTCCTGCGGGCTCACCCGGCCCACGCACGGCGCGGAGCACTTGTCGATGTACCCCAGCAGGCAGGGCCGCCCGACCTGCTGGGCGCGCTTGAACACCCCGGCGGAGCACGTGCGGACCGGGAAGACCCGCAGCAGCAGGTCGACCGTCTCGCGGATCGCCCACGCGTGGGCGTACGGCCCGAAGTACCGGGTGCCCTTGCGCTTGGCGCCGCGCATCACCTGGACCCGGGGGAACTCCTCGCCCATCGTGACCGCCAGGTACGGGTAGGACTTGTCGTCTCGGTAGCGGACGTTGAACCGCGGGTCGAACTCCTTGATCCACGCGTACTCGAGCTGGAGCGCCTCGACCTCCGTCCCCACCACCGTCCACTCGACGGAGGCGGCGGTGGTGACCATCTGCTGGGTCCGCTGGTGCAGCCCGGCCAGGTCCTGGAAGTAGGAGGCCAGCCGCGACCGCAGGCTCTTGGCCTTGCCGACGTAGACGACCCGGCCGTGCGCGTCGCGGAACCGGTAGACGCCCGGCTGGTCGGGGACCTCACCGGGACGCGGGCGGTAGGTCGAGGGGTCGGCCACGGACCCAGGGTAGGCAGCGCGTCCGACGGCCCAGGACGGGCGCCCCGCCTCAGCCGACGCGCAGCACGTCACCGTCCTGCGCGACCGGCAGCGACCGCAGCGGGGAGGTCGCCGGCCCCGCCAGCACCGCACCGTCGGAGCCGTCGAAGCGGCTCCCGTGGTTCGGGCAGACGAGGTCGGTGCCCTCGCGCACCGTGACCGTGGTGCCCTGGTGGGTGCATGCGGCGCTGAAGGCCACGAACTCGCCCTCGGTGGGCTGGGCGACGACGACGGGCACCCCGGAGACGGAGACGACGACCGCCTGCCCGACCGGGACGTCGGCCGCGGCCAGGGTGCCGGTCGCGGCGCCGTCCGCCGACTCGTCCCCGTCCCCGGCGCCGCCCCCGCACGCGACGAGGACGCCGGGCAGCAGGACCGCACCGGCCAGGGCCTGCAGCAGGCCGCGTCGGGAGGGGCACAGGTCGTCGAGGCGATCGCTCACGCCGACATGATCGCACCCGGACACGCCGCCGCTACGCGGTCCCGGCAGCGGCCACCCCGGCGCCGGTTCAGCTGCGGCGTGCCGCGGCCGCCGGACTCCCCCGCCGCGGCGCGGCAGAGCCCGTCGACGGGCCACGGCGAGCGGCGGACGGCGAGCGCTTGCGGCCGCCCACGGCGGCCGGGGCGCCAGCCGCCACGGGGACCACCTGACGCAGGAACCGGCCGGTGTGGCTGGTCTCGTGCGCGGCCACCTCCTCGGGGGTGCCGGTCGCCACCACCTGGCCACCGCCCGACCCACCCTCGGGACCCATGTCGATGATCCAGTCGGCGCTCTTGATCACGTCGAGGTTGTGCTCGATGACGATCACCGTGTTGCCCTTGTCGACCAGGCCCTGCAGCACCCCGAGCAGCTTGCGGATGTCCTCGAAGTGCAGGCCGGTGGTCGGCTCGTCCAGCACGTACACCGTGCGCCCGCTGGAGCGCTTCTGGAGCTCGGCTGCGAGCTTGACCCGCTGCGCCTCGCCACCGGACAGGGTGGGAGCGGGCTGGCCCAGCCGCACGTAGCCCAGCCCGACCTCGACCAGGGTGCGCAGGTACCTGGCGATGGCGGGGACGGCCTCGAAGAACTCCGCGGCCTCCTCGATCGGCATGTCGAGCACGTCGGCGACGGTCTTGCCCTTGAAGTGCACCTCGAGCGTCTCGCGGTTGTACCGCGCGCCGTGGCACACCTCGCACGGCACGTAGACGTCCGGCAGGAAGTTCATCTCGATCTTGATGGTGCCGTCGCCCTGGCAGTTCTCGCAGCGACCGCCCTTGACGTTGAACGAGAAGCGGCCCGGCTGGTAGCCGCGGACCTTGGCCTCCGTCGTGGTCGCGAACAGCTTGCGGACGTGGTCCCAGACGCCGGTGTACGTGGCCGGGTTGGACCGTGGCGTGCGGCCGATGGGGCTCTGGTCGACGTGCACCACCTTGTCGAGGTGGTCGAGCCCGGTGACCCGCTTGTGCCGGCCGGGGACCTGCCGGGCGCCGTTGAGCTGGTTGGCCAGGACCTTGTAGAGGATGTCGTTGACCAAGGTGGACTTGCCCGAGCCGGACACACCGGTCACCGCGACCATGCACCCGAGCGGGAAGCTCACGTCGATCGACCGGAGGTTGTGCTCGCGCGCACCCACGACGGTGAGCTCGCGCCCCTTCTCGCGCGGCCGGCGGACCGCGGGGGTGTCGATCTCGACGCGGCGGGACAGGTACGCGCCGGTCAGGGAGTCCGGGTGGTCCAGCAGCCCCTGGACGGGCCCGGAGTGCACGACCTGCCCGCCGTGCTCCCCCGCCCCCGGACCGATGTCGACCACCCAGTCCGCCACCCGGATGGTGTCCTCGTCGTGCTCCACGACGATGAGCGTGTTGCCGAGGTCCCGCAGCCGCGTCAGCGTCTCGATCAGGCGGTGGTTGTCGCGCTGGTGCAGGCCGATGCTCGGCTCGTCGAGCACGTACAGCACGCCGACCAGCCCCGAGCCGATCTGGGTGGCCAGGCGGATGCGCTGCGCCTCACCACCGGACAGCGTGCCGGCCGGCCGGTCCAGGGACAGGTAGTCCAGCCCGACGTCGAGCAGGAACCCGAGGCGGGCGTTGATCTCCTTGAGGACCGCCTCGGCGATCTGCCGCTGGCGCGCCCCGAGCTCGAGGTCCCCGAGGAAGGCGGCGCAGTCGCGGATCGGCAGCGCGCAGGCGTCCGCGATCGAGCGCCCGCCGACCTTGACGGCCAGGACCTCCTTCTTGAGCCGGGCCCCCTGGCAGGCGGGGCACGGGATCTCCCGCATGTACCCCTCGTACTTCTCCCGCGACCAGTCCGACTCGGTCTCGCCGTGCCGGCGCTGCACGAAGGGCACGACCCCCTCGAAACCGGTGGTGTAGGAGCGCTCGCGGCCGAACCGGTTGCGGTACTTGACGTGGACCTCGTAGTCCTTGCCGTGCAGCAGGGCGTCGCGGGCCCGCTTCGGCAGCGCCCGCCACGGGGTGTCGAGGTCGAAGCTCAGCTGCTTCGCCAGCCCACCCATGAGCCGGTGGTAGTAGTCACCGCTCTTGCTCGCGCCCCACGGGGCGATCGCACCCTCGTTGAGGCTGAGGTCCTCGTCCGGGACGAGCAGCTCCGGGTCGACCTCGAGCCGGGTGCCGATGCCGGTGCAGACGTCGCACGCCCCGTACGGGGCGTTGAACGAGAAGGTCCGCGGCTCGATCTCGTCCAGGCTCAGCGGGTGGTCGTTCGGGCAGGCCATCTTCTCGCTGAAGCGGCGTTCCCGGTCGGGTGCGTCCTCGCCCGCGTCCACGAGCTCGACGACCACCAGGCCGCCCGACAGGCCCAGCGCCGTCTCCACCGAGTCCGTCAGCCGGCGCTTGACCGAGCCCTTCGCGACGAGCCGGTCGACCACCACGTCGATGGTGTGCTTGAGCTTCTTCTCCAGCTGGGGCGGGTCGGTCAGGGACACCACCTCGCCGTCGACCCGTGCGCGGGCGAAGCCCTTCTGCTGCAGCTCGGCGAAGAGGTCCTGGTACTCCCCCTTGCGCCCCCGGACCACCGGGGCCAGCACCTGGAAGCGCGTGCCCTCCTCCAGCTCGAGGAGCCGGTCGACGATCTGCTGGGGCGTCTGGCGCCCGATCGGCTCGTCGCACACCGGGCAGTGCGGCGTGCCGGCCCGCGCCCACAGCAGGCGCAGGTAGTCGTACACCTCGGTGATGGTGCCGACCGTCGAGCGCGGGTTGCGCGACGTGGACTTCTGGTCGATGGAGACCGCCGGCGACAGGCCCTCGATGAAGTCGACGTCCGGCTTGTCCATCTGGCCCAGGAACTGCCGGGCGTAGGCCGACAGGGACTCGACGTACCGCCGCTGACCCTCCGCGAAGATCGTGTCGAAGGCCAGCGACGACTTGCCCGAGCCCGACAGGCCGGTGAACACGACGAGGGCGTCGCGCGGCAGGTCGAGGGAGACGTCCTTGAGGTTGTGCTCGCGCGCTCCGCGCACGACGAGCTGCTGGTGTGGGGTGCTCACGGAGGCCTTCGGGTCGGCGGGCTGGGTGGAGGGACGGTCGGCGGGTGGAGCCACCCGACGATGGTAAGTGCGGGATCCGACAACGACCTCCCGCGCCGCCCGCGCCCGGGAAGGGGTCGCACGGCGCCGGTAACGTGCGTCACATGAGCGACGACCCGGCGCACCGCTTCGACGACCTGGACCTGTCCCGCGACCCGGCCGACGACGCGGGGTACGTGCGCACGCTCGGCCTGCTGGCCGACGTCTCCGACCGGTTCATGGACACCGTCAAGGAGCTGGACGACGAGGACGTGCGGGCGGCGTCGCTGCTGCCGGGCTGGACGCGCGGGCACGTCCTGGCCCACGTGGCCCGCAACGCCGACGCGCTGGGCAACCTCGTGCACTGGGCCCGCACCGGCGAGCCCACGCCGATGTACCCCTCGCGCGAGGCCAGGGACGCCGACATCGAGGCCGGCGCCGCGCGGTCGGCGTCCGAGCTGGAGTCCGACCTCGAGTCCGCCGGTGAGCGGCTGCTCGCGGCGATCGCCGAGCTGCCCGAGGACCGCCGGCACGTGCTCGTGCGGGCCGGCAGCGGTCACGAGGCGCCGGCGCACGAGGTGCTGTGGTGGCGGGTCCGCGAGGTGGCCTACCACCACGTGGACCTCGCGACCGGGACCACCACCGCCGACCTGCCCCGTCCCGTCGTCGACCGCGGCCTGGTCGAGGCGGTCGAGCGGGTCACCGGCGGCCTGGCCCTGCGCCTGCGGGCGACCGACACGGGGTGGGAGGCCGGCCCCGCCGACGGCCAGGTCGTCACCGGGAGCGCGGCCGACCTCCTGGCGTGGCTCACCGGCCGCTCGCAGGGAACCGGCCTGCAGTCGGACCGGGACCTGCCGGAGCTGCCCTCCTGGGGCTGACCGTCGACCGGCGTCAGCCGGCGTCGGCCGACCAGCCCGGTGGCCCGTCGCTGCCGGCCGGGTACTCCTCGAGCGGCACCGCGTCCTCGCGCCAGGCGGCGAGCACGGGCTCGACCAGCCGCCAGCACTCCTCCGCGGTGTCACCGCGCACCGACAGGGTCGGGTCGGCCTCGAGCACACCGGCGAGGACCTCCCCGTACGGCGACAGCTGGCCCGGCCCGAGGTCGGCGTCCAGCGTCACGGACTCCAGCTCGAACGGGTCGGCCGGGCCGTTGACGTTGAGGTCGAGGTGCAGCCGGTCCGGGCCGAACCCGATCCGCAACCGGTCCGGGGCGTCCCAGCCGCTCAGGCCCGTGGGCACCCGCGGGGGTCGCCGGAACGTGACCACCGCCTCCTTGCGGACCGCGGACATCGCCTTGCCCGAGCGCAGCCGGAAGGGCACGCCGTGCCAGCGCCAGGTGTCCACCCCCACCACCACCTCGGCGAGGGTCTCGGTCCCGCGGGCCGGGTCGACGCCCGGCTCGTCGGCGTAGGCCGGCAGGTCGCGGTCCCCCACCCGCCCCGCCGCGTAGCGGGCGCGCCGGCTCCAGCGCTCGGGGTCGCCGTCCAGGACCCTCGAGGCGCGCAGCACAGCGGCCTTGCGGTCCCTGAGGTCGACGGCGGTCAGGGTCGGTGGCGCCTCCATGGCCAGCAGGGCCATCACCTGCAGCAGGTGGCTCTGGATCATGTCGACCAGCGCGCCGGCGCCGTCGTAGTAGCCCGCCCGGCCCTCCAGCCCGAGGGTCTCGTCGAACACCACGTCGACCGACTCCACGTGCTCGGCGTTGAGCACCGGCTCGAGCATGCGGTTGGCGAACCGCACGCCGAGCAGGTTGAGCACCGTCGACTTGCCGAGGAAGTGGTCGACGCGGTGGACGTGGTCCTCGGGGACCAGCCGGGTGACGAGCTTGTTCAGGGCGCGGGCACTGGCCAGATCGGTCCCGAAGGGCTTCTCCATCACCAGCCTCGTGCCCGGCGGCAGGTCGGTGCCCAGCAGCGCCTCGCACGCGCGGGCCGTCACCGCGGGCGGCAGCGCGAAGAACAGGGCGGGCGGGGGCTCGCACTCCCCCAGCACCCGGCGCAGGTCGGCGGCGTCGGTCACGTCGGCCCGCACGTACCGCGACCCGGCGGCGACGCGTTCGACGTCGTCGCCCCGGGCACCTCCCGAACGGAACGACGACCTCACCCGCTCACGCCAGCGCTCGTCGTCCCAGTCCTCGGTCCCCACCCCCAGCAGCCGTAGCCCCTCGCCGAGGCCGTTCGCCAGCAGGCCACCCAGCCCGGGCAGCAGCAACCTGCCCGTCAGGTCCCCCGTGGCGCCCAGCACCACGAGGGTGCGCGTCCTGGCTCCGTGCTCGTCGGCCCCGACCGGGCCCTCCGTCGCGCGCTGTCGCCCTGCCATGCGCCCACCCTGCCAGGCAGGATGGCCGGATGCCTCTCCGCATCGAGGACTACGCCGTCATCAGCGACTGCCACACCGCGGCCCTCGTCGGCCGCGACGGCAGCATCGACTGGCTGTGCCTGCCGAGGTACGACTCGCCCTCGACGTTCGGTGCGCTGCTCGGCGGACCCGACCACGGCCGGTGGTTGCTGGCGCCCGACGAGGAGGTGGTCGCGAGCAGGCGGCGCTACGTCGGGGACACCTTCGTCCTCGAGACCGTCTGGGAGACGGCTGGGGGTGCCGTTCAGGTCCTCGACCTCATGCCGGTCGGCGACCGGCGGGCGGACGTCGTCCGGCGCGTGACGGGGCTGCGTGGCACCGTGCGGATGCGCCAGGAGCTCGCCGTCCGGTTCGAGTACGCCACGGCGCTGCCGTGGGTCCGTCGGGTGGGACGGGAGGAGACGCCCGACGAGCGTCCCCGGCTGCTCGCCGTCGCCGGACCGGACGCCGTCGCCCTGCGCGGCGGTCCCGTCCCCCGCGCGCAGGACCACAGCCACACCGCCACGATGACCATCGCCGAGGGCGTCACGACCGACCTGGTGCTCACCTGGTACCCGTCCCACCGCGACCTGCCCGAGGTCCTGGACGTGGACGAGCGGCTCGACCGCACGCTGCGCTGGTGGCAGGACTGGGCCGACCGCGCCGACGTCGGCCGCAGCGCGTGGCCCGAGGCGGTGCGCCGGTCGCTGCTGGTGCTGCGCGCCCTGACCCACGAGGACACCGGCGGCGTGGTGGCCGCCGCGACGACGTCGCTGCCCGAGGAGATCGGCGGCGTCCGCAACTGGGACTACCGGTACTGCTGGCTGCGGGACACGGCACTGACGCTCGAGGCGCTGATGCTCCACGGCTACACCCAGGAGGCCCGGGCGTGGCGGGACTGGCTGCTGCGCGCGGTCGCGGGGTCCCCCGAGGACGTCCAGATCATGTACGGGCTGGCCGGCGAGCGGGACCTGCCCGAGCGGGAGCTGACGTCACTGCCCGGCTACGAGGGCTCGTCACCGGTGCGCGTCGGCAACGGCGCCGTCGGCCAGTACCAGGCCGACGTCCTCGGGGAGGTGATGGTGGCGTTGGAGAACGCGCGGTGCGCCGGCATCGACGAGGACGAGTTCTCCTGGCCGCTCCAGCGCGCGCTGACCGAGTACGTCGCCCGCAGCTGGGACCGTCCCGACCACGGCATCTGGGAGATCCGCGGACCCGAGCGGCACTTCACGCACTCCCGCGTGATGATCTGGGCGGCCCTCGACCGCGGGGTGCGGGCCGTCCGCGAGCACGGCCTCGACGGCCCGGCCGACCGGTGGGCCGCGCTGCGCGACCGCGTCCGCGCGGACGTCGAGGAGCACGGCTGGGACGCCGTCCGCGGCACGTACACGCAGCACTACGGCAGCGCGGGGGTCGACGCCTCGCTGCTGCAGCTGGCGCAGGTCGGCTTCTGCGCGCCGGACGACCCGAGGATGCTCGGCACGGTCGCTGCCCTCGAGGAGGACCTGCTGCAGGACGGGCTCCTGCTGCGGTACCGCACCGAGGAGGGCGTGGACGGCCTGCCGCCCGGCGAGCACCCCTTCCTGGCGTGCTCGTTCTGGCTCGTCGAGCAGTACGCGCGCAGCGGCCGCGTGGACGACGCGCAGGCGCTGATGGAACGTCTCGTCGGGCTGTGCAACGACGTGGGGCTGCTGTCGGAGGAGTACGACGTGCCCGGCGGCAGGCAGATCGGCAACACCCCGCAGGCGCTGTCGCACCTGGCGCTGGTCCGGGCGGCGGACGCGCTCGACGAGACCCGGCGTGACAAGGTGCAGCGATGAGCGACATGACGGTCACGGCGCTGGACGGCGCGGAGCTGCGGCAGGTTTCGGTCTCCGAGATGGACAACAACGCCTACCTGCTGACGTGCGCGACGACGGGCGCCCAGCTGCTCGTCGACGCCGCCGACGACGCGCCGAGGCTGCTCGACATGGTCGAGCACGGCTCACCGGGGCCCGAGGGCGGACGCCTCGACCTGGTCGTCACGACGCACGGGCACTGGGACCACCACCGCGCGCTCGCCGACGTCGTCCGGGCGACCGGGGCGCGCACCGCCGCGGGCGAGGAGGACGCCGGCGACCTGCCCGTCCCCGTGGACGAGCTGCTGCGCCACGGCGACCGTCTGCGCGTCGGCGAGCTCGTGCTGGACGTCGTCCACCTGCGGGGTCACACCCCCGGCTCGGTGGCCCTGGCGTGGACCGACCGGGCCGGGACGGTGCACCTGTTCACCGGCGACTCGCTGTTCCCCGGTGGCGTGGGCAACACGTGGCAGGACCCGGAGCGCTTCACCCGGCTCCTGGACGACGTGCAGCGGCGGGTCTTCGACGTCTACCCGGACCCGACCCTGGTCTACCCGGGCCACGGGGCGGGGACGACCCTGGGGGCCGAGCGCCCGCACCTGCCGGAGTGGCGGGCCAGGGGCTGGTGACCCCCGGACGCCGGCCGCCCGGGGGCGCCGGCGTCAGCGTAGGCTGGCGTCGTCGCCGTCCTCGGCCTTCTTCATCGTGATCCGGCCGGCGTGCGCCTTCTCCTCCGGGTGCTGGCGCACCCGGACCAGGCTGGCGACGGTGGTCACGACGAGGATCGCGACGATCACCCCGAGCGAGACCATCGTCGGCACGTGCGGGAAGGCCTCGTTGACGTCCTCGTGCAGCCACAGCAGCACCAGCTTGACGCCGATGAAGATGAGGATGACCGCCAGGCCCAGCGACAGGTACACGAGCCGGTCGAGCAGGCCGTGGATGAGGAAGTACAGCGCCCGCAGACCGAGCAGCGCGAAGGCGTTCGTCGCGAAGACGATGAACGGGTCGCGGGTGATGCCGAAGACCGCCGGGATCGAGTCGAGCGCGAACAGCAGGTCCGTGGACGAGATCGCGACGAACACCAGGAACAGCGGGGTCATGACCTTGCGACCGTTCTCCACCGTGAGCAGCTTCGTGCCCTCGAAGCGCTCGGTGTACGGCAGCCTGCGCTGCAGGAAGCGGATGATCGCGTTGTCCGCGTCGGGGTCCTCGTTGCGGTGCCGGGCCAGCTGGATGCCCGTCCAGATGAGGAAGGCGCCGAAGATGACGAAGACGAAGGAGAACGCGCTGATCGCCGCGGCGCCGATCGCGATGAAGACGCCGCGCATGACCAGGGCGAGGGCGATGCCGAACAGCAGCACCCGCTGCTGCAGCTCCGGTGGCACGGCGAACTTCGCCAGGATGATGACGAAGACGAAGAGGTTGTCGACGCTCAGGCTCTTCTCGACGATGTAGCCGGCGAAGTACTCGGTGCCGGCCTGGCCGCCGCCGACCGCCAGGAGGACCAGCCCGAACACGATCGCCACCGCGATGTAGAAGACGGACCAGATGGTCGCCTCGCGGATGTGGACGACGTGCGGGCGCCGGGCGGCGACGACGAAGTCGAGGACCAGCAGGGCGACGACGAGGCCGATGGTCCCGGCCCACCACGTGGTGGTCGCTTCGAACACAGAGGTACCCACTTCCGGAAGGGGACGTCACGGACGCGTGCGCGGCCCGGAGGTCTCTCCCACCGCCAGCTGGTGAGGGCCGTCCCCCCGGGCGACCGTGGTCCGCCGTGATGACGAGGGTGACGCTACGGGGATACTCCCCTCCCGACGTCGGCCAGCATACGGCACCGGCCCGGCCGCGCCCGTCCCGCGGAGCGGCACGCCGCCGTGGAGGTCGCCGTCACCGGCGTGCCACGGTCCCAGCACGCCGCCGCCGTCCGGCGCTGCACGGCGAGAACACCCGGCCCGCTCCCCACGGGCGGGCGAGGCACCTGGGAGGGCACGCACATGACCGCACGGATCCGCGGGTTCGGCTACGCCATCGTCTCGGCGTCCGACCTCGACGCGTGGGAGACGTTCGCCACCGGGCTCCTGGGCTTCCAGGTCTCCGAGCGAGGCGACGGCGTCCTGCGCCTGCGCTGCGACAACAAGACGTACCGGCTGGAGGTCCGCCGGTCGGACGAGGACCGCGCGTCCACGATCGGCTGGGAGGTCGCCGGCGCGGCCGAGCTCGAGGAGCTGGCGCAGCGGCTGGAGGGCGCCGGTTACGCGGTGCGCCGCTGGGACCCGCAGGTGGCGTACAAGGAGCGCCTGGTCAGCGGGCTGGTCAGCTTCACCGACCCCGACGGGCTGCAGGTCGAGCTCTTCTACGGGTTCCGGGACGACAAGACCGTGTTCGTCTCGCCCACCGGCGCGCGGTTCGTCACGGGCAGCGGCGGCGCCGGCCACGTCTTCCAGATGGTGTCCGACGAGGACGCCTACAACACGCTCTACTTCGACGTCCTGGGCTTCCGCTTCAGCGACTACATCGACTTCGGCCCGCTCGCGGCGACCTTCACCCACTGCAACGAGCGGCACCACTCGATGGCGTTCGCCGCGGTCCCGGGCGTGACCCCCGGTGTCGGCCACATCATGTTCGAGGTGGACGACATCGACACGGTGGGCAGGGCGTACCACCGGGTGGTCACCGAGAAGGCGGCCCCGCTGGCGATGACGCTGGGCCGGCACTCCAACGACCAGATGATCTCGTTCTACGTGCGTACGCCGTCCGGCTTCCAGATCGAGTACGGCACCGGCGGCCTGCTCGTGGACGACGAGAGCTGGCTGCCGCCGCGCTACGACGTGCCGTCCTTCTGGGGGCACGTGCGGGTCAACCAGCAGGAGCCGGACGTCATCGACGCCTGAGTCCCCTGCTCCCGGGCCCGGTCGCGCCGTCAGGCGTGACCGGCCCGCTGCATCTGCCGCAGCTCCTTCTTGAGGTCCCCGATCTCGTCGCGCAGGCGCGCGGCGAGCTCGAACTGCAGCTCGGCGGCCGCGGTGTGCATCTGGTCGGTGAGCTGCTGGATGAGGTCCGACAGGTCCGCGGCCGGCACGGCGGCGAGGCGGTCACCGCGCCTGCCGTCCCCGCCGCGCGAGGCCATCCCCGGGACCGGCGTCTTGCCGCGGGACTGCTGCCGGCCGCCACCGCCGAGGAGGGACTCGGTGTCGGCGTCCTCGCGGGCCAGCAGGTCCGTGATGTCGGCGATGCGCTTGCGCAGCGGCGTGGGGTCGATCCCCCGCTCGGTGTTGTAGGCGATCTGCTTGGCGCGCCGGCGGTTCGTCTCCTCGATGGCGTGGGCCATGGACGGCGTCACGGTGTCCGCGTACATGTGCACCTGGCCGGACACGTTGCGCGCCGCGCGCCCGATGGTCTGGATCAGCGACTTGTCGGAGCGCAGGAAGCCCTCCTTGTCGGCGTCCAGGATGCTGACGAGGGACACCTCGGGCAGGTCGAGGCCCTCGCGCAGCAGGTTGATGCCGACCAGGACGTCGTACTCGCCCTGGCGCAGCTCGCGCAGCAGCTCGACCCGGCGCAGCGTGTCGACCTCGGAGTGCAGGTAGCGCACCCGGACGTCCTGCTCCAGCAGGTAGTCCGTGAGGTCCTCCGCCATCTTCTTGGTGAGCGTGGTGACCAGGACCCGCTCGTCCCGCTCGCAGCGCGCGCGGATCTCGTGCAGCAGGTCGTCGATCTGGCCCTTCGTCGGCTTGACGACGACCTCCGGGTCCACGAGCCCGGTCGGCCGGATGATCTGCTCCACGACCCCGTTCGCGCGGCCGATCTCGTAGTCGCCGGGAGTGGCCGACAGGTACACGGTCTGGCCGATCCGCTCGAGGAACTCCTCCCACCGCAGCGGCCGGTTGTCCATCGCGCTGGGCAGCCGGAAACCGTGCTCGACCAGCGCCCGCTTGCGCGACATGTCGCCCTCGAACATGGCGCCGATCTGCGGGACCGTCACGTGCGACTCGTCGATCACGAGCAGGAAGTCGTCGGGGAAGTAGTCGAGCAGGGTGTTCGGGGCCGACCCGGCGCCGCGACCGTCGATGTGCCGGGAGTAGTTCTCGATGCCCGAGCACGACCCGACCTGGCGCATCATCTCGACGTCGTACGTCGTCCTCATCCGCAGCCGCTGGGCCTCGAGCAGCTTGCCGCCCCGCTCGAGCTCGGCGAGCCGGTCGGCGAGCTCCAGCTCGATGCCGGCGATCGCGCGCTCCATCCGCTCCGGCCCCGCGACGTAGTGCGTCGCCGGGAAGACGTACATCTCCTGCTCCTCGCGCACGACCTCGCCGGTGAGCGGGTTCAGGGTGTAGATCGAGTCGATCTCGTCGCCGAAGAACTCGATCCGGACGGCGAGCTCCTCGTACACCGGGATGATCTCGACGGTGTCGCCGCGGACCCGGAAGGTCCCGCGCGTGAACGCCAGGTCGTTGCGCGTGTACTGCATCTGCACGAACTGCCGCAGCAGGTCGTCGCGCTCGACCTCCTGCCCCACGTGCAGGCGCACCATCCGGTCGACGTACTCCTGCGGGGTGCCGAGGCCGTAGATGCACGAGACCGAGGCGACCACGACGACGTCGCGGCGGGTGAGCAGCGAGTTGGTCGCCGAGTGCCGCAGCCGCTCGACCTCGTCGTTGATCGACGAGTCCTTCTCGATGTAGGTGTCGGTCTGGGCGATGTACGCCTCGGGCTGGTAGTAGTCGTAGTAGGAGACGAAGTACTCGACCGCGTTGTTGGGCAGCAGCTCGCGGAACTCGTTGGCCAGCTGGGCGGCCAGGGTCTTGTTCGGCGCCATCACCAGGGTCGGGCGCTGCAGCCGCTCGATCAGCCAGGCGGTCGTGGCCGACTTGCCCGTGCCGGTCGCGCCGAGCAGGACCACGTCCTCCTCCCCCGCCTGGACGCGGCGCGCGAGCTCGTCGATCGCGGCCGGCTGGTCACCCGAGGGCGAGAACTCGGAGACGACCTCGAACGGCGCGACGCGGCGCTGCAGGTCGGTGCTGGGACGCATGGGTCAACGGTATGCCGCGCCACCGACAGCCACGCGGCGAGCCCGTCGGCCGGTCAGCCGGTGAGGACGCGGAGGTCCGCAGGCCGCCCGGGGTCGCAGCTGCGGTAGAGGCCCTCCGCGCCCGGGACGGGGGCGAACCCCGCCGCGGCGAGGGCACCGGCGAGCGCGCCGACCGGGTCGAGCAGGCCGTCCTGCGCCGCACGCGCCGCGGCCGGCTCCCCCGCCCCGGGGGTCACCTCGAGCTCGATGACGTCCGGGCCGGGACGCCCCGCGGCCGTGCCACCGACGTGGCGCACGACCGAGCCCCGTCCCGCCGCGAGCGCCACGCGCGCCGCCAGCCGGCGCCCCTGCTGCGGCCACGTCGGGTCGGCCTGGACGACCGGCGGGACGGCGTCACGGGCCGCCGGGACGCCGGCCCGCACGTTGCGCTCGAACGGCACGAGGCGCTGCCCCCACAGCCGGTCCACCGACGCGGCCAACTCGTCGGGGCCGGCCGCGTTGGGCAGGAGCACGTCGGCGGCCTCCCGGCGCTCGGCGTCCGTGGCCTGGCTGCGCACCCGCGCCCACGCGTCGTCCTCGCCCATCCCGCGCGAGGCCACGAGCCGCCGGACCCGCACCTGCGGCGGGGCGTCCACGACGACCACCAGGTGGTAGCCGGGGCCCATCCGCTTCTCGACGAGCAGCGGCACGTCGTGCACGAGGACGGCGTCCGCGGGGGCGGCGGCCACCAGCTCGGCGGTGCGGGCGGCGATCCGCGGGTGGGTCACGGCCTCCAGCGCGCGGCGGCGGTCGGGGTCGGCGAAGACCAACGCGGCCAGCCGGCCGCGGTCCAGCGACCCGTCGGCGGCCAGCACCCGGTCCCCGAACTCCTCGACCACCTCGGCGAGCCCCGCCGTCCCCGGAGCCACGACCTCGCGGGCCAGGGCGTCGGCGTCGACGACCACCGCCCCGAGGCGCCCGAGCCGGGCCGCGGCGGTCGACTTGCCCGCGCCGGTACCTCCGGTCAGTCCCACCCTCAGCACGGCGCGCAGCCTACGGCGCGCAGCGCACGGCGCGCGCAGCGCAGGGCGCGCGGGGCCGACGGCGCGCACGAGCCCACACGCAGCGGACCCCGCCGACCAGGGGTCGGCGGGGTCCGTTCGGCAGATCGACCCGCGCGACCAGCCGGCGCGAGCCGGCTGGTCGGCGTGCGGTCGGCTCAGCCGTTGCCGGTGAGCTTCTCCCGCAGAGCGGCCAGCGCCTCGTCCGAGGCGAGGGTGCCCTCACCGCTCGGGGCGGCAGCCGGAGCCGACGGCGCGGCCGGCGCCGAGCCCGAGGAGTACGAGGTCGGCGTGGCGGCACCCTCGGTGACCGCCTCGTTCTCGGCCCGCTGGGCCTCGTCGACCTGCTTCTTGTGGGCCTCCCAGCGCGCGTGGGCCTCGGCGTACTGCCGCTCCCACTCCTCGCGCTGCGTCTCGTAGCCCTCGAGCCACTCGTTGGTCTCGGGGTCGAAGCCCTCGGGGTACTTGTAGTTGCCGGCCTCGTCGTACTCCTGGGCCATGCCGTACAGCGACGGGTCGAAGTCCTCACCCTGGGGGTCGACGCCCTCGTTGGCCTGCTTGAGGGAGAGCGAGATCCGGCGACGCTCGAGGTCGATGTCGATGACCTTGACGAAGATCTCGTCGTTGACGTTGACGATCTGCTCGGGGACCTCGACGTGGCGCACGGCCAGCTCGGAGATGTGCACGAGACCCTCGATGCCCTCCTCGACGCGCACGAACGCGCCGAACGGGACGAGCTTGGTGACCTTGCCCGGGACGACCTGGCCGATCGCGTGGGTCCGGGCGAACTGCTGCCACGGGTCCTCCTGCGTCGCCTTCAGCGACAGGGAGACCCGCTCGCGGTCCATGTCGACGTCGAGGACCTCGACGGTGACCTCCTGGCCGACCTCGACGACCTCGCTGGGGTGGTCGATGTGCTTCCAGGACAGCTCCGAGACGTGCACCAGGCCGTCGACGCCACCCAGGTCCACGAACGCACCGAAGTTGACGATGCTGGACACGACGCCGCTGCGGACCTGGCCCTTCTGCAGGGTCTGCAGGAAGTTCTGGCGGACCGCGGACTGCGTCTGCTCGAGCCACGCGCGGCGCGAGAGGACGACGTTGTTGCGGTTCTTGTCCAGCTCGATGATCTTCGCCTCGAGCGACTGGCCGACGTACGGCTGCAGGTCGCGGACGCGCCGCATCTCGACCAGGGACGCGGGCAGGAAGCCGCGCAGGCCGATGTCGAGGATCAGGCCGCCCTTGACGACCTCGATGACGGAGCCGGTGACGACGCCGTCCTCCTCCTTGATCTTCTCGATCGTGCCCCAGGCGCGCTCGTACTGGGCGCGCTTCTTGGACAGGATCAGGCGCCCCTCCTTGTCCTCCTTCTGGAGGACGAGGGCCTCGACCTCGTCGCCGACGCCGACGACCTCGGACGGGTCGACGTCGTGCTTGATCGAGAGCTCGCGCGAGGGGATGACCCCCTCGGTCTTGTACCCGATGTCGAGCAGCACCTCGTCGCGGTCGACCTTGACGATGGTCCCGGAGACGATGTCCCCGTCGTTGAAGTACTTGATCGTCTCGTCGATGGCGGCGAGGAAGTCCTCGGCCGAGCCGATGTCGTTGACGGCGACCTGCGGGGTGCGGTTGCTCGACGTCTCGGTGGTGGTGGTCATGTAGGAAGGGCTCCGATGCGGACTGGGTGTCTGGACGACGCGGCGTCGTCGGTGGGCAGGTTGGAACGGTGCGCACGCGCGCGAACGAGCACACGCGTGCTCCGTGGCAGCCTACCCACGCTGCGTGACGGGGGTCAAAGCGCGGCGCCCGCTCCTCCTGGGTGCCCCCGCGACGTCGCCGTCGGCCGCTCCGGTCGCCTCGACGCCGGGGTGGCACGCTGGTGGGGTGACCGGCCCCGACGACGTCGCGCCCGCCTCCGACGAGGTCACCCACGGTGAGGGGGTCGCGGCCGCCGGGTACCGGGCGAGCGGGCAGGTCGAGTCCGTGCGCGCGAACCGCGGGTGGTGGGACAGGGAGGCCCTGGGTTACCTCGCCGAGCACGGCGCGTTCCTCGGCGACGACGACTTCGTCTGGGGTCCGGAGGGCCTGCGAGAGGCCGAGGCCGGGCTGCTCGGCGAGGTGCGCGGGCGCGACGTCCTGGAGGTCGGGTGCGGCGCCGCGCAGTGCGCGCGCTGGCTGCGCGGGCGTGGGGCCCGGGTGGTGGCGCTGGACCTGTCGGCCGGGATGCTGGCGCAGGCCCGCACGCTGGACCGGCGCACCGGGACCCGTACCCCGCTGCTGCAGGCCGACGCGACGCGGCTGCCCCTCGCGGACACCAGCGTCGACCTCGCCTGCTCCGCCTACGGCGCCGTCCCGTTCGTGGCGGACAGCGCCGCCGTGATGGCGGAGGTGGCGCGCGTGCTGCGCCCCGGTGGGCGGTGGGTGTTCTCCGTCACCCACCCGATCCGCTGGGCGTTCCCGGACGACCCCGGCGAGGGTGGTCTGACCGCGCGGTACTCCTACTTCGACCGCACCCCCTACGTCGAGACGGGCGCGGACGGTCGGGTCCTGTACGCCGAGCACCACCGCACGCTCGGCGAGCGCGTGGACGAGCTCGTGCGCGCCGGGCTGACCCTCGAGCGACTCGTGGAGCCACGCTGGCCCGCCGGTCACGTCGGGACGTGGGGCGGGTGGAGCCCGCTGCGGGGACGCCTCATACCGGGGACGGCGATCTTCTGCTGCCGGCGGACCTGAGGGCGCAGCGCTCCGGGGACCGACGCGACGCCGGCGTGCGCTTCGTCACCTTCTGTCGCTTTTGGCGACGTTCCGCTCAGGTGGCTCCGGCACGTGCCGAAGGGACGCAGGACGACGCCCCCGACGCAACGAGGTCCCTCCCGTGCTCTCCCGCACCGTCCGCGTACGAGCCTGGGCGGCTGCGACCGCCACCGCCGTCCTCCTCACGACCGGCGCCGTCACCGCCGACGCGCGCGCTTCGGCGGCGGCCGCGACCGTGCCACCGGACCGGGCCTCCACCGGCCCCCGGGTCGGTGGGGTGCCGGCGCAGGTCGCCAACGCCGTCGCCGTCCGGCCCCGCGACGCCCGCCCGCGCCCCGTCCGCGGGCGCGCCGTCGCTCCGGCGCCCGCCCCGGCCGCGAGCACCTGCACGGTCCCCGCGCCCACCGACGCCGCCGGGTACCAGCGGATGTTCGACGACCTGCAGGGGCCGGGCTGGGCCGGCGGCGACCAGGCCACCAGCACTCGCCTGCCGGACGGGCGCGTCCTGTGGCTGTTCGGCGACACGATGCAGGGGGTCGCCGACGCCGACGGGGCCTACGCGGCGGGCGCCCGGATGGTCCACAGCTCCTTCGTCGTCCAGGACGGCGGCTGCCTCGAGCCCGTGACGGGGCCCGACGGCGGACCGGTCGTCCCCGACGCGGCCGACGGCAGCTGGTGGTGGCCGCAGCACGCGGTCGTGGACGGCGACCGGCTCGTCGTGCTGAGCCTGCACGTGCGCGGCGCCGGGGGCGGCAGCCACGGCTTCACCCTGGCCGGGACGGACGCGGCGGTGTTCACACTGCCCCGCGACGGCGGCGTCCCCCGCTGGGAGCGCACCGTCGCGACCCCCTCGACCGGCTCGCCGGACACCCAGCCCCTGTGGGGCACCGCGGTGGTCACCCACGACGGGCACCACTACGTCTACGGGTCCCGGCGCGTCGACGCCCCCCTGCACTTCGGCCGGGCCGTCCACGTGGCGCGGGTCGACGAGGGCTCCCTCAGCGACGTGACGGCCTGGGAGTACTGGGACGGCGCCCGGTGGACGAGCGACCCGGCCGCGTCAGCGGCCGTGGTCGACGCCGCCCCGGCCGGCTGGTCGACCGCCTTCTCCGTGCACCCGACACCGGACGGGCGGTTCCGCTACGTGACCAAGGAGAACGACTTCCTCGGCACCCACGTCGTCACGGGGACGTCCGACCGGCCCACCGGGCCGTTCACCCGGCAGGTGCTGCCCGCACCGACGTCCCACCCGGACCCGGACGTCATCACCTACCTCGCGATGGGGCACGCGCACCTGCCCGTGACCGGCGGCCACCTCGGGTCGATCAGCCGCAACTCGCTCGACTTCGACGACGTCCTCGCCGACACGAGGCTGTACCGCCCGCAGTTCTTCGTCGTCCCGGACTGAGTGCCCGTGCCGGCGCGGGTGCGCCCGCCCGTGGACCCGAAGGCGCCCGGTGGTCGGGCCGACCACCGGGCGCCTTCGCGGACGTCAGGCGTACGCCGGCTCGCGGTCCTGCGCGGCCGTCCGCCGGCCCGGGTCGCGGGGGACGCGCACGAGCACCACGCCGAGTCCGATCAGCACGAGCCCGAGGACGAGCGCCGCGAGCGGGCCCCACGTGGTGACCAGCGAGGCGTCCCGGATGTTGCCCTTGGCGACCTCCGCCTGCTCGGCGACGGTCTCGTCCGTGAAGACGAGGTCGGCGTCGGTGATCACGAGGCGGTCGCGGCCGGTGTCGTCACGCAGCGTGGAGTACTGCTGCTCCTGGCCCTTGAGGATCATCCCGGTCGTGGGCTCGACCCACACCGTGCGCACCACGGAGTAGTAGCGGCCGACCTCGACGGTGCCCTCGGCGTCGCCCAGCAGCGTGCCCGGGACGTCGAGCTCGGCGATGCGGGTCGGGTTCACGACCTGCTCGTACTTGTAGACCGTGAGGCCCTCGAGCTCCTCCTCGGCGACGAACTCCATGTCGGTCGCCTCGCCGATGTTGATGTCGAAGTACTGGTACGTCCGCTGCTCGGCGTCGAAGGGGAACTTGTACTCGATGCCCTCGTGCTCCACCGGCTCCCCGTTCACCGCCTCGCCGCAGCAGTTGACCGCCTCGGACGTGCGGCGGTCGAAGGCGACGCGGTCGGTCGACGCGGTGACGAGCTGGTCCTCCCCGCTGCCGGGGAGCTCGGGGTCCATGACCTTCACGAACACGTCGTACACGGCCGTGTCGCCGTCACCGGCGGGCGCGTCACCCTTCACCGTCCGGGTCGCCACCATCGTGCGGCCCTCCTCGACGCGCAGCTCGCCCAGGTTCAGGTAGGTGGCGTCGTCCGCCTGGGACACCGTGACGCTGTACTGGTCCAGCGGGGCCTTGATCATCGCGGGCGCGACGACGAACCGCAGCAGCGGTGCGATCACGAGGGCAGCCACCCCCAGCCCGATGAGCACCAGCCCGACGACACGACGCATGAGTCCTCCACCAAGTCGGGTGCCGAGGCAGCACTCCGGGTACCTGTGTCCGGCAGTTGCGCCTGGACCTGTCGCCGGAACCTACCAGCCAGTAGCCTGCGCGTCAGCCCCTTCACCGTGGCCGTCGCCTAACCGAGGAGCAGCACGTGCCCGCACCCCTGGCCGACTCGCCGGCCGAGCAGACCTCAGGTCGCTCGACCGAGCACCCGGCGAGCCCGGCGGAGGCGTCGACGGCCGCCCCGGGCGACGCGAGCGCGGCGGCGGACGGCCGGTCACCGTCCGCGACGAGGACACCCACCTGGTCGGAGGCCACCCGGACGGTCGTGGCCTCGCTGCGCGACCCGGTGCGGGCCGGCAGCGCCGTGTACCTCGCGGGCGGGCTGGTCGCGGTCGTCCAGTCGCTGCTGCTCGGCGTGGTGGCCTACCGGGGCTTCTGGTACGCCGACGACCTGGACAACCTCGCGGCCGCCCAGGGCGTCCCGCTCGACGGCGAGTACCTGACCACCCGGCTCAACGACCACCTCGTCCCGGGGCTGCGCCTCGCCTACTGGCTGTCGGCGAACGTCGCCCCGCTGGACTGGACGACCACGGTCGTGGCCCGCAGCGTCCTGCAGCTGGCCGCCACGCTGCTCGTCCTGCACCTGCTCGTGCTCGTGGTCGGACGGCGCCCGGTCGCGCTGCTCGGGGTCGTCGCCTACGCCGCGTCCCCGCTGCTCGTGCCGTCGTTCTCCTCGTTGTCCAGCGCCTCGAACCTGCTGCCGGTGCACGTGTTCGGCGCCCTCGGCCTCGTGCTGCTGGTGCGCTACCGGGACACCGGCCGCCTGCTCCTGCTCCCCGGCATCGCGGCCTGCCTGGCGGTCGTGCTCCTGTGCTGGGAGAAGGGCGGCCTGGTCGTCCTGACCGGCCTGGTGCTGTGGCTCGGGCCGCTGCGCCGGCGGCCGGACCCCGCCCGAGGCCGGTGGTGGGCCGCGACCGCCGCGGCACTCGTCAGCGTCGCCGGGTTCGGCTGGTCGTACGCCACCGGAGGGGGGCCGTCGAGCACACCCGAGCTCCCCCCGTGGACGACGCAGCTGAGGCTCGTCGGCTCCGCCCTGTGGGAGGTGCTCGCACCCGCGGCCGTCGCGGGGCCCTGGCGCTGGACCGCGGCCGACCCGCCGCCGTTCTCCCTCGCCGACCCGCCGGTGACGGCCAGCGCGCTGGGCGCCGCCGCGCTGGTGCTGCTGGCCGTGCTCGCCGCGCGCAAGGACCCCCGGACCCTGATCGGGTGGGCCGCGGTCCTCGTGTGGGTCGCCACGACCGTCGTCGTCGTGGCCGCCGGGCGGCTGGAGACGTTCGGCGACAGCCTGCTGCGCCACTACCACTACTGGTCCGACCTGACGCTCCTGCTCGTGCCCGTCGTGACCTGGTGCGCGGCGGTGCTCACCCCGACGGACCTGACGCCCGAGCAGCTGCTGCGCCGCATGCGCACGCTGGTCCCGGCCCTGGTCACGTGGCTGCTCGCCGCCGCGGTGAGCACCACCGGCTTCGCCGTGCGCTGGGACGACAGCCTGACGCGGGTGTGGCTGCGCAACGCCGTCACCCACATCGAGGGATGGGGGCAGACGGTCAACCTGTACGACACCCCCGTGCCGGGCGGCGTGATCCCGATCATCGCCGAGAACCGGCTGACCTCCGACGTGCTGGGCCTGACGGACCTGCCCCTGGAGTACAACCGCTCCGAGCCCACGCCGCTCGTCCTCGACGACGCCGGTCAGCTGCGGGACTCCTACCTCGACACCGTGGCGCGGGCCGTGCCCCCGCGCGAGGGCGACTGCCCGTTCCTCGTCCAGGGGACCCGGTCCGTGACGCTGCCGCTGGACGCCCCGCTGGCCGAGGGCACGTGGTTCGCGCACCTCGACTACCTGGCCAACCCGCAGCCGGACGTGAGGGTCGACCTCGTCGGCGAGGCCGGGACGGTGGAGCTGGCCGCCCCGTCGCGGAGCTGGCCCGCGGGGCTCGGCACCTCGGTCCTGCAGTCGACCCGCCCGGCCTCCGGGGACCGGGTGGTCGTCACCGGGCTGGCCGAGGACGTCAACCTCTGCGTCGGGGGGCTCGAGGTCGGCGTGCCGAGGCCGGCACCGTGAGCGGGACCCCGGTCGCCACCGGCCGCTTCCCCGTGCTGGACGGCCTGCGCGCCGTCGGCGCGCTCGCCGTCCTCACCACGCACGTGGGGTTCCAGTCCGGCGCGGCGCTGAACGGCCCCCTGGCGGGCCCGCTCGCCCGCCTGGACGTGGGCGTCGCCCTGTTCTTCGTCGTCTCCGGCTTCCTGCTCTACCGCCCGCACGTCGTGGCGGCGCTCGACGGGACGGCGTCGGAGCCGTGGAGCAGGTACCTGCTCAAGCGCGCGCTGCGGATCCTGCCCGCCTACTGGCTGGCCCTCCTCCTCGCCGCCGTCGTGGTGCCGCGCGACTTCCCTCCGCCGGGCAGGGAGTGGGTGCTGCACGCGCTCCTGCTGCAGGTCTACGACGGCCAGCCGCAGATCCTCGGGCTCGCCCAGATGTGGAGCCTGTCCACCGAGGTGGCGTTCTACCTCCTGCTCCCCCTGCTCGTGACCGTGCTGCTGCCGGGCCGCCGTCCCGGCAGCCGGGACCGCGCGCTGCTGGTCACGCACGGCCTGCTGGCCACGACCCTCGTCGGCGGCGCGGTCGTGCACGCCGTCGCCACCGTCAGCGGACCGTCGGAGTGGAACCTGTGGCTCCCCTCGTACGTCGGGTGGTTCGCCGCCGGGATGCTGCTGGCCTGGTGGCGGGAGTCCTCCTACCGCGGGCTGCTGCCGGCGACCGTCGTCCTGGACGTCGCCCGGATGCCGGGCTACTGCTACGGCGCGGCGGCGCTGGTCTACCTTCTCGCGTGCACACCCGTGGCGGGCGCGTACGACCTGACCCCGCCGACGCCCTTCGAGGCCGGGACCAAGACCCTGCTGTACACCGTCGTCGGCGCGCTGGTCGTCCTGCCGGCCACGATCGCCGACGGACGTGAGCCCCGGACCGACGGACCCGTCCCGCTGTCCACCGTCGTGCTGTCCTCGCGTCCGGCGCGCTGGCTCGGGGACGTCTCCTACGGCGTGTTCTGCTACCACCTCGCGGTCCTGTTCGCCGTCCAGCGGCTGCTGGACCACGAGGTGTTCTCCGGCGACTTCTGGCTGCTGTGGGTCCCCACCGTGGCCGTGAGCCTGCTGCTGGCCGCCGCCAGCTACCGCTGGGTCGAGCGTCCCGTGATGCGCTGGGGCTCGCGGCGGCGGTCGGCCCCGCTGACCACCACCAGCGCGAGCGCCAGCGCCACCAGCAGCTGAACGACCGCGGAGTCACGGCCCGCCGCGCCACCCGGCCAGGTGGCCGCGGCGGCCAGCACGCCCGCTGCGAGCACCGCGGCCGCCGCCAGCACCGTCTGGACCCGCTCCACCCCGGTGTGCCCGCCGCGCACGAGCAGGCCCAACCGGATCAGCGAGGTGAGGACCACGGCCGCACCGGCCGCCACGGCCCCCACCGGCCCACCGACCACCGCGACGAAGGCCAGCCCGGCCAGCACGGCGACCCGCGGTGCTGCGGCGGGCAGCGGCAGCCCTCTCCCCAGGTCCCCCGCGGCTCCCGGGGCCCGGTGGCGGTGCACCGTGCCGGCGCGCCGCCGGGCGACCACCGCCGTCGCGACGAGCGCGAGCGCCGCCAGTCCCCCGACGCCGAGGAAGACGAGGAACGCCCGCTGCGGGCCGTAGACCACCTCCACCCGGACGGCGTCCCCGGCGGGCAGGAGGAAGCCCTGCCGCCACCCGTCCACGCGCACCGCGGCCAGCGGTTCGCCGTCCGCCTCCGCGCGCCAGCCGGCGTTGTGGTTCTGGGGCATCGTCAGCACCGTGCGCTCACCGCGGGGCGGGACGTCGAGGAGCGCGTGGGTCGGCGAGGTGCGCACCTCCTCGACGTCGGGCCTGGGGGCGGGCGGCAGGACGGGCACGTCCCGGGACAGCAGCAGCGTGTCCGGCCGGAACTCGGCCGACGCGAGGGCGACGAGCCGGTGCTCACCCGCCTCGACCTCGAGGGCGCGGCTGCTCGCGTCGCAGCGCCGCCACGTCAGCGGCCGGTCGGCGAGCACGTCGGCCACGGACCCGACGACCTCGGTGCGCAGGCGCCGGCCGTCCAGCTCGACGTCCGGCCCGAAGCCGCACTGAACGGCCACGGAGGCCTCCGGGTCCAGCGCGCGGCGTAGGTCGTCCGCACCCAGCACCCGCAGCTCCGACACGCCGGGTGGCAGCTCGCTGGCGTACCCGGTGCCCCGTTCGAACGAGGTCATCGCGTCCCACTCCAGGACGGTGACCTCCACCCGGGTGGTCGCGGTGGGCGGCAGCTCGACGTACCCCTCCTCGTCGACGGTCACCTCGACGGGCTCGCCACCCGCCGCCACGAGCAGCCGGGTGGGACGCGACGCCGCGAGGGCCGCGTCGCGCATGACCTGCAGACCCTCGACCTCGCGCTCCTCGGGCAGCACCAGGGTCAGGGTCGGCGCGTCGTCGTCCTCGGCGGCCACCCAGCCGGTGCCGAGGTCGCGGTCCACCGCGGCCCCGGGCCGGGCGGCGACGGCGTCGACCCACGTGGAGGACGCGCTCGCCGTGATGGCGCCCGCTCCGTCCAGCAACCGGTCCAGCGCCGGCCCGGGGACGGTCCGGACGGTGCCGGTGAGGCTGTACGCGCCGGTGGCGGACAGCTCGAAGGTGCGGTCCAGCCCCGCGTCCTCCTCCCCCGCGCGCTGCAGCGACGGGCTGCACAGCGGCCGCTGCCCGAGGAGCATGCAGGCGTCGCGGCCGGGCGCTCCGGCGCGCAGGAGGATCGCGTCGGTGACGGCGGGGACCGGGGACAGCGGCCCGCGGGCGGGCTCCGCCGGCATCCGCAGCGTCCGCCCCGTCTCCACGCCCGGGACCTCCAGCGTCGTGACGGCCACCCCGGCGGGGACGCCGCCGGTGGCGCGGTGCGCGACCACCCGGATCCGCTCGGTGCGTCCCGCCGGCACGGGCACCTGCTGGATCCCGTCCCTGGGCTCCAGGGTCGACACGAGGACCCCCGCGTCGGTCTCGACGCGGACCTCGGTCACGCGCGCGGCACCCGGCTGGGTGCGCTCCAGGCCGAGGCGGATCGTCCCGGGGTCGACCGGCGCGTCGAGGCGCACCTCGATCCACTCACCCTCGACCCGGGCGTAGGTCCCCGACACCCACCGCGTGCCGGGCGCACCGTCCAGCGCCGCCCACCCCGAGTCGCCGGGACCGGTCCGCCGGGTCGCCCCGGCGTCGGCCGCGGACGAGGACGTCCGCACCCCGGCGAAGCCCACCGCCTCGGCCGTCGTGGCCAGGTGCGGGGCGTCGTCCTCCACGGCCTCGCGCACCGCCCGGCCCTGGCTGCCCTCGTCGTCGGCCGTCAGCGTCGGCGACGCGTTGTCGCGGCTGCGGCCGAAGGCGGTCTCGCGCTTGCGCAGGCCGTCGGTCAGGACCGAGACCGGGGTGGGGTCGGGGACCTGCGCCCCGTCGTCCCCGAGGAAGGCGGCGCGGTCGGTGAGCAACCCGGACTCGGCCAGCGAGACCAGGTCCTCCGGTCCGCCGGAGGCGCGCAGCGACCCGGCGAGGGCCAGCAGCTCGAACGGCTCGGCGACGTCCCCCACCGCCCACACCTCGACCGCCTGCTGCGGCTGCAGCAACCGGTCCTGGACGGTCTGGTCCGCACCCTCCAGGGTGCTGCCGGTGAGGGGGCCGAAGGCCGCGACGGGCTGCAGGCCGCTGTCGACGAGCGCCTGGCGCAGGGAGAGCGGGACGGGAGCGTCCGTGGACGCCGCGAGGTCGGCGCGCAGGACGACGAACCCGACGCCCGAGCGGGCGAGCACCTCGCGCAGACCCGGCGACCCGCGCCCGGACTCCAGGGCGACCTGCCAGGAGTCGATGAGGCGCCGGGAGCCGGCCGCGCCGAGCGGCACGATGTCACGCACCGCCATCGGCCGGTCCATCAGCGGCTGCAGCGGCTCCTCCGCGGTCGTGCCCCAGGTGAACGCGGCGGAGGAGGCGCCGGGGACGACGAGGGCCCGGCCCGGGGCCGGCTGGGCGTCCAGCCACTGCGCGGTCTCGCGCCAGTAGCCGGGGATCTCCTCGTAGGACCCGCGCGGAGCGAGGTCACCGCCCAGGGCCGGGGCCGTGGCCCCGGCGACCACGGCCGCGACACCGACCGTGGCGACGACGGCGACGGGCCGCACCAGCTGCGCCGGCGCCCCGGGCACCCGGACGCGGGTGGCGCCGTGCGCGAGCGCGAGGCACAGCCCCAGCCTCACGACGACGTCGAACTTGTGGGTGTTGCGGGCCGCCGACAGCACCCCGTCCAGCGCCTCGCGCGCGCTCTCGGCGTACCACGCGCCTCCCGGGCCGACGTGCCCGAGCGTCAGCAGCGCCAGGCCGACGAGGACGAGGGTGACGAGGTAGCCGCGCTCGGGAGCGCGGCGGTGGGCGAGCCCGACGACGGCCAGGACCACGACCAGCGTGGTGTTCAGGACGAGCACGGGCTGGGACAGCAGGTTCCACCCCGTCGGCCACACCGGCCCTCCCCCGTCGGCCAGGTAGGGCAGCCAGTGGCTGGTGCCGCGCAGACCCTCGTACAGGCTCGCCCCGCGGGTGGTGACCGTGGCGTCCTCGATCCAGTCGAGGAAGGGAGGGCTGTAGCGGCCCAGCAGCAGCAGCGGCCCGACCCACCACGCGGTGGCGAGCACGACGCACAGCAGCCACCGGCCCAGCAGGCCGAGGGCCTGGCGGGTGGGCCTGCGGGTGACCAGCCACAGCCCGGCGGGCACCAGCGCCGCGCCGCTGGCGACGGCGTTCACACCTCCCAGGCACAGGACGACCAGCCCCGAGGCGGTGGCCGCCCGCCAGGGCGAGCGGGGGCGCAGCAGCGGCAGGAGGACCCAGGGGGCCAGGGCGACCGGCCACGACTCGACCGAGATCGTGCCGAGCTCGGCCTGGATGCGCGGCGAGAGCGCGTAGAGCACCCCCGCCGCGATCCTCGTCCACGGCGACCCCGCGCCGAGGCGCTCGGCGACCTTCACCAGCCCGAGGAAGGCCACCACGGTCAGCAGCGACCACCACAGCCGCTGCACCACCCACTCGGGCATCCCGGCGACGTCGCCCAGCCAGAAGAACGGGCCCATCGGGAAGAGGTAGCCGTACGCCTGGTTCTGCAGCTGCCCGAAGGCGTTGCCGGGGTCCCACAGGTGCGCGGCCGACAGCAGCCAGCCGGACGGGTCGGCGACGAGGTCCAGCTTGGTGTCGGGCAGCGTCCGCCCCGGCGCCTGGCGGAAGGCCAGGACGACGAGGGCCAGCGACACCAGCACCAGGCGGGCGACGGCTCTCACCCGTTCCGTGCCGTCGGCGCCGTCGGTGGCGCCCGGCGGGTCACCCGCCTGCGGGATGAGGGTCCCGGTCTGCTCCGTGAGGGGGTTCCTCATCGACGCCGCAGCACGATGACCACGTTCCAGCACGCCAGCTCGCGCAGGCCCGGCACGTGCGCGACCCAGCGCGCCCAGGCGGGGTGGTACCTCGGGTAGGTGGACACGACCTCAGTGTCGGCACACCGGCGTGCCCACGTGAGCATCCGGCCGGCCGACAGCGCGAAGAGCGACGTCCCGTAGTCGTTCTTGGGGCGGTGACCGTGCCGACGGGCGTACCGGTCCGCCGCGCGGCGCCCACCGAGGTAGTGCCAGGGAGCGGTCTCGTGGCCGCCCCAGGGCGACAGCCACGTCGTCCACGACAGGTAGACCAGACCGCCGGGGCGGGTCACGCGGACCATCTCGCGGGCCATCTCCTCCGGCTCGGCGACGTGCTCGAGGACGTTGCTGGAGTACGCGACGTCGACGGCTGCGTCGCTGACCGGGATCCGCGTCCCGGAGGCCCGCAGCATCCCCGGCGCGGTGTCCCCGCGGGCCGACAGCTCACCGACGGAGGGGTCCAGCCCGCTGTACCGGGCCCCCGCCAGGGTGAACGCGTCGCGGAAGTACCCCGGGCCGCCGCCGACGTCCAGGACGATGGAGCCGCGGACGGGGTGGAAGCGCTCGACCTCGCGGACCGAGTCGGTCGCCAGCACGCCGTAGAAGTGGTCGGGGTCGGTCTGCTCGCGCCGGAACGCGCGCAGCAGCGCCACGCTCCTGGCCAGGGACCCGGCGGGCGGGAGGGCGGGCATCGCCGGTCGGGTGGGATCGCTCGCGGTCACGAGATGGAGGTTACCGATGGGTAGCCAGTGACGGGAGGTTACGTCTATCTTCGCCCGGACGGACACGCCGGACGGTGGTCCCCGCCGGGCCAGGCCGGCGGGACGGGCTCGACGGGAACGAGGTGGCACGAGGTGGCACGAGCGGACGGCCGGCTGTCGGTGGTGTTCCTCAGCTGGCGCGACACCACCCACCCCGAGGGCGGCGGGGCCGAGCAGTACCTCGAGCACGTCGCCGGCTGGCTCGCCGCCGACGGCTGCGACGTCGAGATCTGGTGCGCGCGGCACGCTGGGTCCGGACGGACGTCGCGGCGCGGTGACGTGGTGCTCCGCCACGCCGGCGGCCGGTACACCGTCTACCTGATGGGACTGCTCCGGCTCCTGCTGGCCCGGCTCACCGGCCGCGGCCCCGACGTCGTCGTGGACGTGCAGAACGGCGTGCCGTTCTTCGCGCGGCTGGTCGCCCGCTGCCCGGTGGTGGTCCTCGTGCATCACGTCCACCGCGAGCAGTGGGGCGTCGTCCTCGGGCCGCTCGGCGCGCGGCTGGGCTGGTGGCTCGAGTCGAGGGTCTCGCCCCGCGTCCACCGGGGGTGCCAGTACGTGGCCGTCTCCGAGGTCACCCGCGACGAGCTCGTCGAGCTGGGGGTGGCGCGCGAGGACGTCGCCGTCGTGCACAACGGGACCGCCCCCGCGCCGGCCCGGGCGGGGACCCGCTCCCCCGACCCGCACCTGGTCGTCCTGGGCAGGCTGGTGCCGCACAAGCAGGTGGAGCACGCGGTGCGCACCGTGCGGGCCCTGCGTGCCGAGGGTGTCCCGGTGACGCTCAGCGTCGTGGGCGAGGGCTGGTGGAAGCCGGAGGTCGCGGCCGAGGTCGAGCGCTGCGGCGTCCAGGACGCCGTGGAGCTGCACGGCTTCGTCGACGAGAGCACCAAGCACGCCGTGCTCGCCCGGTCCTGGCTCATGCTCGCCCCGTCGCTCAAGGAGGGGTGGGGCCTGATGGTCGTCGAGGCGGCCGTCCACCGGGTGCCCGCGGTCGCCTACTCCACCGCCGGTGGGCTCAGCGAGTCCATCGTCGACGGCGAGTCGGGTGTCCTCGTTGACGACGAGCAGGGGCTGCTCGACGCGACCCGCCACCTGCTGCGCGACCACGCCCTGCGGGACGCGATGGGCACCGCCGCCGCCGAGCACGCCCGGCAGTTCACCTGGCGGGGGGCGGCGACGTCCTTCCTGCAGGTGCTGCTGCGCGCCGCCCACGGCCAGTCCCACGTCCGTGGCACGGACCCGACGCAGACCACCCGGACCGCCACCCCGACCGACGGGTCGCGCCCGTCCGGCTGGGTCGTCGACGTCCGCGACCGGGGCACCGACGAGGTGGCCACCGCAGGGGTCGACGAGCGCCCGGTGGGCTCGGGTGACCGCAAGGCGGACCCGGCGGCGCTGCCGACCCGGGCCGCGCGCGGCTCCGGCCGCCGGACGCGCTGACGCCGCCGCCGTCTCCCGCGGGCGAGGTCGCCGGTCGGCGACGTGCACGCCGACCAGCCGGTCGGCGAGGTGCACGCGGACGCGGACGAGGCGCCCGACCGGATCGGTCGGGCGCCTCGTCGGCGTGCGGCGACGCGTCAGCGGTCGCCGTACTCCACCAGGGGCTCCGGCGCGGAGGGCTGGTCCTGCTCGGCCTGCGACGCGGACTGCACGATCGCCACGCTCGCCGACACGGCGGCACCAGCACCCAGCACCACCGCGGCCACGACCGCCAGGATGCCGCCAGCGATCTCGCCGGCATCGGTGGTCTTGCGGAACGACAGGAAACGCACGTGTGACCCTCCTCGTCAGCACCCTCCCTGGGCACCTGGCGAACAAGTTACCAGCCGGTCACCTCGGAGGGGAGTGCAAACGACACACCGCCTGACCTGCGGGGACACCTCGTCACAGGAAACACCTCGACCGTCTCGGTGCGTGGTCCCGCCGACGTCGCCGTCAGGTGCCGGCCGACCCGGCCCGTCGCCGTCGACGGCCCAGCAGCCCGGCGGCGACGGCACCGAGCACCGCGCCGGCCGCGGCGAGGTGACCGAGCAGCACCGCGGCGACCCGAGGTGCCGACCCCGCCAGCGGGCCGCCCGCGGCGGCCGGTCCCCCGAGCGGGGTGCCCAGGTCCAGCAGGAGCAACCGCTCGCCCTCCACCACGGGACGACCCGGCGGCAGGTCGGGCACCTCCCCCGCGCGCCGGTGGACGAGGACCCACCCGACCCCGAGCGACCTCGCCTCCGCCGCCGTCAGACGCCCGTCGGACAGCGCGGCAGCCGCCCGGCGGGACACCGGCCCCTCGGCCCCCAGCGAGCGGCCGGCCACGACGAGCTCGTCGGAGACCAGCACGCGGCCGGGCAGCAGCCGGGGCGCGGGGTCGAGGTACGGCTCCCCGGACGTGCCGCCGGCCCGGAAGGACTGCCACGGCAGGACGAGCACCGCCCCGCCGTCCGCCGTCACCGCCTGACGCACCGCCGCCCAGTCCCGGTGCGGCGGCTGGGCCACCACCCGGCCGGCGGCCCCCCAGGCCAGGTCCGGGACGACGCTGACGGCCAGCACGACCGCGGCAGCGCCTGCGGCCAGGGGACGTCCGGCGAGCGGTGCCGACGTCGCCCGGCCGGCGACCTGGTGGACGGCCCAGCCGACCGCCACCGCGACGACCGCGACGAACGGCGCGAGCCAGCGGTGACCGTCCCTCAGCAGCTCCACCCCGGGCAGCACGGTGGCCGTCCGCGCGACGACGTCACGGGCGACGCCGGCCCCCGGCAGCACGGACACGACGAGCGATGCCACCGCGACCGCGGCGGCGACGACCAGCAACCGACGGCGGACGCAGCGCACGGCCCCGAGGGCGCCCAGGACGAGCGCCGCGACGACGACGGCGGTACCGACCCCTGCCAGCACCGTCCCGCGGCTGTCCGGCCACGCCGCGCTGTTCCAGGACCCCCCGAGGCCGAGCACGGTCAGCACCGCCGACCCCGCCACCTGCGGGAGCACCGCGAAGAGCTCGAAGCCGGCCGCGGCGCGCTCGGCGTCCGGATCGGTGCCCGTGGGGTGGACGAGGGCGGCCACGACCCACGGGGCGCTCAGCGCGGCGACGCTTAGGGCGACGGGCACGAGCCGGCGCGCGCCGCGCCGGCCCGGCCCCGCCGCGAGCGCACCGGCCGCGACGGCACCGGCCGCCAGCACCGCCCCGGACGGCGTGAGGCAGGCCGCGGCGCACCAGAGCACCACCGGCCAGCGGGCGGCCCGGTCGGCGATGGCGCGGTAGGTGCCGAGCGCGACCCACGGCAGGGCGCCGTAGGCGAGCACCAGCGGCAGGTGGCCGAGGGCGACGCGCTCGGCCACCCACGGGTTCCACACGGCCCACGCGCCGGCGGCGCACGCCGGCGCGAGCGAGGCGGGGACGAGCCGGACGCACCCCCAGCCGGCAGCGAGCAGACCGCCGAGGAGCACCGCCGCGGCCCACGACGGCCACGGCAGCACGGCCCCCCAGGCCCAGGTCGCCAGGTCCAGGGGGACCTGGCGGGGCAGGCCGTCACCCCAGCCCAGCGCCTCGGCCGTCAGGACCTGGTCCCCGCCGAGGACGACCAGGTCGCGGTGGAGCACCCAGCCCGGCAGGAGCGTGGGCGCCGCCACCACGACGGCCAGCACCGTGACGAGCAGGTCCGCGGGTCGCCGGGAGCGCGCCGGCGACCGCGTGGCGCAGGCAGGTGGGTGCCCCGGTGTCACCCGTCCAGGTCCGCCGGCCAGGGCTCCGGCCGGTAGGCGGGCTCGTACCCGGTGTCGTCACCGAACGCCGCCGTCACCGCGGCGGGTGCCGGGTAGACGCCCTCCCGGGCCCAGCGGTCGAGCAGGTCGACCACGCCGACCCGCTCGTCGAGGGAGAAGTTGCAGTGGCCGGCCCCGTAGGGGGCCCCCTGCTCGGCGTCGAAGGTCGGCGGGGCGACCGTGAACAGCTGCACCAGGTCGCCGGTGCGGTCGGGGTTGGCGGCGACGCGGTCCTCGAAGACGGACTGGTTCTGCACGACGACCAGCGGGTCCGCCGCGGTGTGCATCGTGATCGTCGGGTCCTGGACGGCGCCCGTGGGCGTGCCGGAGTCGGCGAACCGCTGACGCGCGCCCGCGTCAGCCTCCACCCGCTGGCCGCCCTCCAGCGCGGCGGCGAGGGCGTCGGCGGTCCTGGCGCCGCCGACCGTGTCGATGAGCGCGCGCTCCTCGGCGTCCAGGCGGGCCGCGTAGTCGACGTCGTCGTTGGCCGACGGGTTGCCGCCGAAGCGCTGCTCGATGTCGTAGCGGCCGTAGGTCGCGAACCCGAGGGCGGTCAGGATGCCCTCCGCCCGCGCCCGCACGCCGCTCTCGACGGTGGAGCCGTCGTACGTGCCGGTGGCCGTCGGGCCGTCGACGACGGCGGAGATCGCCAGCAGCTTCGGCACGCCGGCCTGCACGTCGGTGCCGGCGGCCAGGACGGCGTCGTAGGCGGCCTGCCACTGCTCCGTGGCCTCCTGCCAGCTGGAGAACCCGGTGAGCCTCATGTCCGGCAGCAGCAGCGTCCGCACCGCGTAGGCCACGTCCAGGCCGAGGTCCAGGTTGGCGTTGGGCCCGGCCATCACCCCGCACAGCGGCGCCGCCGCGGTCACCCAGTCGGGGTTGCGCTCGGCGAGGAGCTGGGTGATGAGCCCGCCGAGGCTGTCGCCCCACACGTACACGCGGTCGGGGGTCCCGACGTTCTCGACGAAGAACTCGTGCAGCGCCTCACCCGCCTCCACCCCGTCCTCGACCGCCCAGCCGTTGCTGGCGTAGGCCGACCCGGCGAGCGCGTACCCCTGCTCGAGCAGCGCGTCGCCGACCTCGGTGGTGCCGGACGACCAGCCCGGCGCCGGCTCGGGCTCGCGCGACGGCTCGCTGAACGTGGGCGGCGCCGCCTCGGCCTGCCGGTAACCGTGGGAGTACAGCAGCAGCGTGCCGTTCCAGGTCTCGGGCAGCAGGATCTCGTACGGGGCGCCGTCGATCTCGCCGGTGCACTCGACGTCCTCGCACCCGGTGAACGCGACGTCGGTGCGCGTGGTCCGCTCGCGGGACGCGACGGACTCCGGCTCGTCCGAGCAGGCGGCGAGGGGCAGGACGACGGCCGCGGCCAGGACGGCGGCGGTCGGGACGCGACGGTGGCGTGTCAGGCTCAGCACGCCGCGCAGTCTGGCAGGACGAGGACCGCGGGGGAACGACCGTTACCGATCGGTAGCCGACCGGTTGGTCCGGTGCGGCGGGGACGACGACACCCCGTACCGCTGCGCACCGGGGTCGGCACGCTCAGTGGCCGGCACGCTCAGTGGTCGGCACGCTCAGTGGCCGGCTTCGTGCCAGGACGACCCGATGCCGACGGACACGTCCAGCGGGACCGACAGCTCCGCGGCGCCCGCCATCTCGCGCCGGACGAGCGCCTCGAGCGCCTCCCGCTCACCGGGCGCCACCTCCAGCACCAGCTCGTCGTGCACCTGGAGGAGCAGCCGGGACCGCAGACCCTCCTGGCGCAGCGCCCGGTCCACGCCGAGCATGGCGACCTTGATGACGTCGGCGGCCGATCCCTGGATCGGGGCGTTCAGCGCCATCCGCTCCGCCATCTCGCGGCGCTGGCGGTTGTCGCTGGTGAGGTCCGGCAGGTACCGGCGCCGGCCCAGGATGGTCTCGGTGTAGCCGGTGCGGCGGGCTTGGTCCACGACGCCCCGCAGGTAGTCGCGGACGCCGCCGAAGCGCTCGAAGTAGTCGGTCATGAGCGTCCGGGCCTCGTCGACGTCGATCCGCAGCTGCTTGGACAGCCCGAACGCGCTGAGCCCGTACGCGAGGCCGTACGACATCGCCTTGATCTTCGACCGCATGGCGGGTGTGACGTCCTGCGGCTCCACCTCGAAGACGCGGGAGCCGACGAAGGAGTGCAGGTCCTCACCGGAGCGGAAGGCCTCGATCAGCCCGGCGTCCTCGGACAGGTGCGCCATGATCCGCATCTCGATCTGGCTGTAGTCCGCGGTGAGCAGGCAGTCGTAGCCGTCGCCGACGACGAAGGCCTCGCGGATGCGGCGTCCCTCCTCGGTGCGGATCGGGATGTTCTGCAGGTTCGGGTCCGTCGAGCTGAGCCTGCCGGTCGCCGCGATCGTCTGCTGGTACGTCGTGTGGATCCGCCCGTCCGCGGCCACGGTGCGCAGCAGCCCCTCGACCGTCTGCCTCAGGCGGCTGGCGTCGCGGTGCGCCAGCAGGTGCTGCAGGAAGGGGTGCTCGGTCTTGACGTACAGCTCCGCGAGCGACTCGGCGTCCGTCGTCCACCCGGTCTTGATCTTCTTGGTCTTGGGCATCGCCAGCTGCTCGAACAGGACCTCCTGCAGCTGCTTGGGCGACCCCAGGTTCACCTGCCGGTCGATCACCGCGTAGGCGGCCTGCGCCGCCGTGTCCACCGCGGTGGCGAACTGCTGCTCCAGCGCCCTCAGCCGGTCGGCGTCCGCGGCGATCCCGGTGCGCTCCATCTGCATCAGCACCGGGACGAGCGGCAGCTCGAGCTCTCGCAGCAGGTCGCTGCCGCCGCGCTCCGCCAGCTCCTCGGCGAGGACCCCGTGCAGCTCCAGGACAGCGGCGGCGCGCACGGCCGCGGACTCCGCCTCGCCGTCCGTCCCCGTGGTGTCCAGCGCCAGCTGCCCGTCCGCCGGGCCCTCCTCGACGCGCAGCTCGCGGTGCAGGTGCCGGACCGCGAGGTCGGCCAGGTCGTAGGAGCGCTGGTCGGGCCGCGACAGGTACGCCGCGAGCGCCGTGTCACCGACGAGACCGCGGACCGCCATACCGCGACAGGCGAGCGCGTGCAGCGGGCCCTTGGCGTCGTGCACCACCTTGGGGCGCTCGGGGTCGGCCAACCAGGTCGTCAGGGCCGCCTCGGCCTGCGGGTCCAGCTCGGTGAGGTCGACGAACCCGGCGGCACCGTCGGCGCCCGCCAGCGCGAGCGCGTGGGCGTCCCCCGCACCGGCCGCCCAGGCCCCCTGCACCTGCAGGCCGGTCGTGCCGGTGGCGTGCTCGGCGAGCCACGTCGGCAGCTCCGCGCCCGCGAGCCGGCGCACCTGCACCTCGAAGCCCGACTCCGCCTCCGGCTCCGGTGTGGACAGCGTGGCGAAGAGACGCTCCCGCAGCACCCGGAACTCCAGGGAGTCGAACAGCTGGTGGACCTGCTCCCTGTCCCACGGCACGACCGCCAGCTCGTCGACCACCACCGGCAGGTCGAGGTCCCGCACCAGCTCGTTGAGACGGCGGTTGCGGATCACCTGGTCGAGGTGGTCGCGCAGGCTCTGCCCGGCCTTGCCCGTGACCGCGTCGACGTGGGCGACGATGCCGTCGAGGCCGTCGTACTGGCCGATCCACTTCGCTGCCGTCTTCGGCCCGACGCCGGGGACACCCGGCAGGTTGTCGCTCGTCTCCCCCACCAGCGCCGCGAGGTCGGGGTAGCGCGCCGGCCGGACGCCGTACTTGTCCTCCACCGCGTCGGGGGTCATCCTCGCCAGGTCCGACACGCCCTTGCGCGGGTACAGGACGGTCACGGTCTCGTCGACGAGCTGGAGGGCGTCCCGGTCACCGGTGCACACCAGCACGTCCATGCCCGCGGCGCGCGCCTGGGTCGCCAGGGTCGCGATGACGTCGTCCGCCTCGTAGCCCTCCTTCTCGACCGTGCGGATCCGCAGGGCGTCCAGGACCTCCTTGACGAGGGCGACCTGGCCGGAGAACTCGTCGGGGCTCTTGGAGCGGTTCGCCTTGTACTCCGCGTACTGCTCGGCGCGGAACGTCTGCCGCGAGACGTCGAAGGCGACCGCCACGTGGGTCGGGGCCTCGTCCCTCAGCACGTTGATGAGCATCGAGGTGAACCCGTACACCGCGTTGGTGTGCTGGCCGGTCGTGGTCGAGAAGTTCTCGACCGGCAGCGCGAAGAACGCCCGGTAGGCCAGCGAGTGCCCGTCGAGCAGGAGCAACCGCGGCCGGGTGGTGCCCTCGGTCGGCACCGCCGCGGCGGGGGTCGTGGCGGCCGGGGTCGGCGACGTCGTCGAGGTCACGCGGCAAGCCTAGGGGGCGGGGCCGACGACCCCGACCGGCCGGCGGGCTCGTGGCCGGCCCGCGCGGCACCCCGGCACCGGAGGCGCTCAGCCGGTGGAGGCCCCCCGCTGGCGCCCCACCGGCGCCGGCCCGGCGGGCGCGGGCAGGTCACCGGCCACCGCGTCCACCTGCGCGGACGCGACGGCGTCGTCCGTCACGTCGACGATGGGGATCACCCGGGCGACCGGCAGCCCGCCGGTCACCGCCGGGACCCTCCCGGTGTCCGCGGGCCGGTGCCGCGCCTGCCGGCGGCGCCGGGCGATCGTCTGCTCGAGCGCGGACCGGCGCAGCAGCGTCGGGTTCTCCCCCGCGAGCCGCCGCAGCAACCCGGCCACGGAGACCATGCGGTAGGTGACCACCGGTGCGAAACCGAGCCGGGTGAGGAAGCGCGCGGTCTGCCGGTCCCCCGAGGGGGCCGAGCACACCAACCGGTCGGCGCCGCAGCGCTCGCCGGCACCCGCCGCGGCGGCGAGCAGGACCCTGGCCACCCCGCGGCCGCGCCACGCGGGCGCGACCCAGAGCTGCTCGACGTGGACGGCCCCGGTGCCGCACAGCGGCAGCAGCTCACCCCGGCGCAGGACGAGCAGGCCGACCGGCTCGGTCGAGACCTCGGCGAGCAGCACGTCCACGTCGTCGCGGGCGAGCACCGCCGTCACGCGGTCCCGGTGACCGGTGGCGAGCGCCCGCACCTCGTGACCGACCTCGCTGCGTGCCAGCTCGGCCAGGCGCAGCACCGAGGCGGCGTCCTGCGGACCGGCCGCGCGCACGTCGACCGTCGTGCGACCCACGGACCACCTCCGAGCTCGACCGGTCGGCACGCCGGGCGCGGACCGGACCGGTGACGTCGGGCAGAATCCACCCGCTGCGGGGGGACTCTAGAGAGAACCGCGGCGCGGAGGAAGAGCCGGCCACGACGTTGGGAGGACCGCCGTGTTCCCTGGTGCCGGAACGGTACTGAACGTGCTCGCGGTGCTACTCGGAGGTGGCCTGGGGCTGCTCCTGGGACGCCGGTTCCCGCCCCGCACGCGCGACGTCGTCACGGACGCGCTCGGCCTGGTCACCCTCCTGGTGGCGGCGCTGTCCGCGGCCGACGTGCTCTCCCCGGCGCTGGCCGCCGAGGTGGGTGACTCGGCCCCCGTCCTGGTGGTGCTCGGCTCGCTGCTCCTCGGCGGGATCATCGGCTCCCTGCTGCGGATCGAGCAGCGGCTCGAGGACGTCGGCCGGCTCGTCCGGCGCGGGACGCTGCGCCGTCCGCGCCGCGGGGCCGCCGTCGGCGCCGTCCCCGCCGAGGGGGCCGTCGTGGCCGGGTCCGGCGACGGACCCGTCCCGACCGGGCACGACCCCGGTCCCGACGCGGCCGGGCACGATGACCACCGGTTCGTCCAGGGCTTCATGGCGGCCTCCCTCGTCTTCTGCGTCGGGCCGCTGACGGTGCTGGGTTCCCTGTCCGACGGGCTGGGCCGGGGCATCGAGATGCTGTCGCTGAAGTCGGTGCTCGACGGCTTCGCCGCCATCGCCTTCGCGGCGTCGCTCGGCGTCGGCGTCCTGGCGTCCGTGGTGACCCTCGCCGTCGTCCAGGGCGGTCTCACGCTCGCCGGGGTCCTCCTGGGTGACGTGCTCCCGGAGGGTCACGTCGCAGCACTGACCGCCACCGGCGGCCTCGTGCTCGTCGGGGTGGCCCTTCGCCTGCTGCGCCTGCGACAGGTGCCGGTCGGCGACCTGCTGCCCGCGCTGGTCGTGGCGCCGCTGCTGGTGGAGGTCGTCAGCCGCCTGCGGTGACGTGCTGCGGGCGCCCCCGGGTCGGTGGCAGGCTGTCGGGGCGGGCTGTCGGAACGGATGAGCACTGTCGTCACAGGTGGCCGGTCGAGGTCACGAAACCGTCTCGACACGGCCTGATGCGGTGCTGTGCGTCACACGCCCCGGTCTATAGTCCCCCGGCAGCACAACCCCGGCCCGCGCAGCCCACACCGCCGCGATGGCCCGGTGCCCCCCCATCCCGACCGGAGGTAGTGGAGTGCGGAAGCTTGCCGCAGTCTGGGTCGGTCTCGTCCTCGCCGTGCTGGCCACCCTGCTGACGGGTGCCAGCGCCACCGCGAGCCCGAGCCCGAGCCCGACCGAGGGGACAGGTCCCTCACCGACCCAGGAGGCACCACCCGAGCAAGGACTGCGGGTGTTCATCCGGGAGGACCGGGAGGGCGTCGCCGGAGTCGACGTCACCGTCACCCAGGACGGTGACGAGGTCGGCACCGGGACGACGGACGACCGCGGCACCGTCGTCGTCGGCGTCCCCGCGCCGGGCGAGTACACCGTGACCGTCGACACCGGCACGCTGCCCGACGGCAAGCAGCTCGAGGCCGACAGCATCACCCGCGAGGTCCGCGAGGGGGAGGTCGCCCCGACCGCCTTCCGCGTCGGCGAGCCCGGCGGGGGCGGAGCAGCCGCCAGCGACGACGGCGGGACCAACCGCACCCTGCAGCTGGTCGTCCAGGGACTGCGCTTCGGGCTCATCATCGCCCTGGCGGCGATCGGCCTGTCGATGATCTTCGGGACGACGGGGCTGACGAACTTCGCCCACGGTGAGCTCGTCACCTTCGGTGCGCTGATCGCGTTCCTGTTCAACGTCACCGTCGGTCTGCCGCTGCTGGTCGCCGGCCCGCTCGCGATCGTCGTCTCCGGCCTGTTCGGGTACCTCAACGACCGGCTGCTGTGGGGACCGCTGCGCTCCCGGGGCACCGGCCTCATCGCCATGATGATCGTGTCCATCGGCCTGGCCATCGCGCTGCGCTACGGCTTCCTCTTCCAGTTCGAGGGCAGCACCCGCAACTTCGTCGACTACGCCGGCCAGCGCGGTGTGCAGCTCGGCCCGGTGTCGCTGAGGCCGGCGGACCTGATCAGCATGGCGCTGGCCGTCGTCGTGCTGGTGGCCGTCGGCTTCGCCCTGATCCGGACCAGGATCGGCAAGGCGACCCGCGCCGTCGCCGACAACCCGGCCCTCGCTGCGGCGACGGGGATCGACGTCGACCGGGTCATCCGGGTCGTCTGGGTCTCCGGCGCGGCGCTCGCCGGCCTGGCCGGCGTGCTGCTCGGCATGGCCCAGGGCATCAACTTCCAGATGGGCCAGCAGATCCTGCTGCTCGTCTTCGCCGCCGTCACCCTCGGCGGGCTCGGGACGGCGTTCGGCGCCCTCGCGGGGTCGCTCGTGGTCGGCGTGTTCATCGAGGTGAGCACGCTGTTCGTGCCCACCGAGCTCAAGAACGTCGGGGCGCTGGCAGTCCTGATCATCATCCTGCTGGTGCGACCCCAGGGCATCCTGGGCCGCCGCGAGCGGATCGGCTGAGGGAGGGCCAGTGGACTGGGGAAGCATTCTCACCAACGGCGCGCGCTCGATCATCGGGCTCGAGACCGTCATCTACGCCCTGGCCGCCATCGGCCTCAACGTGCAGTTCGGGTACGCCGGCCTGCTCAACTTCGGCCAGGCGGCCTTCGTGGCCGTGGGGGCCTACGGCATCGCCATCACCGTCACGATCGTCGGCCTGCCGTTCGGCGTCGGCGTCGTCGTCGGGATCCTGGGCGCCGTCCTCCTGGCCGTCCTGCTCGGCATCCCGACCCTGCGGCTGCGGGCCGACTACCTGGCCATCGCGACCATCGCCGCGGCCGAGATCGTCCGGATCGTCTTCCGCTCCTCGGCGCTGCGCGAGTACACCGGCGGCTCCAACGGCCTCACCGGCTTCGCCGAGGGCTTCTACGGGCTCAACCCCTTCCCCGACGGGCGGTACGGGTTCGGGCCCTGGCGGTTCAGCGAACGGCTGACCTGGATGCTGGTCGTCGGCTGGCTGCTGGTGATCCTGTGCGCGCTGCTGGTGTGGATGCTGATGCGCAGCCCGTGGGGCCGGGTCATGAAGGGCATCCGCGAGGACGAGGACGCCGTCCGCTCCCTCGGCAAGAACGTGTACGCCTACAAGATGCAGGCGCTCGTCCTCGGTGGCGTCATCGGTGCCCTGGCGGGCTTCGTCTTCGCCCTGGGCCGTGCCGCGGTGCAGCCCGACCTGTACGGCACGGAGTTCACCTTCTTCGCCTACGCCGTGCTCCTGCTCGGTGGTGCCGCGAGGGTCTTCGGCCCCATCGTCGGCGCGGCCCTGTTCTGGCTGTTCTTCTCCGTCACCGACAACGTGCTGCGACAGGCGATCGGGGCCGGCTACATCCCGTCGGGCCTGATGTCGACCACCCAGGTCGGGCAGGTCCGGTTCATCCTCGTGGGCCTGCTGCTCATGGCCCTGATGATCTTCAGGCCGCAAGGCATCTTCGGCGACAAGAGGGAGCTCGCGATCGATGCCCGCTGACCAGATGCCCGCCGACCAGGGAGCCGCCCAGGTGACCGGGGCCCGCAAGCAGGCCGCCACGGCCGCCCTCGCCGACGTCCCCGGTCGGCCGGGTGCACCCAAGCCCGACCCGATCCTCGTCGCGGACGGCGTCACCCGGCGCTTCGGCGGCCTCACGGCCGTCGACGTCGAGCACGTCGAGATCCAGCGCGGTGCCATCACCGCCCTGATCGGCCCGAACGGGGCGGGCAAGACGACCTTCTTCAACCTGCTCACCGGCTTCGACCGGCCGGACGCCGGCTCGTGGACGTTCGACGGCAGGTCCCTGGGAGGCGTCGCCGCCCACAAGGTCGCCCGCAACGGCATGGTGCGCACGTTCCAGCTGACCAAGGCGCTGTCGCGCCTCACCGTCATGGAGAACATGCGCCTGGGGGCCACCGAGCAGCGCGGCGAGCGATTCCTCGGGGCCCTCGTCCCGGCGCTGTGGCGCAAGCAGGAGGAGCAGATCACCGACCGCGCCCGCGAGCTGCTCGCGCGGTTCAAGCTGGACACCAAGCAGGACGACTTCGCCGGCTCGCTGTCCGGCGGCCAGCGCAAGCTGCTGGAGATGGCGCGCGCCCTCATGAGCGAGCCCGAGATGGTCATGCTCGACGAGCCGATGGCCGGTGTGAACCCGGCCCTGACGCAGTCGCTGCTCGGGCACGTCAAGGACCTGCGGGAGCGCGGGATGACCGTGCTGTTCGTCGAGCACGACATGGACATGGTCCGTGACATCTCGGACTGGGTCATCGTCATGGCCCAGGGCACGGTCGTCGCCGAGGGCCGGCCCGACGAGGTGATGCGCGACCCGGCCGTCATCGACGCCTACCTCGGCGGCCACCACGACGCCCCCCTCACCGAGGAGGAGGAGCGCCAGCAGATCGAGGAGGCCGAGGCGGAGCTGCGCCGCGGGTCGCACGAGGAGGGCGGGCGATGAGCGCGCGCGAGAACCTGGACACGATCGACCGGACCGACCACGTCAGGGGCGCGCAGAACGCGTTGCTGCGGGCGGACGAGCTGGTCGCCGGGTACCTGCCCGGCGTGAACATCCTCAACGGGTCCGACCTGTACTGCGGTGAGGGTGAGCTGGTGGGCATCATCGGCCCCAACGGCGCCGGCAAGTCGACGCTGCTGAAGGCGCTCTTCGGGCTGGTGAAGATCCGCAGCGGATCGGTCACGCTGCGCGGTGAGGACATCACCGGTCTCAAGGCGAACAAGCTCGTCAGCAAGGGCGTCGGGTTCGTCCCCCAGACGAACAACGTGTTCCCGTCCCTGACGATCCAGGAGAACCTCGAGATGGGGTGCTTCCAGGACGCGAAGCGGTTCAAGGAGCGCTTCGACTTCGTCACCGGGCTGTTCCCGACGCTCGGCGACCGCAGGGCCCAGCGCGCCGGGTCCCTGTCGGGCGGGGAACGGCAGATGGTGGCGATGGGCCGGGCTCTGATGATGGACCCGTCGGTGCTGCTGCTCGACGAGCCGTCGGCCGGCCTGTCCCCCGCCCTGCAGGACGAGGTGTTCATCCGCACCCGCCAGATCAACCGGGCCGGCGTCTCGGTCATCATGGTCGAGCAGAACGCCCGACGCTGCCTGCAGATCTGCGACCGCGGGTACGTCCTGGACCAGGGACGCAACGCCTACTCCGGCAGCGGCAAGGACCTCGCGAACGACCCCAAGGTCATCGAGCTCTACCTCGGCACCCTCGCGAAGGCCTGACGCGCCCGCTCACCGACGGCGGCACCCCCACCGGGGGTGCCGCCGTCGGCGCGTTCCCTGGCAGGTCGAGGCGCCGCTGCCACCAGGGCGCCTGCCTGCAGGGGCAGGGACCACCCTCGGACGACGCACTCCGCCCGCTGAGTGCGCCGATGCCTGCCTCGGACGGCGCACTCCGCCCGCTGAGTGCGCCGGACCAGGGAGGCGTGGGGAACGCGCAGCGGGGCCCGGCCGAGTCGGCCGGGCCCCGCTGGTCGTCAGGCAGGATCAGATCTTGCCGGACTTGTACTCCAGGTTGGTGTACTTGTTGTCGGCGCCGTACTGGTAGATGCCGACGGTGGCCTCGGTCGGGTCACCCTGCTCGCTGAACTCCACGGGGCCGGAGACGCCGTCGTAGTCGATGTCCTGGCCGTCCTCGAGGAGCGCCTTGCAGTCGGCGAACGTGGTGCACTTCTCGCCCTCGCGGCTGACCGCCTGCATCTGCGAGGCGATCGCCTCGCCGCTGTCGTTCTCCGCCGCGACCGCCGCCAGGGCGACGAGGATCGTGGCGTCGTAGGACTCCGGCGCGTAGCTGTAGTCGCTCAGGCTCGGGTCGACCTCGAGCAGCCGGTTGCGGAAGTCCTCGGTCGCCTCGGCGCCCGGCAGGGTGCCCTTGACGCCCTCGAGGGTGCCCGCCGGGAACTCGTAGGAGTTCGACAGGTTGCCGTCCACGAAGTACAGCGGCAGCGTGCTCGGGCCGATGCCCTGCGCCACGAGCTCGTTGACGATCTTCGTGGTCTCGTCGAAGCCGATGAGGACCAGGGCCTCCGGGTTCGCCGCCTTCAGCTGCGTCACCTCGGCCGAGTAGTTGGCCGCCTTCGGGTCGTAGACGATCTTGTCGACGACCGAGCCGCCGCCGTCGGTGACGGCCTGCTCGACGTTGTCCGCGAGGCCGGTGCCGTACGGGTCGTCGAGCGCCATGATGCCGACGTTCAGGTAACCGTCGGAGATGACGAGGTCGCCCATGACGCGGCCCTGCAGGACGTCCGACGGGGCCGTGCGCCAGTACAGGTTGTCGTCCGGGTAGTCGGTGAAGTCCGGCGAGGTGTTGGCCGGCGAGATCTGCACGACACCGGCACCGGTGATCTTGTCGATCACGGTGAAGGACACACCCGACGAGGCGGCACCGACGATGGCGTCAGCGCCCTCGTTGAGCAGCCGGTCGACCGACTGCGAGGCGATGTCCGTGGACGTGTCACCGGAGTCGGAGTCGACCTTGCGGACGTCCTGGCCCAGGACGCCACCGGCCTCGTTGATCTCGTTGATGGCGAGCTGGACACCGGCGAACTCCGGCGGCCCGAGGAACGCCAGGCTCCCGGTCTGGGGAAGAAGCGTGCCGATGACGAGCTCGCCGTCTCCCTCCGCCACGTCACCGCCGGCCGCCGGCGTGGCGTCACCGTTGGCGCCCTCGTCGTCGTCGCCTCCGCCGCACGCCGCGAGGAGCATGCCTGCCACACCGATCACGGCCACCGAGCGCCAAGCGCGCGAGGGTCGGGTCATGAACGATCTCCTTCGTCCGGCGGACCGCCGAGGCGGTCCGCTGTGCTGGTCACGCGGAACCTAACCCAGATGGTGACGCGCCGACAGGATGTTGGAGATCACACGTCACGTCGTTGCGGATCCGTGACCTGCCCGATACCCGGACGGCTCTCGCGCGCGACGTCCGGTGCGCGGCAGGAGGGCGGCACGCCGCGCGGAGGCGGGGATCAGCCCTGGTCGTCGGAGGAAGGCACCTGGGCCAGGACGACGTCGGCGACCTCGCGCATCGACAGCCGGCGGTCCATGGACGTCTTCTGGATCCAGCGGAAGGCGTCGGGCTCGGACAGGCCCATGGACTCCATCAGCCGGCCCTTGGCCCTCTCGACCAGCTTGCGGGTCTCGAAGCGCTCGGTCAGGTCCGCGATCTCCGCCTCGAGCGCGGCCATCTCGGAGTGGCGCGACAGGGCGATCTCCAGGGCAGGCAGCAGGTCCGCGGCCGTGAACGGCTTGACCACGTACGCCATCGCGCCGGCGTCGCGCGCCCGCTCGACGAGCTCGCGCTGGGAGAAGGCGGTGAGCAGGACGACGGCGGTCCGGTGCCCGGCGACGATCCGCTCCGCCGCCGAGATGCCGTCCAGGACAGGCATCTTCACGTCCATCACGACCAGGTCGGGATGCGTCTCCTCGACCAGCCGGACGGCGGCCTCCCCGTCACCGGCCTCCCCCACCACGTCGAAACCCGCCTCCCGCAGGGTCTCGACGACGTCCAACCGGATGATCGCCTCGTCCTCGGCCACGACCACCCGCCGACGCGGCGGCGCACCGGGCACGCTCGGGCTCTGCTCGTCCGTCACGTCGGCTAGCCTATCGACGCCTCGCGGGGCGGACTCCACGCCGGTCCGCGGGCCCCGGTACCCCAATCGGCAGAGGGCGCGGTCTCAAACACCGTTCAGTGTGGGTTCGAGTCCCACCCGGGGCACGGTCGGACCTCGGTGCCGCCTCAGGCGGACCTGACGTCCGCGTCCCCCGTGTCGTCGTCACGGTAGGCCGGCGCCGCCCCCGACACGGCGTCGCCCATCCGGTGCACGCGCATGGCGTTGGTGGAGCCCACGATCCCGGGGGGCGACCCGGCGACGATGACGACGAGGTCGCCCTTCTCGCAGCGCCCGAGCTCGAGCAGCAGCGAGTCGACCTGGCGGACCATGTCGTCGGTGTGCCGCACGAAGGGGGCGAGGAAGGTCTCGACCCCCCACGACAGGGTCAGCCGGGAGCGGGTGGCCTGCTCCGGGCTGAACGCCAGCAGCGGGATCCGCGACCGCAGGCGGGACATCCGTCGCGCCGAGTCGCCGGACTGGGTGAAGGTCACGAGGTACTTGACGTCGAGCAGGTCCCCGACCTGGGAGGCCGCGTAGGTGATGGCGCCGCCGCGGGTGTGCGGCTTCGTGCCGAGCGGCTGGATCCGCTCCAGCCCGTGCTCCTCGGTGTTCTGGATGATCCGCGCCATCGTGCGGACGGTCTCCACCGGGTACTCGCCCACGCTCGTCTCGCCGGAGAGCATGAGGGCGTCGGCGCCGTCCAGGACGGCGTTCGCGGCGTCCGAGGCCTCGGCCCGGGTGGGTCGGGGGCTGGTGATCATCGACTCCAGGACCTGCGTGGCGACGATGACCGGCTTGGCGTTGCGACGCGCCAGCTCCACGGCGCGCTTCTGCACCAGCGGCACCTGCTCGAGCGGCAGCTCGACGCCGAGGTCCCCGCGCGCGACCATGATGCCGTCGAAGGCGTCGACGATCTCCTCGAGGTTGTCGACCGCCTGCGGCTTCTCCACCTTCGCGATCACCGGGACCCGCCGCCCGACCTCGGACATGATCGCGTGCACGTCGTCGACGTCGGCCGCGCGACGGACGAACGAGAGGGCGACCAGGTCGACCCCCTGGCGCAGGGCCCACCGCAGGTCGTCGGCGTCCTTGTCGCTGAGCGCCGGCACGCTGACGGCCACGCCCGGCAGGTTGAGGCCCTTGTTGTCGCTGACCCGTCCGGCGACGGTGACCGTGGTGACCACCCGCGGTCCGTCGACCTCGGTCACCCGCAGCGCGACCTTGCCGTCGTCGACCAGGATGCTGTCCCCGGCGGAGACGTCGCCCGGCAGGCCCGTGTAGGTCGTCGAGCACGTCGTCGCGTCGCCCGGGACGTCCTCCGTCGTGATCGTGAACGTGTCCCCCGCGCGCAGGTCGACCGGCCCCTCGGCGAAGCGACCGAGCCGGATCTTCGGACCCTGGAGGTCGGCGAGGATGCCCACGGCGCGTCCCGTGGCGTCGCTGGCCCGCCGCACGGCGGCGTAGGAGGCGGCGTGGTCGGCGTGGGAGCCGTGGCTGAGGTTGAGCCTGGCGACGTCCATCCCCGCGTCCACGAGCTCGCGGACCCGGTCGTCGGAGGAGGTCGCAGGACCCAGCGTGCAGACGATCTTCGCTCGGCGCATGACAGCCACCCTATGGCCTGGGACACACCCGTGCCCGGACCGGGGACCCGGTCCGGGCACGGGTGTGCAAACGCTTCCGCCGGATCCGGCGGCGCGGTGCCGGTCCCGCCGGGCGATCAGCCGGGCAGGTGCTCGACGACGGTGCGGCAGAACGCCTCGAGGTCGTCCGGCTTGCGGCTGGTCACCAGCGGCCCGGGTCCCGACGCGTCGACGACGACCTCCTCGTCGACCCACTGCGCCCCGGCGTTGCGCAGGTCCGTCTGCAGGCTCGGCCAGGACGTCAACCGCCGACCCTGGAGGACGCCGGCCTCGACGAGGGTCCACGGGGCGTGGCAGATGGCGGCGACGGGCCGGCCGGAGGCCACGAAGTCGCGGACGAACCCGACGGCCGCGGCGTCCGTGCGCAGCGCGTCCGGGTTGGCCACGCCGCCGGGCAGCACGAGCGCCGCGTAGTCGTCCACGGACGCCTCGCCGACGGCCACGTCGACGTCGAACGCGTCGGCCTTGTCGAGGTGGTGGAAGGCCTGCACCGAGCCCTTCTCCGGTGACAGCAGCACGGGCTGGTGCCCGGCGTCCTGGACGGCCTTCCAGGGCTCGGTCAGCTCGACCTGCTCGATGCCCTCCGCTGCGACGAGGAACGCGACCTTGCTGGGCACGGGGTACCTCCGGTTCGTGGTGGTGGGTGCGTCACCCACCACCCTCCGCCAGGCGCCCGCCGCCCGCATCCGGGCCCGTGCGAGAGCCGGCCGCTCAGACGACGAGCGGCCGGGCGGTCGGTGCCACCGGCGCGGGCAGCGTCGTGGTGCCGGTCAGGTACTCGTCCACGGCGGCCGCGCAGGCCCGTCCCTCGGCGATGGCCCACACGATGAGCGACTGCCCGCGGCCGGCGTCACCGGCGACGAAGACGCCCGGGCGCGTGGTCATGTACCGGTCGTCGCGCACGACGTTGCCCCGCTCGTCCAGCTCGGCCCCGACCTGCTGCAGCAACGGGCTCTGCTCGGGACCGGTGAAGCCCATCGCGAGCAGGACCAGCTGGGCCGGGATCTCCCGCTCGGTGCCCTCGACCGGGGTGAACCGGCCGTCCACGAGCTCCACCTCGACGAGCCGCAGCCCGCCGACGGCGCCGGTGCCGTCGTCCACGACCTCGGTCGTCGACACGGCGTAGACCCGCTCGCCGCCCTCCTCGTGGGCGCTGGAGACCCGGTACACCATCGGGTACGTCGGCCAGGGCTGGGTGGCGGGCCGCTCGTCGCTGGGGCGGGGCATGATCTCCAGCTGGGTCACCGACCGGGCACCCTGGCGCAGCGCGGTGCCCAGGCAGTCGGCCCCGGTGTCGCCGCCACCGATGACGACGACGTCCTTGCCGGTGGCCACGACCTGGTCCTGCACGTCCTGCCCCTGGGCCGCGCGGTTGGCCGGCGGCAGGTACTCCATGGCCTGCAGGACGCCGCGCAGACCCCGTCCGGGCACGGGCAGGTCGCGAGGCTGCGTGGCCCCCACGGCCAGCACGACCGCGTCGTACCGCTCGGTCAGCGACCGGCCGCTCACGGCGCCGTCACCCGACCCGCCGACGTCGATCCCGGGCCGGAACCGGGTCCCCTCGGCGGTCATCTGCGCCAGGCGCCGGTCCAGGTGGCGCTTCTCCATCTTGAACTCGGGGATGCCGTAGCGCAGCAGCCCGCCGATCGCGTCGGCGCGCTCGTAGACCGCGACGGTGTGCCCGGCGCGGGTGAGCTGCTGCGCCACCGCCAGGCCGGCCGGCCCGGAGCCGACCACCGCCACCGTCCGCCCGGTGAGGCGGTCCGGCGGCTGCGGCTGCACCCAGCCGGACTCGAACGCCTTGTCGATGATGGAGACCTCGACCTGCTTGATCGTCACGGCGGGCTGGTTGATGCCGAGCACGCACGCGGTCTCGCACGGCGCGGGGCACAGCCTGCCGGTGAACTCGGGGAAGTTGTTCGTGGCGTGCAGGCGCTCGATCGCCTCGTGCCAGTCCCCCCGCCGGGTCAGGTCGTTCCACTCCGGGATGAGGTTCCCCAGCGGGCAGCCGTTGTGGCAGAACGGGATGCCGCAGTCCATGCACCGACCTGCCTGCCGCCGCAGGACCCCCTCGTCCTGGTGCTCGTAGACCTCGCGCCAGTCCATCAGCCGCACGGGCACCGGACGGCGCTCCGGCAGCTCGCGCGTGCGCTGGTTCAGGAAGCCCTTCGGGTCAGCCACGGGTGCCCTCCATGATCCGGGCCCAGACGACGTCGCCGTCCGGGTCGAGTCCCTCCTGCTCGGCCTGCGCGCGCACCTCGACCACGCGGGCGTAGTCGCGCGGTACGAGCCGGGTGAAGCGGGACCGGTTCGCGTCGAAGTCCTGCAGCAGCCGCCAGGCGACCGCGGACTCGGTCTCCTCGCGGTGGCGCTGCAGGAGCGATCGGACGACCTCGGCGTCGACGTCGTCCAGCTCGGAGGCGACCAGCTCGCCCGAGGCCACCGCCGCGGGGTTGAGCCGGGAGGGACGCAGGTCCAGCACGTAGGCGACACCGCCGGACATGCCGGCGCCGAAGTTGCGGCCCGTCCGCCCGAGGACCAGGACCGTGCCGCCGGTCATGTACTCGCAGCCGTGGTCGCCGACCCCCTCGACCACCGCCGTGGCGCCGGAGTTGCGCACGCAGAAGCGCTCGCCGACCTGACCGCGGACGTACAGCTCGCCCGACGTCGCGCCGTAGCCGATGACGTTGCCGGCGACGACGTTGGTCTCGGCGGCGAACGACGCCGAGCGGTCGGGCCGGACGACGACGCGCCCGCCGGACAGCCCCTTGCCGACGTAGTCGTTGGCGTCCCCGTGCAGCCGCAGCGTCACCCCGCGCGGCAGGAAGGCACCGAGCGACTGCCCGGCCGACCCGGTCAGGGTGATGTCGATCGTGTCCGGCGGCAGGCCGTCGGGGCCGTGCGCCTTGGTCACCTCGTGCCCCAGCATCGTCCCCACGGTGCGGTTGACGTTGCGGATCCGCACGGTGCCGCGCACCGGCTCGCCGCGGTCGAGCGCGTCGCGCGCGATCGCGATGAGCTGGTGGTCCAGCGCCTTCTCCAGGCCGTGGTCCTGGGCGACCGTCTGCCGGCGCGCCGAACCCGGCGCGAGCTCGGGCGTGTGCAGGACCGGCGTCAGGTCCAGCCCGGAGGCCTTCCAGTGGTCGACGGCCTCGCGCACGTCGAGCAGCTCGCTGCGGCCGACGGCCTCGTCGAGGCTGCGGAACCCGAGCTCGGCGAGGAGCTCGCGGACCTCCTGGGCGATGAACTCGAAGAAGCTGACGACGTAGTCGGCCTTGCCGCTGTACCGCGAGCGCAGCTCGGGGTTCTGGGTGGCGATGCCGACGGGGCACGTGTCCAGGTGGCAGACGCGCATCATCACGCACCCGGAGACCACCAGCGGCGCGGTCGCGAAGCCGAACTCCTCGGCACCGAGCAGCGCGGCGACGACGACGTCGCGGCCGGTCTTGAGCTGCCCGTCGACCTGGACGACGATCCGGTCGCGCAGGCCGTTGAGCAGCAGCGTCTGCTGGGTCTCGGCGAGGCCGAGCTCCCACGGCGCACCGGCGTGCTTGAGCGACGTCAGCGGGCTCGCCCCCGTGCCCCCGTCGTGGCCGCTGATCAGGACGACGTCCGCGTGCGCCTTGGAGACCCCGGCGGCCACCGTGCCGACCCCGACCTCGCTGACGAGCTTGACGTGCACCCGCGCGGCGGGGTTCGCGTTCTTCAGGTCGTGGATGAGCTGGGCGAGGTCCTCGATCGAGTAGATGTCGTGGTGCGGCGGCGGCGAGATCAGCCCGACGCCGGGCGTGGAGTGCCGGGTCCGGGCCACCCACGGGTACACCTTCGGGCCGGGCAGCTGACCGCCCTCGCCGGGCTTGGCGCCCTGGGCCATCTTGATCTGGATGTCGTCGGAGTGGGTGAGGTACGCGCTGGTGACGCCGAAGCGGCCGGACGCGACCTGCTTGATGGACGAACGGCGTTCGGGGTCCATCAGGCGCTCGACGTCCTCGCCGCCCTCGCCGGTGTTGGACCGGCCGCCGAGGCGGTTCATCGCCACGGCCAGCGTCTCGTGCGCCTCCGCGGAGATGGAGCCGTAGCTCATCGCGCCGGTGGAGAACCGGCGGACGATCGCGCTGACGGGCTCGACCTCCTCGATCGGCACGGGCGTCCTGCCCTCGGCGAACCGGAACAGGCCGCGCAGGGTCATCAGGCGGTTCGCCTGGTCGTCCACGCGCTGCGTGTACTGCTTGAACACGTCGTAGCGACCGCTGCGGGTCGAGTGCTGCAGCCTGAAGACGGTCTCGGGGTCGAAGAGGTGCGGCTCGCCCTCGCGCCGCCACTGGTACTCCCCGCCGACGGGCAGCCGGCGGTGCGTCGGGCGCAGCCCGGCGACCGGGTACGCGGTGGCGTGGCGCATCGCGACCTCCTGGGCGACGACGTCCAGGCCGATCCCGCCGAGCTGGCTGGTGGTGCCGGTGAAGTAGGTGTCGACGAGGTCCTGCGACAGGCCGATGGCCTCGAACACCTGGGCGCCGCGGTAGGAGGCGACGGTGCTGATGCCCATCTTGCTCATCACCTTCAGGACGCCCTTGCCGAGCGCCTTGATGAGCCGGCGGACCGCCTCGTGCGGGTCCTCGCCCTCGAGCATCCCGCCGGGACGGCAGAGGTCCTCCACGGACTCCATCGCCAGGTACGGGTTGACCGCGGCCGCCCCGTAGCCGACGAGGAGCGCGACGTGGTGGACCTCGCGCACGTCCCCGGCCTCGACGACGAGGCCGACCTGGGTGCGGGTCTTCTCCCGGATCAGGTGGTGGTGGACGGCGCTGGTGAGCAGCAGCGAGGGGATCGGGGCGAGGTCGGCGTCCCCGTCGCGGTCCGAGAGCACGACGAAGCGGGCGCCGTCGGCGATGGCCTGCGACACCTCCTGGCAGATGCGCGCGAGCCGCTCGGCGAGCGCCTGGCCCCCGCCGTCCACCCGGTACAGGCCGCGCACCACGGTCGTGGCGAAACCGGGCAGGTCGCCGTCCCGGTTGATGTGGACGATCTTGGCCAGCTCGTCGTTGTCGATGACCGGGAACGGCAGCACCACCTGGCGGCAGTGCGCCGGGGACGCGGCGAGCACGTTGTGCTCCGGTCCCATCGCCGTGCCCAGGGCGGTGACGAGCTCCTCGCGGATCGCGTCCAGCGGCGGGTTGGTCACCTGCGCGAACAGCTGGGTGAAGTAGTCGAAGAGCAGCCGCGGACGGCTGGACAGGACGGCCACCGGGGTGTCGGTGCCCATCGAGCCGATCGGCTCCGCGCCGGTGCGGGCCATCGGCGCGACGAGCACGCGCAGCTCCTCCTCGGTGTACCCGAAGGCCTGCTGCCGCCGGGTGACCGAGGAGTGGGTGTGCAGCACGTGCTCGCGCTCGGGCAGGTCCTCGAGGTGCACCAGCCCGGCGTGCAGCCACTCGTCGTAGGGGTGCTGCCCGGCGAGCTCGCTCTTCACCTCGTCGTCGTCGACGAGCCGGCCGTGCTCGGTGTCGACGAGGAACATCCGGCCCGGCTGCAGGCGGCCCTTGCGGACGACGGACGCCGGGTCGAGGTCGAGGACGCCGGCCTCGCTGGCGAGCACGACCAGGCCGTCGTCGGTGACCCAGTACCGGGACGGGCGCAGCCCGTTGCGGTCGAGGACCGCGCCGATGAGCGTGCCGTCGGTGAAGACCATGTCCGCCGGCCCGTCCCACGGCTCCATGAACATGGAGTGGAACTCGTAGAACGCCCGGCGCGCGGGGTCCATCTCCTCGTGGTTCTCCCAGGCCTCGGGGATCATCATGAGGACGGCGTGCGGCAGGGAGCGACCGCCCAGGTGCAGCAGCTCGAGCACCTCGTCGAAGGAGGCGGAGTCGCTCGCACCGGGTGTGCACACCGGGAAGAGCCGCTCGAGGTCCCCGGGCAGCACGTCGCTGGCCAGCTGGCTCTCCCGGGCGCGCATCCAGTTGCGGTTGCCCTTGACGGTGTTGATCTCACCGTTGTGCGCGATGAAGCGGAAGGGGTGGGCCAGCGGCCAGGAGGGGAAGGTGTTCGTGGAGAAGCGGGAGTGGACGACCGCGAGCTCGCTGGCGAACCTGCGGTCGGACAGGTCCGGGAAGAACGGCTCGAGCTGCCCCGTGGTCAGCATGCCCTTGTAGAGCAGGGTCCGGCAGGACAGGGAGGCGACGTACACCCCGGTCTCGCGCTCGACGCGCTTGCGGGCGCAGTAGGCCAGCCGGTCCAGGGCCAGGCCCTGGACGGGCACCTTGTCGCCGGCGACGAAGAGCTGGCGGAACCTGGGCATGCAGGAGCGGGCCATCGACCCGACGAGGTCGGGGGTGGTGGGGACGTCGCGCCACCCCAGGACCCGCAGACCCTCCTCGCCGGCGATCTGCTCGATCCGGCGGACCGCCTCGGCGTCCTCGGCGTCGTCGTCGGGCAGGAACACGGTGCCCACCGCGTAGGAGCCCCGGGCGGGCAGCTCGAAACCGACGACGTCGCGCAGGAACGCGTCGGGCACCTGGGTGAGGATCCCCGCCCCGTCACCGGTGTCGACCTCGGCGCCCACGGCGCCGCGGTGGTCCAGGTTGCGCAGCGCCGTGAGGGCGTGCTCGACGATGTCGTGCCCGGGCTCACCGCGCAGGGTCGCCACGAAGGCGACGCCGCAGGCGTCGTGCTCGTGCTCGCCGTCGTACAGGCCCTGGGCCTGCGGTCCGGCGGAGAATCGGGTGAAGGGAGAGATCATCGGCACCGTCCTGGCGTGACGGCCGCGGCTCGGCGGCGCATCGGGCGGAAGTGGCCCCTGGGGGCGGACGGGGACGGCGCTGGCCCCTTGTGCTGGCGTTGGGACGATACACGACGCGTCCGGCGGACTGAAGCCGCCGGCGCCTGCGGACCATCTCACAGCTCAGACGCGCCGTCCCGCTTCATGAGACGACGGGGCTCCGGCGCCGGAGCCGCGGCGCAGCCGGGCCGGGGTCCGGGCGCCGCGGCGTGCAGGTGCACGAGGCTGACCACCTTGACGACGCCCACGGCCACCACGAAGACCACCGCGAGCACCGGTTGCGGCCACAGGACCGCGAGCAGCACCAGACCGGCGGTGTTGACGACCTTGGCCGGCGGCCACCAGTTGAGCCGGTGGACCAGGGGCAGCGCCCTGTCGACGTAGTTGCACGAGACCAGCGGCCAGGACAGCCACGCCACGGACAGGACCGCGTCCACCACGGCGAACTCCAGCACGTACAGCGCGACCGCCCACGCCAGCTCCGGGTGCCACACCGCCCAGGGGACCCAGAACGCGACGCTGCAGGCCCGGTCGCTGATGACGTCCAGCAGCGCACCGCCCCTGGTCTCCTGCCCCAGACGCCGGGCCACCAGGCCGTCGAGCACGTCACCGGCCCAGTAGACGACCAGCCCGGCGAGCAGCAGGGCCTGCGACCCGGCGGACACGGCGGCCGCCGACAGCGCCAGCGCCACGACGGTGCGCACGAGCGTCACCAGGTTCGGCCAGGTCAGCAGCGGCTCGCGCCAGCCGTCCCAGCAGCCGCGGTGCCCGCAGCGGGGCGCCGGCGCCCGCCAGCGCAGGCCGCTGCCGAGCGCCGTCCGGGACCGGGCCCGTGGTCGCACGGAGGGTCGGACGGGCACGGGGACGACCCTAGCTCCCGCCGACGTGGTGGGATGGGCACCAGGGCGGGTCGACCGCGGCGAGGCGGGCGGCGCCCCCAGGGCGGGGAGGACGGCGATGACGGCGGCGGGGACGTTCCTGTTCTGCCTGCTGTCGGCCGTGGTCCCGGTGGCGAACGCCGAGGTGTACCTCGTGGGCGTCGCCGTCGCCACGGACGAGCCTGCGGTCCTGCTCGCGCTGGCCGCAGCCGCGGGCCAGATGACCGGCAAGCTCGGGTTCTACCTGCTGGGCCGCGGCGCCGTGGACGTGGCCCGGCTGCGCCGTCAGGGCTCCGCGCGGGGCCGGTGGACGGAGCGGATGGACGGCGTGCGCCGCTGGTGCGAGCGGCACGTGTGGGGGCCCGCGGCGGTGACGGCGGTCAGCGCCTTCGCCGGGCTACCGCCGTTCGCCGTGGTCAGCGTCCTGGCCGGGTCCCTGCGCATGCGCTGGTGGGTCTTCGCGGGTGTCGGCTTCGCCGGCCGCTTCGGCCGGTTCCTCTGCGTGCTGCTCGCCCCCGGCCTCGTCGGCGCCTGACGGGGCGGCGGGCCGAGCGCGTCCGGCGCGCGTGACGTCGCGCTCACGGCCCGGTCGCAGCCGGTTGCTCAGCCAGAAGCCCAGCACGCCCACGAGGCAGAGCACGACCGACGTCCAGACGTTGAGGCGCAGGCCCAGGACCCGCTCGGCCTCGTCGATCCGCAGCGCCTCGATCCAGACCCGTCCCAGCGTGTACACCACGACGTAGGCCCAGAAGACGCGGCCGTGCCCGAGGCGGTAGCGGCGGTCCAGCCACAGCAGGAGGCCGACCCCCGCGACGTTCCAGACGAGCTCGTACAGGAACGTGGGGTGGAAGGTGGCGAACTGCTCGTACCCGTCCGGCCGGTACGGCGGGTCGATCTCCAGCGCCCACGGCAGCGTCGTCGGTGCGCCGAAGAGCTCCTGGTTGAAGTAGTTGCCGATCCGCCCGACGGCCTGGGCCAGGAGGATGCCCGGGGCCACCGCGTCGGCGAAGGCCGGCAGGCGCACCCCGGCGCGCCGGCACCCGATCCACGCGCCGACGGCCCCGAGCGCGACCGCCCCCCAGATCCCGAGCCCGCCGCGCCAGATCTCCAGCGCCCGCCACGGGTCGCCCCCCGAGCCGAAGTAGGCGTCCGGGGACGACACGACGTGGTAGAGCCGACCGCCGACGATGCCGAAGGGCACGGCCCAGACCGCGACCTCCGTGACCGTCCCCTCGGGGCCACCGCGTGCCCGCCAGCGCCGCTCCCCCAGCCAGATCGCCAGGAAGATCCCCGCGAGGATGGCCAGGGCGTAGGCGCGCAGCGGCAGCGGGCCGAGGTACCACACGCCCTGCGACGGGCTGGGGATGAACGTCGGCAGGCCGGGGACCGTCGTCGCCAGCTGCGCGACCGCGGTCACCGGCGGGCTCCCGCCACCCCGGCGGCGAGGTCCTCGACGAGGGACCGCAGCGCCGGCTCGCCGCCCTCGTCCAGGGCCCGCACGAGCGCCGAGCCGACGATGACCCCGTCGGCGTAGCGGCCCACCTGCGTGGCCTGGGCGCCGGTCGAGACCCCCACCCCGACGCAGACCCGCGGGGCCCCGGCCTCGCGGGTGGCCTGCACCAGCCGCTCGGCCTGGTCGCCGACGGACTCGCGGACGCCGGTGACCCCCATCGTGGAGGCGGCGTACACGAACCCGCGGCACGCGCGGGCGGTCGAGGCCAGACGCTGCGGGGTCGAGGAGGGGGCGACGAGGAAGACCCGGTCGAGGTCGTGCTCGTCGCTGGCGGCGAGCCACTCCCCCGCCTCCTCGGGCAGCAGGTCGGGGGTGATGAGCCCGGCGCCCCCGGCCGCCGCGAGGTCGCGGGCGAACGCCTGGACGCCGTAGCGCATCACCGGGTTCCAGTACGTCATGACGAGCACGGGCACGCCGGTGGTCGCCACCTGCTCGACGGCGCGCACCACGTCCCGCGCGCGGGTCCCGGCCGCGAGCGCCCGCTCGGCCGCCGACTGGATCAGCGGCCCGTCCATCACGGGGTCGCTGTAGGGGAAGCCGAGCTCGAGGGCGTCGACCCCGGCGTCCACGGCCGCGCGGGCCGCCGCCACCGAGGCGTCCAGGTCCGGGAAGCCGACCGGCAGGTACCCGACGAGCGCCGGGCGTCCCTGCTCGCGCAGGCCGTCCAGCAGCGCGCCGGTGCGTCCGGTGGGCGTCTGGGCGCTCACGCCGGGCGCTCCCGCGTCCGGTCGCGCCGCGTCACCTGCGGGCTGGCCCTGCACCGTGCTCACCACCCGGCTCCGTCCGACTCGGCCACGGGCTCCGCGGCGGCGGCCGCGGCGGACTCGACGAGCTCGGCCTCGGTCACCAGACCGAACCACCGGGCGGCGGTGTCGACGTCCTTGTCGCCGCGCCCGGACAGGTTCACCAGCACCACGCCGTCGGGCCCCAGCTCGCGCCCCGTCTCCAGCGCCCCGGCCAGGGCGTGGGCGCTCTCGATCGCCGGGATGATGCCCTCCGTGCGGCACAGCAGCCGGAACGCCTCCATCGCCGCGGCGTCGTCGACCGGCCGGTAGGTGGCCCTGCCGATCTCCGCCAGCCAGGCGTGCTCCGGGCCGACGCCCGGGTAGTCCAGGCCGGCGGACACCGAGTGGGACTCGACGGTCTGGCCGTCCTCGTCCTGGAGCAGGTAGGAGCGCGCCCCGTGCAGGACCCCCGGCACGCCGGCGGTGATGGACGACGCGTGCCGGCCCGTGGCGAACCCCTCGCCGCCCGCCTCCAGGCCGACCAGGGCGACCCCTGGGTCGTCGAGGAACGCGTGGAAGATGCCGATCGCGTTCGACCCCCCGCCGACGCAGGCCAGGACGGCGTCCGGCAGCCGGCCCACGAGCTCGAGGACCTGCGCGCGGGCCTCCTCGCCGATGACGGCGTGGAAGTCGCGGACCATCTCCGGGAAGGGGTGCGGTCCGGCGACCGTGCCCAGCAGGTAGTGGGTGCTGTCGACGTTGGTGACCCAGTCGCGCAGCGCCTCGTTGATGGCGTCCTTGAGCGTGCGGGAGCCGGTGGTCACGGGCACCACCTCGGCGCCGAGCAGCCGCATCCTGGCCACGTTGAGCGCCTGGCGGCGGGTGTCGACCTCACCCATGTAGACCACGCACTCCAGGTCCAGCAGCGCGGCCGCCGTGGCCGTGGCGACCCCGTGCTGGCCGGCACCGGTCTCGGCGATGACGCGGGTCTTGCCCATCCGCTGGGTGAGCAGCGCCTGGCCCAGCACGTTGTTGATCTTGTGGGAGCCGGTGTGGTTGAGGTCCTCCCGCTTGAGCAGCACCCGGGCGCCGCCGGCGTGCTCGGCGAAGCGCGGGACCTCCGTCAGGATGCTCGGCCGGCCGGTGTACGTGGCGTGCAGCCGGTCCAGCTCGGCGCGGAAGGCGGGGTCGGCCCAGGCGTCCCGATAGCACCTCTCCAGCTCGTCCAGGGCGTGCACGAGGGCCTCGGGGACGAACCGGCCCCCGAACTGGCCGAAGTAGGGCCCGTGCTGCGCGCGCAGCGGGCCGGTGGCGGCGGCACCCGCGGGGGCCTCCACCGGGCCGTCGGCCGGCTGCCCGGTCACGGCCGGCCCGTCCGCAGCGCGGGGTGCGCGCCGGCCGCGACGAGGTCGGCGACGGCCGCGCGGGGGTCGCCTCCGGTCACCAGGGACTCACCGACCAGCACCGCGTCCGCCCCGTCCCGCGCGTACTCCAGCACGTCGTGCGGCCCGCGCACACCCGACTCGGCGACGCGCACGACGTCGTCCGGGACGAGGGGCGCGAGCCGCGTGAACACGGTGCGGTCGACCTCGAGGGTGCGCAGGTCCCGGGCGTTGACGCCGACGACCCGCGCGCCGGCCGCGACGGCCCGGGGCACCTCGTCCGCGTCGTGGCACTCCACGAGCGCCGTCATGCCGAGCGAGTGGATCCGCTCGACCAGCGACTCCAGGGCCGGCTGCTCGAGCGCGGCGACGATGAGCAGGACCAGGTCGGCGCCGTGCGCACGGGCCTCCCAGACCTGGTAGGGCGTGACCACGAAGTCCTTGCGCAGCACGGGCACGTCGACCGCGGCGCGCACGTCCACGAGGTCCTGCAGGCTGCCGCCGAACCGCCGGCGCTCGGTGAGGACGCTGATCACCGAGGCGCCTCCGGCCTCGTAGTCCCGGGCCAGCCCGGCGGGGTCGCCGATGGCCGCGAGCGCCCCCTTGCTCGGGCTGGACCGCTTCACCTCGGCGATGACCTTGACGGCCGGCTCGCCCTGCGGGCCCTGGGCGCGGCGCAGCGCGGCCACCGCGTCCCGGGCGGGCGGGGCCTGCGCTGCACGCTCCTTGAGCGCGGCGAGCGGCACCTGCGCCTCGCGCTCGGCGAGGTCCTCACGGACGCCGGCGATGATGTCGTCCAGCACGCTCACGAAGTCGCTCCAGCGGGATGGGGACGGACGCTCCGCGGACGGGCGCCCGGGGACCGGACGCGGCCGATGCTAGCCCGTGCGGGTGCACCCGCGGCCGGGCGGGCCGCCGACCGTCCCCCGACGCCCGCGCCCCGCGCGCACCACGTGCCGGTGGCCGTGCGCGCGAGCCGATACGGTGACCTGCGTACCAGCGCATCGAGGCGGCGCCGTGCCGCCACCCAGGGGAGACCACGTGAGCACTCCGAACGACCCGAACCCGCAGAACCCGGGTGAGGGCCAGCAGAACCCGTCCGGCCAGGACCAGCCGGCACCGCAGTACGGCCAGGCGCCCCAGTACGGCCAGGACCCGCAGTACGGGGCCGCGCCCCAGTACGGGACGCCGGGTGGCGCGCCGGCCGGCAAGCCGAGCAACGGCATGGGCATCGCCGCCCTCGTGCTCGGCATCGTCGCCCTCGTCACCTTCTGCCTCTGGTTCCTGGCGGTGCCCGCCGGCATCGCGGCCGTGGTGCTCGGCATCATCGGCATGGGCAAGGTGAAGAAGGGTCAGGCCACCAACAAGGGCATGGCGCTGACCGGCGTCATCCTCGGCGCGATCGGCGCGATCCTGTCGATCGTGCTGACCGTCGCCGGGCTGGCCCTCCTCGGCCAGACCGAGGAGTGCGACCCGAACGAGATGTCCGACCAGGAGTACGCCGACTGCCTCGTCGAGAACCTCTGACGTCGCGCGCCCGGTGCCGTCCGGGCGGACCACCGAGGGGCCGCACCCGTCCGGGTGCGGCCCCTCGCGTCCGTCCGGGGTGGTCCGCCCTGAGCAGGCTCAGCCTGTCGCGCTGCCTCTTCGGATGCGCGGCGTCAGACGAGCGGCGGCGCCAACCAGGGAGCCAGGCCGGTGTTGCGGACGACGGAGAACACGACCAACGCCGTGACGGCCACCCAGGCCACGCGGCCGGTGACCCACCGGCCCCAGTCGACCCGCCGGCCCGCCGCAGCCGCGCGCAGCCAGAGCGCCCAGGCGAGGACCGACACGCCCCCGGCGACGACGACGTAGGCGTTGCTGGACAGCGCCGACACCAGGTCGAGGTGGACGGCGTCGTGGACGGCGCGCAGACCGCCGCACCCGGGGCAGAAGGTGCCGGTGAGCTCGAGCCACGGGCACCAGCCCCAGCTCCCGGGGACGTGCGGGCTGCGTACGGCGACGGCGAGGGTCGCGGCGCCCACGGTGGCGCCGGTGAGCAGCGGTGGCAGGAGCCGCGACGCGCGCGTGCGCGTCGCGGCTCCGGCCACCGGGGTCACTTGACGCCCTGCTGGCGGTTCGGGTCGGTGGAGGACTGCTCGTAGACCTTGGCGCCGAAGCCCATGGCCTGGAGCACCTTGCCGACGACGAGGCCGACGACCACGACGCCGAGGCCGGCCCAGAACATCCAGGGCTGCGCCAGGACCAGCGCGAACGAGCTGATCAGGCAGCCGACGAGCACGATGGCCACCAGGGTCCAGGCGGCGACGCTGTGACCGTGGTCGTCGTGGTGGGCGGCGGCCGCGACGTCGCCGCCCTTCGCGGTCCGCTCGCTCGTGCGCTGGGCGTCAGCCATGGACGGTGTCCTCCTCGGTCCTGCCGGCCGGCGGCCGGTCGTGTCGCTCACTGCTCGGGTGGTGCTGGTGGGTCTGCTGGTGGGTGCCGCTCGGGTGGTGCTGGTGACTGCACCGCGCGGGTGCACGGGCCCATCCTCTCAGGACGGGGGCCCGTCGCCTCCACGTGTCGGGTCCTCTCCCCGGTCGAGGGCGTCCCAGGCGAGCGTGGGCTCCTCGGTGGCGGCGCCGTCCGCGCCGTCCGCGCCGCCGACCGCCGACCCCGACGACCCTGGCGCCGCCGACGTGGTGGCCGATCGGGCGCCCCGCTCGAAGCGGGAGCCCGACCCAGCGCCACCCCATCCGCGGCGGGCCACCAGCGCGTGGCCCGAGACGAGCACGAGCGCCGCGGCGACGACCGCGGCGACCCACGCCCACGCGGTCACGCTGACCGGCACGCCCGCGACGTCCACCGAGGCCGGCGTCACGCCGGCCACCTCGGCGGCCGCGGACCGTGCGGCCTCGCCCGGGACCGCGACGACGCGCAGCGCCGCGGCGACCGCACCCAGGCCGGCGGCCGCCAGCACCAGGGTGCCGACCAGGCTCCCGACCCGCCGGGCGATCGTCAGCGCACCGGCGGCCGCCAGCGCCACGAGGCCCAGGGCGGGGACCACGGGGGCGGCGCGGCCCCCCGTCACGTCCACCACGGTGACCCCGGTGAGCGGGTCGCTGACCTGGGCGACGAGCCACGTGCGGGACGCGGCGAGCACCAGCAGGGCGGCCAGGGAGGTCGCCGCGAGCACCACGACCGCGCGGCGGTGCAGGACGGGCACGGGGGCACCGGAGGTCACGGCTCACCCGCGGGACGCAGGGTGCACGCGGTCGCGACCGCCCGCAGCGCCGCGGCGGCCTTGTGCCGGCACTCGGCGTCCTCGTTCTCCGGCACCGACTCGGCCACGATCCCGGCGCCGGCCTGGACGTGGGCGACGCCGTCGCGCAGGACGGCGGTGCGGATGGCGATGGCCATGTCGAGGTCACCGGCGAAGTCGAGGTAGCCCACCACTCCCCCGTACACCCCGCGCCGCACGGGCTCCAGCTCGTCGATGAGCTCGAGCGCGCGGGGCTTGGGGGCACCGGAGAGGGTGCCGGCGGGGAACGCGGAGCGCAGCACGTCCATGGCGGTGGCGCCGTCCCGCTGCTGCCCGGTGACGGTGGAGACGAGGTGCATGACGTGGCTGTACCGCTCGACGGACATGAAGTCCACGACGTCCACGGATCCGGGGTCGCAGACGCGGGCCAGGTCGTTGCGGGCGAGGTCGACGAGCATCAGGTGCTCGGCCCGCTCCTTGACGTCGGCGAGCAGCTCCTCGGCCAGGTAGGCGTCCTCCTCCGGCTTGCGCCCCCGCGGCCGGGTGCCCGCGATGGGGTGCGCCAGCACGTGGCCGTGCTGCACCTTGACCAGCGCCTCCGGGCTGGACCCCACGACGTCCAGCGCCACGCCGTCCGGGGTCGTCCCCCGGTAGAGGTACATGTACGGGCTGGGGTTGGAGGCCCGCAGGCAGCGGTACACGTCGAGGGCGTCGGCCGGGCAGTCGAGGTCGAAGCGCTGCGACAGGACGACCTGGAACACCTCGCCGTCGCGGATGGCCTGCAGACCGGTCCGGACGGCGTGCAGGTAGTCCTCGCGCCGGGTGCGGGCGCGCGGCTCGGGGCCGGGGACGACGTCGTGGACGGCGACCGTCGACGGCGCCGGGCGCCCGACGTCCGCGGTCATCCGGTCCAGGCGCGCCACGGCGTCGGCCCAGGCCTCGTCGACCCGCTCGTCCGTGGCGTCGTAGTTCACCGCGTTGGCGACCAGGAGCAGCGTCCCGTCAGCGTGGTCCAGCACGGCGACGTCCGTGGCCAGCGACATCATCAGGTCCGGGACGCCCAGCTCGTCGACCGCGTGGTCACCGACCCGCTCCCAGGAGCGGACGGCGTCGTACGCCAGCACCCCCACCATGCCACCGGTCAGCGGCGGCAGGCCGGGCAGCGCGGGCGTGTGCAGGGCCTGCAGGGTGCCGGCCAGGGCGTCCAACGGCGGCCCCGAGGTGGGCACGCCCACCGGTGGCTCGCCGAGCCAGTGGGCCTGCCCGTCGCGGCTGGTGAGCACCGCACGGGAGCGGGCGCCGACGATGGAGTAGCGCGACCAGACCCCGCCGTGCTCGGCCGACTCCAGCAGGAACGTGCCGGGCGCGTCGGCGGCGAGCTTGCGGTACAGGCCGATCGGCGTCTCGGCGTCGGCCAGCAGGCGCCGGACGACCGGCACGACGCGGCGGTCGCGGGCCAGCTCGCGGAACACCTCCAGGCTCGGCCACACCCCGCCGAGCTCGCGGCCCGGTCCGGCGCTCACGCGCTCCCACCCCGCTCGGGCGTCCCGAGGCGGTCCGTACGGGTCGTGCCATCCGTGCCGTCCGTCGAGGCACCCGCCTGGACGTGGGAGGCGGGGACGGCGCCCAGGTCGCGGCCGTCGAAGCAGGAACGGCTGCCGGTGTGGCACGCCGCACCGACCTGGTCCACGCGCACGAGCACGGCGTCGCCGTCGCAGTCGAGGGCGGCGGAGACGACGTGCTGGACGTGCCCGGAGGTGTCCCCCTTGCGCCAGTACTCCTGCCGGCTGCGCGACCAGAAGGTCACCCGGCCGGTGGTGAGCGTGCGGTGCAGCGCCTCGTCGTCCATCCAGCCGACCATGAGCACCTGCCCGGTGTCGTGCTGCTGGACGACGGCGGCGACCAGGCCGTCGGCGTCGCGCTTGAGGCGCGCCGCCACGGCGGGGTCCAACGGGGTCGGGGCGTCCACGGCCCGATCCTCCCAGACCCCGGCCGGCCGCAGGCCCCCGCGTCCGGCCAGCCGGCGGGCCGGCGCCACGCGCCGGCCCCGGCCGCGGGCCTCAGCCGCTGAGCTGCGCCGCCCAGGACGCGTGCAGCCGCGAGTAGACGCCACCGGCGTCCACGAGGTCGGCGTGCCGGCCGACCTCGACCACCTCGCCGGCGTCCACCACGACGACGAGGTCCGCGCTCTCCGCCGTGGACAGCCGGTGCGCGATCGCCACCGACGTCCGGCCGTGGGTGACCCCGGCGAGGGCGCGCTGGATGCGGGTCTCCGTCCCCGGGTCGACCGCGGAGGTGGCCTCGTCCAGCACCAGCAGGTCCGGGTCGGCGAGGTAGGCACGGGCCAGCGCCACGAGCTGGCGCTCGCCGGCCGACAGCGACTCGCCCCGCTGGCCGACCGCGCTGTCCAGCCCGCGGGGCAGCGACTCCACCCAGTCGGCCAGGCCGAGCTCGGTCAGCGCCAGCTCGACGTCGTCGCGGGTGGCGGTCGGACGGCCGTAGCGGATGTTGTGCAGCAGGGAGGCGTCGAACAGGAAGCCCTCCTGCGGCACCATGACGACGCGCTCGCGCAGGCTGGAGAAGCGGACCCGGCGCAGGTCGACGCCGTCGAGCCGTACCTGCCCGGACGCCGGGTCCTGCAACCGCGTGAGCAGCTTCGCCAGCGTGGTCTTGCCCGAGCCGGTCTCCCCCACCACGGCGACCTTGGTCCGCGGGGGGATGGTCAGGCTGACGTCGCGCAGCACCGGCTGCCCGCCGGGGTAGGCGAACCACACCCGGTCGAACTCGACCGTGATGGGCCCGCGCGGCAGCACCTCGCCCTCCTCCCCCGGGTCCGCGACGTCGGCCGGGGTGTCCAGCACGGCCAGCACGCGCCGCCAGCCGGCGACCGCGTTCTGCAGCTCGTTGAGGATCTCGGTGACGCTCTGGACCGGGCCGGTGAAGAGCTGCACCAGGAAGAGGAACGCGAGCAGCTCGCCCAGCGTCAGGGCGCCGGCCGCACCCGTCCAGGTGCCGACGAGCACGACGGCGGCGACGACCAGGCCGGAGACCAGGACGCCGGAGGAGAAGCTCAGGGACACCAGGACCTGGGCCCGCACGTACGCGGCGCGGTGCGCCTCGACGCGCTCCTGGACGCGCCGGCCGGTGCGGCGCTCGATCGCGTAGGCCCGGATCGTGTCGGCGCCGACGACCGTCTCGGAGATGGCCCCGAGCATGTCGCCGACCCGTTCGCGGACGAGGCCGTAGGCGGCCGAGACGCGACGCTGCAGCCAGCGTCCGAGCAGGACCAGCGGCGCGAACATCGCCAGCACCAGCAGGGTCAGGGGCACCGAGTAGAACGCCATCAGCGCCGTGGCGACGACGAGCTGGCCGACCGACAGGATGAGCAGCAGGCCGCCGAACTGCATGAACGTGCTGATGGTGTCGACGTCGCTGGTGACGCGGCTGACCAGGGCCCCGCGGCGCTCGGTGCTCTGGGTGAGGACCGACAGGTCGTGCACGCGGCGGAACGCCGTCGTGCGCAACGTCGCCAGCCCCGCCTCGGTGGCCCGGAAGAGCCGCAGGTTGACGAGGTAGGAGATGACGCCGGTCGCCAGGACCGCCACCGCGGCGACCGCGACGAGCTGGGTGACCGCGTGCACGTCCGGCCCGCCGGAGGCGTTGATGCCGTCGTCGACGGTGCGCTGCACGGTGATCGGGACGACCACCCGCCCGGCGGTGGCGACGACCGCCAGGGCCAGCGTGACCCCCAGCCCCTGGCGGATCTCCGGGGACAGCGCCAGACCGCGGCGCACGGTCGCCACGACGCCGCTGGTGGCTGCGGTCTCGATGGCCGCGCTCACGACGGCACCTCCTCGGCGGGCTCCTGGGCGGTGGCGCGCTCGGCGGCCGCCGCCTCCTCGTAGGCGTTGACGAGGTGCCGGTAGCGGTCCCTGCGCCCCAGCAGCTCGGTGTGCGTCCCGCGGTCGACCACGCGGCCGCGCTCGACGAAGACCACCTCGTCGGCCAGGGCGATGGTCGCCTTGCGGTAGGCGACGACGACGACGGTCACCCCGCCCGAGCCCTCCCGCAGGCCCGCGAGGATCGCCTGCTCGACGCGCGGGTCGACCGCGGAGGTGGCGTCGTCCATCACCAGCAGCCGCGGCGAGCGCACGAGCGCGCGGGCCAGCGCCAGCCGCTGCCGCTGGCCACCGGACAGGCTCGCCCCGCGCTCCCCCACGCGGGTGTCGAGCCCGGCGGGGAGGGCGGCGACGAACCCGTCCGCCTGCGCCAGGCGCAGCGCCCGCCACACCGCCTCGTCGTCGACGTCGGCGCCGAGGGTGACGTTGCCGCGCACGGTGTCCTCGAAGACGAACGTCGACTGCGGCACGAGCGACGCGACGGCGGCGACCTGCCCGCCGGCGAGGTCGCGCACGTCGCGGCCGTCGAGGACGACCTCGCCCGTGCGCGGGTCGACCAGCCGCACGAGCAGCGACGCGAGGGTGGACTTGCCCGAACCGGTGGGTCCCACCACCGCCACGGTGCTGCCGGCGGTCACGTCGAGCGTGACCTCGTGCAGCACCGGCACCTCCACCGGGACGTCGGGCTCGTCGGCCTCGTCGGGGTCGTGCCGCCGGCCGACGCCGGCGTCGAGGTCCTCGGCCGCACCGGCCGTGTAGGAGAAGCCGGCACCGCGCACGGACAGGCCGAGCGGGCCGCCCGGCGGCACCTCGCTCGCCCCGTGCCGCATCTCCCCGCGGGCGTCCAGCACCGAGGAGACCCGCCCGAAACCGACGGCGGCGCGCGGCAGCTCGCCGAGCACCCAGCCGATGGCGCGCACGGGGAACGCCAGCAGCGTCAGCAGGTAGGCGACCTGGACGACGTCCCCCGCCTGGGCGGTGCCCGCGTCGACGCGCCAGGTGCCGACGCCGAGCACCGCGAGGGTGCCGAGGGTGGGCAGCGCCTCGACCAGCGGGTCGAAGACCCCGCGGGTGCGGCCGACCGCGACGTTGGCGTCCCGCAGGCGGTGGGCGGCGGCGGCGAAGCGCTCCGTCTCCTCCGCCTCGCGGCCGAGCGCCTTGACGACGAGCGCGCCGTCGAAGCTCTCGTGCGCCACGGCGGACACGTCCGCGCGCAGCTGCTGGGCGCGGACGACGAGCGGCGACATGTACCGCTGGTAGACGACGTTGGCGGCGGCGACCGCCGGCAGGACGACGAGGCCGACGGCGGCGAGCACCGGGTCCGCGGCGAGCATGGCCACGCCCGCGACGGCGAGCATCACCAGCACGCCGACGGAGAACGGCAGCGGGTTGAACACCATGAACGACGCCTCGACGTCGGCGTTGGCGTTCGACAGCAGCTGCCCCGCCGGGTGGCGGTGGTGCCAGGACAGGGGCAGCCGCAGGTACTGGCGGGTGACCTCGCGCCGGTACCGGGCCTGCAGCCCGATGGACGTCACCCCGGCGAAGATCCGGCGGACCGCCACGCCGACCGCCGTGGCCCCGGCGACGGCGGCCAGCACGCCGGCGGCGGCCCACAGGCTCGTGGCCTCCACCGTGCCCGCCTCGAAGGCCGGGGTGAGCACGCGGTCCGTCACCTCACCGAGGACCCACCCGAGGCCCGCGACGCCGGCTCCGTAGACGGCGGCACCGGCCACCGCCACCGCGAACGTCCGCGGCGACTCGCGGATGCCGCGCCACACCACGGCGAAGCCCTGCCGGGTGGAGCCCTGCGGCCGCGCGCGCCGCGCAGGCTGGGCTGACGCGGCAGGCGAGGAGGACGCGGCTGGCGGTGCCGACGCGGCAGGCGGGGCTGACGCGGCAGGTGGGGGTGACGGGAGCGGGCTGGGACGACCGGACGCCGGCGGGCCGGCGGTGCGGTCGGGCATGCGGGGCCTCCTGGTCTCGGGTGGGGAGCGTTCCACCCTCTCACAGACATCCGACGATTCCGCGACCGCTTTTCGCGCCGGTCACCGGCCGGGGTGAGAGCCACCTCACGCGCGCCCCGACCGGCCCCCGGGAGCGCCGTCGGCCGGGCTTTGCGACGATCGGGGCATGAGCCACGCCGCCCGCGAACGCCGTGCCCTCGCCCAGGAGCTCAGGGCGGCAGGACCCGACGCCCCGACCCTGTGCGAGGGGTGGACGGCACGCGACCTGGCCGCCCACCTCGTGGTCCGCGAGGCCCGTCCCGACACCGGCCCGGGCGTGCTCCTGCAGCAGGTCCCGCTGCTGGCCGAGTGGACCGAGAAGGTGCGCACCCGCTACGCGCGCCGGCCGTTCGGCGAGCTCGTGGACCGGTTCGAGGCGGGACCGCCGCGCCTGAGCCCGTTCGCGCTGCCGGCCGTGGACGCCGCCGCGAACCTCACCGAGCACTTCATCCACTGCGAGGACGTCCGCCGCGCCCGGCCGGGGTGGCAGGCGCGCGACCTCGACGAGCGCTACGAGACGGCGCTGTGGGACGCCCTCGGCGTCCAGGCGCGGATGATGTTCCGCAGCTCGCCCGTCGGCGTCGTCCTCGTCGTCCCCGACGGTCCGCGCCGCCACGTGCGGTCGGGCGCGGAGACCGTCGTGCTGACCGGCCGGCCCGGCGAGCTCGTGCTGTTCGCCTCCGGACGACGTGCGCACGCCCGCGTGCAGGTCGGCGGCTCCCCCCGCGCCGTGGCGGCGTTCGGGGAGAGCGTGCTGAAGCTGTAGCGGACGTCGCCGGGCGCCTCGGCGCGCCGGTCGGGTCAGCGGACGGGGTGCCCCGCCGACCGCAGCGCGTCCTTGACCTGCCCGACGGTCAGCTGGCCGAAGTGGAACACGCTGGCGGCCAGCACGGCGTCCGCCCCGGCGTCCACGGCCGGCGGGAAGTGCTCGACCGCACCCGCGCCCCCGCTGGCCACCAGCGGGACGTCGCAGGCGCCGCGCACCGCGGTCACCAGCTCCAGGTCGAAGCCCGCCCGGGTGCCGTCGGCGTCCATCGAGTTGAGCAGGATCTCCCCCGCCCCGAGCGCGGCCACGCGCGCGGCCCAGGCGACGGCGTCCAGGCCGGTCCCCCGGCGCCCACCGTGCGTGGTCACCTCGAACCCCGAGTCGGTGCTGGTGCCCTCCGCGCAGCGGCGCACGTCCAGGGACACGACGAGCACCTGCGCGCCGAACCGGTCGGCG